>NZ_JBSGJX010000006.1:0-308635 GCF_053605785.1 Nonomuraea sp. NPDC003754
CGCAAGGCCCGCAAGGGCGAGGCCCCGCGAGCCGGAGCGCACCTGTTCAAGCCATTACGCCAGACCATCGAATCGATCAACCAGACCTTCAAGGGCCAACTCAACCTGGAACGCCACGGCGCACGCACCCCAGCCGGCGTCACCATCCGAGTGATCATCCGGATCCTGGCTCTGACGACCGCGATCTGGCACAACGACAAGACCGGCCGGCCCACCGCCCGATCCCTCACCGCCTACGACCATTGACGCTCAGCCGTACGGCTTGGAATCAGTCATCTAGGCGGACGCGCACGATGGGCAGCTGGACGGGCCAGTGCCCGCAGTGGACGAGGACGTCGCTGAAGCACATGCCGCATGCGTGGATGCGGACGACGACCTGGCCCGGCCCCGCCACGGGGTCGGGCAGCTCCTGGAATTCCCATGGTGAGTTCAGTTGTGTGACCACGGCTGCGCGCACGGTCTCCTCCTCCGCCTGCGATCCGGAGGACCAACGTAAGGACGGCGCGCGGCGGACAGGCTGACTTGACGCAGCTCGACGCGTTTCCTCGACAGGCGAAAGCGCTGGACATCCTCCTGGGTGACCATGAAGGTGGGTGCATGACCAGTCTGTACTCGCACGCAGGCGGCGACGAGGCGCTGCACAGGCTCGAGGAGATCTTCTACGCGAAGGTCCTCGAGGATCCCCTGCTCAAGCAGCTGTTCCGAGAGCGTCGCGCCACCCACGTCGATCACCTGACCTGGTTCACGGCCGAGTCCTTCGGCGGGCCCGACCGCTTCACCCGCGAGCTCGGCTTCGACCATCTCATCCAGGTGCACCGCCACCTCGACATCACCGACGAGCAGCGCGAGCGTTTCGTGGCGCTGTACATGGAGTCCTTCGACGAGGCGGGCCTGCCGGCCGACGAGCCGTTCCGCGAGGCGGTGCGCGAGCACCTGGAGTTCGGCTCGCGCGTCGCGCAGCAGAACTCCCGCGCCGCCACCGACGACGAGCTCCACCCCCTGCGCGACGTCCCGCTGTGGACGTGGAAGGAGCCCGATCAGTCCAGCTCGTAGTGCAGGCGCGCCTCGATGGCGTAGGCGTGCGGCGCGTACCCCGTGCGCCGGTGCTGGAAGACGACCCACGCGGCCTGCGCGTCGCGCTCGGCGGGCAGGCCGGCGTTGTGGGCGACGCGCAGGGTGTCGGAGAAGTTGCTCTCCTCGCGGCCCTGCAGGCTGACGGGCACGGCCGGCAGCCTGATGCACAGCTCGGCGGCCAGGCGCTGCATGCAGCGGGTTCCGGTGTCGAGCAGGGCGCGGGTGTGGGCGGGGGCCCAGCTGGGAGCCAGCGCCTCGGTGAGCGCGGCCACGTCGAGCACGATGACCGCGGCCTTCAGCCAGTCCAGGTCGCCGGCGGGCCGGTGGAAGGCCAGGGTGGGAGGGGCGATGTGGGTGCTCTCCACCTCGGTCATCCAGCCCGTCCACTCGGCGAACAGGCCGTCGAGGTGGTCACGGGAACCGGTCCTGAGGTAGGCGGCCAGCAGCGCGTCGGCGTCCCGCGGGTTGCACACGCTGGCCGCCAGCCTGGCCACGAGGCGCTCGCGCCTGCCGTAGGCGTGCAGGAAACGGAGCAGGTAGGCGGTCACGGCGGCGAGCAGCAGGCCGTGGGAGGCCCACTCGGCCTCCCGCAGCGGCGTGGCGTCCAGCAGCGCGAAGCCCGCCGACGACACGCCGAGCCAGATCGCGGCCACCGTGAGGACGGCCAGCGGCGCGCACAGGTCGAGCAGCGGTTCGCGGACCCGGCGCGGCAGCCGCCCGCCGACCGCGACGAGGACGGAGGCGTGCGTGCGCAGGGTGCCGCGGACCAGCCTGGACGGCCTGCCCCTGGGCGTGAAGACCGTGAGCAGGACGTTCGCACAGACCGCTGCCACCAGCGCGCCGCCGGCCAGCGCGGTCATCACGGCGATCACCATGGCACCCATCCTCCGGCCTGCGGCGCGCATGTCCCAGAGCCGCTTGATACTGGCAGTGCCACTGCCACCCAGGCCACCGCCACCGGGGTCACCAACCGCGACCAACGGCCACCGCCACCCGGGGCAGGGCGTCCCGGGGGCGGCGGGGCGGTCAGAGCGACGCGCGCAGCTCGGTGGCCAGCTCGCGCAGCGTGGCGGGCCCGAGCAGGTTGCGCAGCGGCACGTCCACGCCCAGGTCACGGCGCATCCTGTCCCTGAACCTCATGGCCAGCACCGAGTCGAGGCCGAGGTGGGTGAGCGGAGTGTCGACGGCCACCTCGTGGCCGGGCACCGCCAGGACCTGCGCGGCCAGGCGGGCGACGGAGGCGGCCAGTTCCGCCTCGGTGAGCGCCGCGAGGTCGGGCCGGGAAGGGCCCGAGGCGGCGGGCTCGGGCGGCTGCGCGCTTTTCGCCGAGTCGGGCCAGAAGCGCCGCCGCTGCCAGCGGTAGGCGGGCAGCGGGACGAACCCGCCCTCGGGATAGCGCGCCCGACTCCTTGCGCCTGCCCATGACCCGCTCCTGCTCGGCCAGCGGGGTGTCGTCCCACCTGTCGACGAACAGCCGGACCAGGCGGACAGCGACGTAGCTGCCGCCCACGGCCCACGCGGGCTCGCCGTCGCCGGGCCCCACCCACACGGCCGTGTCCATCACGGCGGCGTTTCCCGCGTCGGGATTGCCCGTGCCGTCCTTGAACCGAGCAGGTTGCGCATGCCGGTCGTGCCCGGACGCGCGACGGCGTCCGGCCGGGCGAAGCCGTCCTGCGACCAGGCCGGCGCGAGGCCGCCCCTGGTCGCCCTGACGGCCCGGCGCAGGGCGTGCACGCACACGTCGGGGTGGTCGCCCTGCACCAGCAGCAGGTCGCCGTGAGTGCGGGCGGGATCGAGGACGTCGTTGGCCAGCACGCCCATCGGGACCAGCTCCACCGGTTTGGCGGCGGCCAGGCCGTACCTGCGGTCGAACAGCGACGCGCCGACGCTCAGCGTGGCCAGCACGGGCCGGCGGCCCTGGCCGAGCAGGAGCGCGCTGTCGGGCGGCGGCCGGTCGGCGGCGGCCGGCGCGGGGACGCGGCCCGCCATGAGGTTCTCGAGCTCGGCCGACAGCGCCCGCAGCGTGCCGGCGAGCGTTCGCCGGTCGGGGTCCAGGTCCAGGCCGAGCCGGGCTTTGAAGCCGGCGGAAGTCACGGTCACAGGTCCCGCCGGGCGGCGACACGGGCCGGGATCGGGATCTCATGGTCACAGGTCCCGCCGGGCGGGATCGGGAGCAGGTCCCACAGGGCGATGAAGCCGGCGGGGGTAGGGATCACAGGTCCAGGTCGAGCCGGGCGATGGGCTCCACGAGTTCCTGCTCCTCGTACTCCAGGTGCGACAGCAGGGCCGCGGCCAGTTCGTCGAGCCGGTCGCGGACGCCGTCGATGGCGTCGCCGTCCTGCACCATGGCGACCAGCGCGTCGTCGAGGCGGGTCAGCAGGCCGGCGATGACCTCGTGCTCCTCCTGGAGCCGGTCGATGACCGGTGCCAGCGAGGCCTGCGCGGACCGCAGCGTGGGGAACAGGTGCTCGTCCTCGATGGTGTGATGGGTGGTGACGATCCGGCAGTAGGAGGCGCAGAAGCTGCCGAGCGTCCAGTAGTTCTGCCGCATCGTGAGCTGGTTGATCATCGACCGGAGCGCGGCGACCTCGCCCCTGCCCTCGGCGACCTGCTCCAGCGCCTCGCGAATCCCGGCCAGCTCGTCGCGCAGGTCGTCGTGCACCTTGACCAGGTGCAGGCCGCGCTGGCGCTGGGCGGGCGAGAGCTCGGCCAGGTCGCGCTTGGGCAGCCTGGGCCTGGTCGAGTCGTCGAGCGGGCCGGGGGACGGCTTCGGCTCGGCGGTTCGCTGCTGCTCGCGGCCGACGGCCTGCCTCACGGCGGGCGCGACCTCCTCGGCGAAGATCTTGAGGTCGCGCTCGTCGGCGGGGGCCAGGACGAAGACGCTCATGCCGTACCGGTGGACGAGCTCGGTGAGCTGCTCGGCCCACAGCGCGGGCGGCCCGTCGAGGAAGCCGGTGCCGGGCAGCCGCGAGAAGCGGCCGTTGATGTTGTAGACGCGGCGGATCAGGGCGGGATCGCGGCCCGCGTCCGCCGCCGCGCGGTCGACGATCGCGCTCATCGCGGCCAGCTCGGCCGGCGGGGCGTAGGCGGAGGACGGCACCCAGCCGTCGGCGGTGCGCCCGGTCAGCTCCAGCATGCGCCGCCGGTAGGCGCCGACCCACACGCCGATGCGGTGCGGCGGGAACGGCCCCGGCGCGGCGCCGTCCAGCCGGTAGTGCGCGCCGTCGAAGCTGGCGGGGCCGCCGGGCGTCCACAGCGCGCGCATCACCTCGATGGCCTCCTCGAGGGCGGCGACGGCCTCGGCCGGGGTGCGGCGGGGCCCGCCCATCGCGGCGACGCCGTCCCGGAAGGCGCCGGAGCCGACACCGAGCTCCACCCTGCCGCCGCTCAGGATGTCGAGGCTGGCCGCGGCCCTGGCCAGGACGGCCGGCGGACGCAGCGGCAGGTTGGCCACGTCGGGGAAGAACCTGATGTGCTGGGTGCGCGCCGCCAGCACCGACAGCAACGTCCACGTGTCGAGGAAGGAAGGCTGGTAGGGATGATCCTGCACGCCGATGATGTCCAGTCCGGCGTCCTCGGCGAGCATGGCCTGGCGCGTCAGCGGGTGCGCGTCCTTGGCGGCGGGGGTAAGGAAGGCACCGAACCACAGGTCATGCCTAAAATCCGTCATAGGTCTTACATTACATAACCGGCTTACGGAAGGTAAGTGATGTCCTCTCCCGAGGCGCTCATGCGGCACTGCCCGCACTTCCAGACCGCGATCGAGCTGGTGGGCCGCAGGTGGAACGGCGTCATCCTGCTCGCGCTGGCCAGGGGCGCGACGCGGTACGGCGAGCTGCGCGACGCGGTCCCCGGCCTGTCGGAACGCCTGCTCGCGCAGCGGCTGCGCGAGCTGGAGTCGTCGGGCGTGGTGGCGCGCGAGGTGCGGCCGACCACGCCGGTACAGATCCGCTACTCGCTCACCGAGAGCGGCGCGGCGCTGGTCGAGGCCATGCGGCCGCTGATGGCTTGGGCCGACAGGTGGGTCGGTCAGTCGGCGATGTAACTGATCGACGAGACCTCGTACCCGCGGGCCTTGGAGCCGGCGACGTGCATCAGCAGCGCGCCGCCCTCGTACGACCAGGCGCAGGTCTTCTTCTCGCACCCCTGGAAGGTGTACGGCACGCCGTGGGGGTCCCAGGTGACCTTGAACAGCGTCTTCAGCGCCGGTGTGGCGGCGACCTCGGCGCCCTGCCTGCGGTCGCCCTTGCGCCAGGCGTCCATCAGGTGCGTGGCCGCTTTCTCCTTGGAGTAGTGGCGCGACTCATAGACGCGCGTCACCTTGCCGCCGGAGACGATCATCAGGATGCCGTTGAGCTCGCCCGGCACCCGCACGCTGGTGTGCCTGAACGCGCAGGCGCCGCTCGCACAGCCGGCCAACCCGTCGGGCGCGCGGAAGGGGTAGGCGAACAGCGTCGTGACGGCGGCGGGCGTGGCGACCTTGGCGGCGGCGGTCCTGTCGTCGCGCAACCAGGCGTGGAACAGCCGGTTGGCCGTGGTCGCGGGCTTGGGAGCGGCGGCGAGGGCCGGCGTCTCGAGGGTGGGGGCGTTCGCGGCCGCGGCGGGGGCGGGCGTGCTCGCCGGCGCGGCGGGCGCGGGGGTGGCACGCGGGGTGGCAGGACGGGCGGCGGCCTGTGCTACCGCGGCGGAGGAGAGGGAGGCCGAAGAGAGGGTGGCCGAGGGGAGGGTGCGGGTGGTGGCCGCCGTGGCGGCGGTGGGGAGCGTGAGGGTGGCCGCCGCGGCGGCGGCCACTCCGAGCAGCCATCGACTTGACATGCCCCGACGGTAGGGTGCGGTCCTTGCACCCCGGTTGCAGCGGCCTAGGGTGGGCCCATGGACTTCCTGGAGATCGCCGTCGAGCAGGCCCGCACGGGGCTGGCCGAGGGCGGGGTGCCCGTCGGGGCGGTGCTGGTGGCCGACGGCGAGGTGCTCGGCGCCGGCCGTAACCGCAGGGTGCAGGAGGGCAGCGTGATCCGCCACGGCGAGACGGACGCGCTGGAGCGGGCCGGACGACGGAGCGCCCACGTCTACCGGCGCTCGACCATGTACACGACGCTGTCGCCGTGCGCGATGTGCACCGGGGCGATCCTGCTCTACGAGATCCCGCGCGTGGTGATCGGCGAGAACCGCACCTTCATGGGCAGGGAGGACCTCCTGATCGCCCACGGGGTCGAGGTCGTGGTGGTCGACTCGGCCGAGTGCCGGGCGCTGATGGCGGCCTTCGTCGAGCGCTGGCCCGAGGTGTGGAACGAGGACATCGGACAGCCACCTGAGTGACAGAATGTCCCTGCCCGGTTACCGAAAATCACCGCAAGCCGGGAACGCCCGCGGCTAAGGTCGCCCCATGGATCTACTCGCGCGTGCCGCGGAGCTCAAGCCGGAGCTGCTGGAGTTCGCGGTGTCAGGGCGGTTCACCCGGGAGCTCGGCCTGGTGTACGGCCGTTTCTTCCCCGACGGGGTGGTCACCGACGAGGCGACCTCGGCGCTCGCGCTCGACCACTTCGCGCTGGAGTACCGCCTTCCGGGAGGCGACCTGCTGATCGACAGGTTCGTGGCCGAACGTCCCGAGCTCCCCGAGGCCGAGCGCGCCATGGTGCTCGGCTGGAAGGACGTGGTGGAGGGCGTCTTCGAGGTCCGCACCGTCGCGGGCCCGGCGATCATCCTGTTCAACCTGATCGACGAGCTGACCTACACCGCCCACTCCGATCTGGGTGAGGGCGCCTTCGACGTGCTCGACCCCGGGATGTTCCTGGTGGGACGGCTCATCCCCGTCACCCTCGACGCCTGGCTGATCAGCGCCACCCCCGCCGTCCACACGAGCGAGGCACGGCCGCTGCTGGTGCGCGCGGCGGCCGAGGCCGCGCTGCGCCATCCGGCACGGGTGTTCCGCAACCCGGCCCTGCTGGCCGAGGCGTGGCAGATCCAGGCGGCACAGCGGCGGCAGTTCGTCGAGCACTTCGGCTCCGACCTGGTCGTCATGCGCGGCGCCGAGGTGGCCGAGCGCATGGGCGAGTTCGCCTCGCTGGAGTTCCCCGGCCATCTCGCCGAGGAGGAGAGCGTCGCCCTCATCTTCGACGAACGCGACGGGCTGGGCTACTACACCGACTTCGCCGCGGTCGAGGCGGCCTTCGCCGACCCGTCGCTGGTCACCAGGAGCCGCTACCGCGACGCCGTCAGCCGGTACCTGCGGGGCGACGCGGTCTCCCCCGTGCCGATCAGGCGCCTGGCGGCGCGCGACCCCCGGCCGGCCGGGGAGGTGTTCGCCAGGCTGCTCGGACGGCACGGCTTCACCTGGCAGCTGGACGGCGAGGCGCTGCTGCGAGCGCACAAACCCGGCTACTTCGCCACGCCCCGCCTGCCGGCGTGCACGCCCGTCACCTCGGTGATCGCCGAGCTCGAACGCGTCCTGGAGGACGGCCGCTGACCCCGGCGGCCCGTCCTGCGGGGCGGATCGGCCGCGGGCACCCGGGATCGCAGGGTGGGGGCACGGGCGGTCGCCGATAGCGGTCGGGGCGCCGGCGGGCCTGGAGTCAGGGCTCGGGTGGGCGCCAGTCGGCGGGCCAGGGGTTGTAGTCGACCTCCAGCGGCTCCTGCTCCGGGCGCAGGCCCTCCGGCACGTGCTGCAGGTTGACCCTGATCCGGTACCACACGCTGCTGCGCCCGCGCATCCCGTCCACCAGCACATCGGCCGGCTCGAGGAACCCCACCACGTCGGGATGGCGGGCCTTCCACGCCTCGAGGCCCGCCAGTGCCTCGTCCTTGTGCTGGGCCCTGGCGATCTCGATCAGCGGCAGCTCGGTGCGCTCGGGCGGCGGGCCCTGCGCCTCGGCCAGCTCCAGCAGCGGGGTGAGCGAGCCGGCGTGCAGGTCCATGTCCTCCCACGGGTCGCCGAGCGCGGCGAACCGCTTGGGCACCGTGTCGATCGTGAACTCCTCCGGGCGGCACCCCGGCACCTCGTCCCACGCCAGCGGCGTGGACACGCGGGCGTCCTGCACCGGCCTGACGGAGTAGGCGGAGGCCACGGTGCGGTCGTAGGCGTTCTGGTTGTAGTCGACGAAGACGCCCTGCCGCTCCTCCTTCCACCACCGGCTGGTCGCCAGATCGGGCGCCCTTCGCTCCACCTCGCGGGCGACGGCCTCGGCCGCCTGCCGTACCTGCGAGAAGCTCCAGTCGGGGGTGATGCGGGCATAGACATGGAAGCCGCGTGAACCGGAGGTCTTCGGCCACGCCACCAGCCCGTGGTCGGCGAGCACCTCGCGCGCCACCTGCGCGGTCTCCAGCACCTGGCCCCACGGCACGCCCGGCACCGGGTCGAGGTCGATGCGCAGCTCGTCGGGATGGGCGAGGTCGGCGGCCCGCACGGGGTGCGGGTTGAGGTCGACGCAGCCCAGGTTGACCACCCACAGCAGCTGGCGGGCGTCGGTGACGACGACCTCCTCGGCGCTCCGCCCCGACCGGTAGCGCAGCTCGGCAACCTCGATCCAGGGTGGGCGCTTGGCCGGGGCGCGCTTCTGGAAGAACGCCTCCTGCTCGATGCCGTGCACGAACCGTTTGAGGATCATCGGCCGCCCCGAGACGCCGCGCAGGGCGCCCTCGGCGACCGCCTGGTAGAAGCGGACCAGGTCGAGCTTGGTCCGCCCGCCCTGCGGGAAGACCACCTTGTCCGGGCTGGTGATCGTCACACCGTCGATGTCCGGCATGGTCTCACCATACGTGAGCGCACCGACAAGATCCCGGCGCGCACACGCCGCGCCGGCGGGAGGCCCGGCCGGTCAAGCCCAGGCCCGGGATCATGGTCACCGGGACCCCGGCGGGCGGTCCTCCCGAAGGGGCGGGGCCGGGTGGTCAGGGGGTGGAGAAGTCGCCGTGGCGGCCCGCTCCCGCGGCGAACCTGGCGGCGCCGTCGGCCGCCTCGCCCAGGGCGGCGATGCCGTGGCGGAGTTCGTTGCGCATCGCCTCCTGCTCGGGCAGCGCCGCCTGCTCCAGCGCCGACATGCGGTCGCCGCGCAGGCAGGTCTGGGGGAAGCGGGCCAGGTCGTGGGCCAGGCGCTCGGCGGCCTGGCGTGACTGCCCGGCGGGGACGACCCTGTTGGCCAGCCCCATGCGCAGCGCCTCCTCGGCCGCTACGGGACGGCCGGTGAGGATCAGGTCCATGGCGTGGGAGAGACCGATCAGGCGCGGCAGCCGTACCGTGCCACCGTCGATGAGCGGGACGCCCCAGCGCCGGCAGAAGACCCCGAACACCGCGTCCTGCTCGGCCACGCGCAGGTCGCACCAGAGGGCGAGCTCGAGGCCGCCGGCGACCGCGTGGCCGGCGACGGCGGCGATGACGGGCTTGCTCAGCCGCATCCTGGTGGGACCCATGGGGCCGTCGCCCTCCTCCCCGACATGGTTGTCGAGGCGTTTGAGGTCGGCCCCCGCGCAGAAGGTGCCGCCCTCGCCCCACAGCACGGCGACGGCCGCGTCCGACGCCTCGAACGCGGTGAAGGCCGCGACCAGCGCGTCGGCGGTCTCGCGGTCGACGGCGTTGCGGGCTTCGGGCCTGGAGAGCACCACGGTGGTGACGGGGCCTTCCCGCTCGGTTCGCACGGTCATCCGGTCCTCCGGTGGACGTCGGGATCGGGCTCCTCCCTGGTCGTCGGCGGCCGTGGCGTGATGGGTGCCTGGTGACCGCCTGACGGGATCAGAGGGTGAGCGCCCCGGCGACGAGCTCGTCGAAGCGCTCCAGATCCTCCGCCGGGCGGTCGATGCCGCGCAGTGGCCCCTGGTCCGCGAGGTGCGCCTCGGCGTGGAGCCGGGCCACCAGGGCCTTGCGGTCGCCGAAGCCCGCGCGCTGCTCCCAGCCCGCCTGCTCCAGCAGCAGGGCGGCCGCGTAGACGTCCGCCATGAGCTGGGCCAGCGGGAACAGCCGGGCCTCGGCCACGACCGGGTCGAGCGAGGACCACACGGTGATCGCCTTGCGGAGGTCGTCGATGCGCCCGCGGACCAGGTCGACGGTCGGGGAGTCGCCGGACGGGGCCTGGTCGGCGGCGGCGGTCAGGCGGTCGAGGAAGGGCTCGTGGGCGTTCTCGCGGAGCATCGCCCGCCGTACGTCGAGGCACAGGATGTTGTCGCCGCCCTCCCAGATCGGGTTGACCTGGGCGTCGCGCAGGAGGCGGGCGACCGGCCACTGCTCGATGTAGCCGTTGCCGCCGTGGATCTCGATGGCGTCGCCGGCCGCGGTGACGCCGAGCCGGGCGGCGCGCAGCTTGACGAGGGCGGGCGCCAGGCGCAGCCGCGGGCCGAGGTGGCCGTCGAAGACCAGCGCCTGCGCCGCTTCGACCTCGACGATGAGCTCGGCGAGCTTGCGCCGCATGAGCGGCTGGTCGATGAGGCGGCGGCCGAAGGCCTCACGGGCGGAGGCGTAGCAGATCGACTCGACGAGGGCGCGGCGGGCGACGCCGGCGCCCATCATGGCGACGCCGAGCCGTGAGGCGTTGGTGAGCTTCATCATCGTGCCGAGCCCCGAGCCTGATCCTGAGCCCGCCAGCAGGAACGCCTCGGCGCCGGTGAACTCCACCTCGGCGGAGGCGACCGAGCGGGTGCCGAGCTTGTCCTTGAGCCTCCTGATCCGTACGGCGTTGCGGGACCCGTCGCGCCGCTCCCACAGCACCAGGAAGGGCGCCACGTCACCGGTGGGCAGCCTGCCCAGCACCACGAACGCGGAGCCGTTGGCGTTGGAGGCGAACCACTTCAGGCCGGTCAGGCGCCAGGCCTCTCCGTCGGGCTCCGCGCTCGCCTCCAGGGCCGCGAGGTCGGAGCCGCCCGTCCGCTCGGTGAACATCTGCGCGGCCTCGCCGGAGTAGAACCCGTTGGCGAAGATCGAGTGGACCCGGTCGCGGACGTCGGCGGGCGCGTGCTTCTCGGCCAGGGACACCACCATGTCGCCGCCGGTGCCCAGGGCGCAGCCCATGCCGATGTCGGCCTGGTCGAGCAGGTACGTCCAGGCCGCGGCCAGCGCGGCGGGGTCGGCTCCGTGCTGTCTGGCGGTCTCGGCGAACGCCGGCGAGGTGAAGTTGTCGGCCATCAGCGCCTCGCGCGCCGCGACGAACGACGGCGGCATGACGACCTGGCTGATGTCACGCCCCCACTTGTCGTACTTCTCCAGGCGGGGCGGGTTGCGGTCGGTCTCCTCCGCGTGCGCGGCGATCGGCCCGCCCATGAGCGCGCCCAGGCGGGACAGGTGGGGTGCGGCCCAGTCGTACCCCTCGCCCAGGTGGCGGCGCATCAGCAGCTGGAGCGAGGGGTCGCAGGACCACCAGTCGCGTCCGGCGGCGCCCTGGTAGCGCGCGGTGTCGTAGCGGCCGCTGGGGCCGTCGACGGGTTCGATCAGATAGCTCGCCATGCTCGGAGTGTTACATATAATCGACACGCGATGGAAGACCGTAATACTCTGACCGCCCGCTCGGCCGTGCTGAGCGCGCTGCTCGGCAGCCACCCGCCCCGGCTGCCGAGCCGGGCGCTGGTGCGCATCGGCGAGGTGTTCGGCATCGCGGAGGGCACCGTGCGGGTGGCCCTGTCGCGGATGGTCGCGGCCGGCGACCTGGTGCAGGACGACGGGCGCTACGCGCTGTCCGAGCGGCTGCGCGAACGGCAGGCCAGGCAGGACGAGAGCCGGTCCCCGCACACCAGGGCGTGGGACGGCACGTGGGAGATCGCCGTCGTCACCGCGGAACGGCGCGCGCCCGCCGACCGGGCGGCGCTGCGGCACACGATGACCACGCTGCGCCTGGCCGAGCTGCGCGAGGGCACCTGGCTGCGCCCGGCGAACCTCATCAGGCGGTGGCCGGAGATCGTCACGGCGCAGTGCACGCTCATCGACGGCACGCCGCGGGAGGACCCGACGGCGCTGCTGTGGGACCTGGCGGGGTGGGCGGCCGAGGCGCGGCGGCTGCTGACGGCGCTCGACCGGGCCGAGGGGCTGGCGGAAGGGTTCCTGGTGTCGGCGGCGGTGCTGCGCCACCTGCTGGCCGACCCGCTGCTGCCCCCGGAGCTGCTGCCCGAGGGGTGGCCGGGTGCGGAGCTGCGGGCGCGCTACGACGACTTCGACCGCGGCTACCGGAAGGCGCTGCACCGGCACCTCGAGGCGTGACCGCCGCCCGGCCGGCGTCGGGCCTCATCGGGAGCGCGAGGTTCGCCGGCCGGGCGGTTCGGCGCGTCCCCGGCGACCTCAGAGCGGGACGCCGAAGATCACCCGGCGGTTCCTGAACTCGGTGACGCTCCACAGCTTCCCGCCCGACACCGTCAGGTCCTCGGGCCCGACGGGGAACGGCCGGACCGTCACCTCCCCGCCCCGGTCCACGACGAGCCTCCCGTTGGTGCGCGCGTCGGCCGCCTGGCTGAGGTACCAGGCCCCGCCGGACGACACCGCCCCCTGGATCTTCGCGTGCGGCATCGTGAAGGCTTCCCGCGGCACCCCGTCGCCGAGGGGCAGCTCCCACCTGGCCACCCTGCCGGTGGGCGCGTCCTGGACGTACTCTCCCGCCACCAGCGTGTGCGGCGTCGTGCTGCGGTCGACCGCGACGAAGGAGAAGAGCGCCCCGGGCGTCGCCACGCGCCAGAAGTCGGTCTGCGGGATCACGTACCGGTAGCCGAAGGCGTGGAACCTCTCGCCGGATCGCCCGATGCGGGTGGGGTCGCCGAGGTCGTTCTGCGCCGTCCGCAGGTCGAGGAGGTTGTTCATGTCGAACACCCGCAGCCCCCGCGTGGTGTCGGCGACGTAGAGCTGGTCGCCGTACCACGCGATGCCGCCGGCGTGGATGTTGATCGGCCCGTACGACCCGTCGGGCTTGGCCTCCACGAGCAGCGCGTGCTGGTAGCGCAGCGTCGACGGGCTCAGGAAGGTGACCCTGACGCCGCGCTCGGCCACCGGCGGCACCGGCTTGAAGTACCAGCCGGCCACGAACACCGGCACGCCCGCGGCACCGGAGTCCTCACCGCAGGTCAGGCCCTGCGGATACCAGTCGGGCGTGTCGTTGTCCTTCTCGTCGAAGGCGTACCAGTCAGCCGGCCTGGGCTGCATCGTGCCGAGCGCCGCGGCCGCGCCCTTGCGCACCGCCTTCCTGTTGGCCTGCGCGAGCACGGCCTCCACCGCGCTCGCCCCGATGTCGGCGGCCAGCTTGGCGGCGCCGTCCCGCAGGGTCCCCGTCACCCTCCGGAGCGCGAAAGGCGCCTTCTCGGCCGGAACCATCCCCTTGGAAGCCATCGTCCCCTCGCTTTACTCTCCCTTGGGATAGTTTGACGGACGAGAGTGGCTTCTGGTTCGGTTACCGCCACATGTGCACCGGCTGGCCGCTTAGCGCGTTCTCGTAGTAGCGCCGCACCATCGCCTCGCTGTCGCCGCCCAGCTCGGCCATGGCCTCGCGCTGCCACACCGCTCCGGTACGGCCGAGCCGTACCCGCTGGGCGATGATCTCCAGGTCGGCCTCGGACGGCTGGACGCCGGCCCTGAGCAGCGCCGCCCTGGCCTCCGGCAGCAGCGACAGCACCAGGTCGGCGGCGAGCACCTCGCGGCCCTCCCAGGTCAGCTTGGCCTGCAGCCCGTTCATGGCCGCGCGGTAGAAGTTCTGGTAGGCGGTGCCGAACGGCTGCCCGGTCAGGTCCCGCTCGGCCAGCGCGAGCGTCAGCCCCAGCAGGAAGGCGGTGTTGGCGGCCATGTCGGCGCAGGTCGGCCCGGCCGGCAGGGCCCGGAACTCGATGCGCAGATGACCGCCGTCGACGGGGTCGTAGACGGGCCTGTTCCACTGCCACACCGTCCCGCTGTGCAGCCTGAGCTCGGCCAGCTCGCCGCCCTGGTCGAGGGCGGGGATCACCGGCTCGTAGTCGCGCGCGTACCGCTCGAACAGCTCGTAGGCCCCTTCGCGCACCCAGTCGGAGCCGAAGGTGGCGCGGCCGTCCCTGCGGAAGCGGCGGCCGATGTCCCTGTCGTCGGCCGCCTCCTCGAACAGCGCGATCCTGGTCTCCTCCCACAAGGTCCGGCCCAGGAAGAACGGCGAGTTGCCGCACGCGGCCAGCACCGGCCCGATGGCGAGCTGGGCGCCGTTGTAGGTCCTGGCGAAGTCGGCGGCCGGCGTGCGCAGGTGGACCTGCCACGAGGTGTTGGCCGCCTCCAGGATGACGTCCTGCACCTCCAGCTCGAGATCGTCGATCCTGACGATGAACGGCTCGAGCCGCAGCCGCCGCATCCCTCGGGCCAGCGCCCGGTACCGGGCCTCGTCGCTGATGGCCAACTGCGTGAAGTCGCCGGTGCCGAGCGTGGGCAGGATGCCGATCGGCACCGCCCCGCCGCCGGCCAGTTCGCCGACCGCGCCGTCGACGGCTCTGATCAGCTCCTGCATCTCGTCGGCCAGCCGCTCGAAGGGGCGGCCCGCCAGCGGCAGCGGCGTCAGGTTGGCTTCCACGTTGTAGCGGCCCAGCTCCACGGTCAGCCGGTGGTCGCCGAGCCGCTCCAGCACCTCGGCGTTGCGCGGCAGCGGCCGTCCGCGCCCGTCGACCAGGAAGAGTTCGAGCTCGGCACCGATGGTGGTGGGGCCCGCACCGAAACCAGGTCTATCGAGCAGCCGGCGCAGCTCGGCCAGCTGGTCGTTGAGGCGTTCCGCGAAGCGCGTGTATTCGGCCTCGGAGAACCGCTCCTTGTCAACCTCTTGTCCCATGCCCCCCTACTGTCCGAGCGACCAGGCTCCACACCTCACCGCGGAGGGCGGCCCGTCGCGCCGCGGCGGCCCCGGGTGAGCGGCGGATCCCGGCTCCGGGCGGCCCGGCGCCGGAGCTGCCCTTGCGCGCATCGCGGGAGCTCACTCTAAGCTCATGAGATGCGCGCGGTGATGTTCGACCTGTTCGGCGGCGATCTCGACCTGCGGGAGGCGCCCGACCCCTCCCCCGGCCCTCATGGCGTGGTGATCCAGGTGGCCGCGACGGGGCTGTGCAGAAGCGACTGGCACGGCTGGCAGGGCCACGACCCCGACATCACCACGCTCCCCCACGTACCGGGTCACGAGCTGGCCGGCGTGGTCGCCGCGGTCGGGGCGGAGGTACGCGAGTGGCGCGAGGGCGACAGGGTCACGGTCCCGTTCATCTGCGCCTGCGGCTCGTGCGGGTCCTGCGCGGCGGGCGAGCAGCAGGTGTGCGAGCGCCAGACGCAGCCGGGCTTCACCCACTGGGGCTCCTTCGCCGACTACGTCGCCATCGACCACGCCGACGTCAACCTCATCGCGCTGCCGGAGGAGATGGCCTTCACCACCGCGGCCGCCCTGGGCTGCCGCTTCGCCACCGCCTTCCGGGCCGTCGCGCACGTCGGCGCGGCCAAGCCGGGCGAGTGGGTGGCCGTGCACGGCTGCGGCGGCGTGGGCCTGTCCGCCGTCATGATCGCCACGGCGGCGGGGGCCAGGGTCGTGGCCGTCGACATCAGCACCGAGGCGCTTCACCTGGCCGAGCTCGCGGGCGCCACC
Source organism: Nonomuraea sp. NPDC003754 (assembly GCF_053605785.1). Classification (NCBI taxonomy): domain Bacteria; kingdom Bacillati; phylum Actinomycetota; class Actinomycetes; order Streptosporangiales; family Streptosporangiaceae; genus Nonomuraea; species Nonomuraea sp. NPDC003754. The sequence goes on from NZ_JBSGJX010000006.1 coordinate 15,600, forward strand.
CACTTCGTCAACGCCTCGTCGGGCGACGCCGCCGCCCAGGTCATGGAGCTGACCAGGGGCGGCGCCCACCTGTCCATCGACGCGCTCGGCAGCGCGTCGGCGGCCGCCGCCTCCATCGAGAGCCTGCGCCGCAGGGGCCGCCACGTGCAGGTGGGCCTGCTGCCCGGCGAGCGCACGCCGTTGCCGATGGGCCGGGTGATCGCCCACGAACTGCGCCTGCTCGGCAGCCACGGCATGGCGGCCCACGCCTACGGGCCGATGCTGGAGCTGATCAGGGCGGGGACGCTCCACCCCGACCAGCTCGTCACCCGCACGATCGGGCTCGCCGACGCGGGCAAGGCGCTGGCCTCGATCGGGTCGGTGCCGGGCGTGACGATGATCACGCCCTGATCCGGCGGATCGGCAGCCTGCCGCCCCACGTCTCGACCGCCTTGTCGTCGGCGAAGGCGAGGGCGCGCATCATGTTGCCGCCGTCGCTGGTGTCCACGGCGTGCCTGAGCCGGGCGCGCATCGCCTCCGGCAGCTGCGTGGTGCCCGCCTCGATCGTGTCGCCGTAGTGCGGCGCGTAGGACACCCCGGCGAAGCCGGTACGGCGCAGCAGCGTCGGCAGCGTCCGCGAGGAGTAGAACATCAGGTGGTTCTTGGTGAACCCGCTCCACGCCGACTCGTAGGCCTTCAGCAGCAGCGATCCGGCGTTGACCGTGAGGATGAGCAGCACCCCGCCCGGCGCCAGCAGGCCCCTGAACCGCTCGAAGTCCTCCAGCGGCCTGGGCAGGTGCGCCAGCACCGACCACAGCGTGATGACGTCGAACCCGCCCCTGGCGATCTCGGGCACGTCCTGGGGCGAGCCGAAGTAGGCCTTGGCGCGTGACAGCCTCGCGTTGGCCTGCTCGACCGAGTCGGGCGACAGGTCGACCCCGACGGCGTCGAAGCCGCGCCGCTCGGCCAGTTCGAGGAACAGCCCCGCGCCGCAGCCGAAGTCGAGCAGCCGCCTGCCCTTCCCGTCGTCGAACACCGGGGAGAAGGCGTCCATGGTGAGGGTGTAGCGGCGCTGCCTGTTCTCGGCGTACTTGCCGGTCAGGAAGCTGCTGTAGGCGTTGGCGTACAGGTCGCCGAGCCGTTCGGGCCTGACATTGGGGTTGCGGTAGAGGAAGCCGCACGACGGGCAGCGCACGACGCGGTAGCGCCAGCCGTTCCCGCCGGTCGGCTCGTACATCGGCTGCTGGCGCGACTCGCCGCACATCATGCAGGAGAGGAACTCCTCGATCTCGCCGAGCGGCACCTCACGCCGGTATTCGTCCAGTGACACGGTCCGCGCCCGTGCGATCTTGATACGCCACTGCGCTTCGCGGATCAGCCTCTCACCAGGACGGACGTAGACCCGCTGTCCCCATGGCACCTTCTCGTAGCGGGATCCGAAAAGGAGCCTGGCTGCTTTGCGCTTGACCGAGACCATCGACACCTCACCTGTGTATGCCCCCGAGTCGTTGCCGGGTTAGATGTGCATTTCTCCTGACTAGTTCTGATCCTTTTTCCGCGCACCATTCCCCATAAGGTGGCAAACATGGAATACGCACGTCTTGGCACCAGTGGTCTCAAGGTCTCCAGGATCCGCCTCGGCGTGATGAGCTACGGCGATCCCGCGGCGTGGGAGTGGGTGCTCGCCGAGGAGCAGGCCGAACCGATCGTCCGGCGGGCGGCGGAGGCCGGCGTCACCCCTGGTCGAGGAAGCCCCGTTGAGCTGCCGATCCGCTCCAGGGCACACCACCTCACCCACCGGCCGAAGATCTGACGATCATCACGCAAGCGCCGATCCGGCGTGGACTTTCATTGCACGATCAGGGGCGCGCGTCGGCCGCCCGGCCGGGCTGCGGCTCTTCGGCTGGTCCCGGCCGGCGCCGCCCGCGCGCTCCCAATCACCGAGACAGACCACCAGACGATCGGAAACCACCGCCACCAGGACGACGTGATCCAGCTCGCCGGGGCAGAGCGGAGAGAAGGGAACGCATGAGGCTCCGTCCCTCTGCACCCTCGGCCCTCCTTGGTGGCGCGTCGGAGAAGGCTGCGACAGACGGTGGCCATCTCTCCGTCGGTCACCCATCAGTGATATGCCGGACCGGTCGCCCAAGGTGAAGCCGTTGAATGAAGGCACCTTTCACCACTTTTCGCAACAAAACGCCCTTTAAGAGGGCAAAGGTGATCTGTGTCGATCGGCGACCGAAACCCGCCGACAAATCGACGTCGAGCAAGGATTGTCAGCAGAACCGTTTTCAAACACCTGACTTCGCCCTTACGCTACGCTCTCGGACAGGAGTCAATATCGAGTCTCATGGCGGGGCCGCGGATTTGGTGAGCGAGACTTCACCGGGCACGCTCATCGCTGGCCGGTACGAACTGATCAAGCGCTTGGGCAGTGGGGGCATGGGTGAGGTATGGGAGGCCCGGGACCTGAGCCTGAACGTCGACGTGGCGGTCAAGTCCGTCCGACTGGACACCCCGAGCACCACCCGCCCGGCCGTCCTCGCATACGCCCGCAAAGAGGCACAGCACGCCGCCTCGCTACGCGAGCATCCGAACATCGTGGCAGTTCACGATGTCGTCGAGCATGCCGGGCTGCCGTGGACGGTGATGCGCCTCGTCCGTGGACGGTCGGTTGCCGAGTTACTGGAGGCCGAGCCCGACGGTCTTCCCATCGCGCTGATCAACCGGATCGCTCAGGGCGTCCTTGCCGCGCTCGGGGCAGCACACGGCATCGGCATCATCCACCGGGACATCAAACCGCCGAACATCATGGTCACCGACGGCGGCGACGTTCTGGTCACGGATTTCGGGATCGCCAAGCACTACGCCGACACCCAGATCACCAAGACCGGAGCCGTCATCGGCACGGTCGCTTACATCGCCCCCGAGCGATTGGATGGCGTAGAAGGTCCGCCCGGAGATCTATGGTCGCTTGGGGTGACCTTGTACCACGCGGCCACCGGCGTCTCCCCGTTCGAGCGGGGCGCAATGTTGCCCACGATGCACGCCATCGCCCACGAGCAACCGGACGATCCGGTCCGTGCCGGGCACCTGGCACCGGTGATCATCGCGCTGCTGGACAAGGATCCGAAAACCCGGCCCGGCGTCGACTCGGTACTACGGATGCTGGACGGCACACCGCCGCCCACGCGGACGGCAACACTGCCGCCGCTGACAGAGACCGGTCCAAGGCGTACCTGGGTGCGGCCCATACTGTCACTGCTCGGCGTCGGGATGGCCGGGCTGCTGTCTTTCGCTGTCGCTTCCCAGTTCCGCGGGAAGGCCGCCGAGACACCCTACACAGGGGCGGAATCGGCGGACATCACGACGAGCAGAAGCGGCGGTGACAGTTCGTCGTCCGCTGCCGAACCGACCATCAGCCGCAGCCCCGGACCGGACGCGAGCTTGTGCACCGCTGCGGTCCAGACGGCTGGCAACGCCCTGCGACTGTCTGCCATCGCACTGGGCGACTCCAATCGCGGTCGGGCTGACAAGGCGAACGCTACCAGTGCGGCTCTGCGTGATGGTGTCAGGCAGATCTCGTATCTCGCCGGCCGCGCCACGATACCGGCGGTCAAGGCGAAGATCCACAACATGGCCGGAGACCTGACCGCTCAGGCCGACGCGTTCGACGCTCAACTCTCCGACATCGAGGCCGGACGTACCCCCGACACCAACGCCACCAGGCTCGCCATGAGACAGCTGAGCGAGGACGCGAAGGATCTGGGTTCACTCTGCTGGGGGTGAGGAGCACCCGGCCTGGGAATCCGATCAGACCATCAATCCGATGAAACGGAACCTGGCTTCAGCAGCCGTTTCATTCATTGTCCCGCTTTTCTCAACCATACGAATATATAGGGGTGGACATGGCACGGCAGAACAAGTTCGTCCTGATCGCTTACGGCGTGGCGGTCGCGGCGGCGATCGGGGTAGGAGCGTGGGCGGCTCTCGGCAGTGGCGACGGGACGTCGACAGTGAACAGCAGTGGCGTCGGGAAGTCGGCGGCGAACATACCGGCCTACTGCACGGACGGCGCCGAGGGGGGTTGGAACCCAGCTTCCGGCATGTGCAACATCAGGAACGTCGCCGGCTGCCAGCACGTCACAGAGTTCCAGCACATCGATACCCAACTGGCCTCGGAGAACCCCTTCAGGTCTTCCGGCTACAGCGGCAGCACCGCAGTGGTGCCGCTGCTCACGAAGATGAAGGACCTGACCGAGGAGGACCTGAAGCAGCCGAACATCCCCGATCCGATCAAGGTTGCCCTGCAGAACCAGGCCAAGGAACTCCAGAAAGAAATAGACCTCTACAACCAGCGGGGCAACTGGGTTGAGGTGAATACGAAGCGCGGCCTCAGCGAGACGAGCAGTTCGGCGCTCGCCTGCTTGAACTTCGTGGCCGACGAGGCGAAATTCGCGACGCCCGCAGCTGGACAAGGGTAAGAAATCATAATGTCCACACTCCGATGAAGTGCGCCGGGATCCGGCCGAAATCGTCCGGGTCCCAGCGGGAAACGCGCGTCGCTCCGATCGGCCGATGAACGGGAACGCGTCCTTTCGGCCGCTCCGTCGCCAGATAAGACGCGGACGCGAAATTCTTCGGCCGGCACGGAATCACGCGGTGATGGCGTACAGCTTGTTGTCGTTGCTGCCGACGTAGACCACTCCGTCGGCGACCGCGGGAGACGAGTGCACCGAGCCGCCGGTGGCGAAGGACCAGCGCTCGCGTCCGGTGGTGGCGTCGACGGCGTACAGCTTGTGATCGTAGCTGCCGACGTAGACCACCCCATCGGCGACCACGGGAGACGAGTGCACCGAGTCGCCAGTGGTGAAGGACCAGCGCTCGCGTCCGGTGGTGGCGTCGACGGCGTACAGCTTGTGATCCTGGCTGCCGACGTAGACCACCCCGCCGGCGACCACAGGAGACGAGAGCACCAAATAGCCGGTGGCGAAGGACCAGCGTTTGCCTCCGGTGGTGGCGTCGACGGCGTACAGCTTGTCGTCCCAGCTACCGACGTAGACCACCCCATCGGCGACCACGGGAGACGAGCGCACCGAGTCGCCAGTGGTGAAGAACCAGCGTTTGCCTCCGGTGGTGGCGTCGACGGCGTACAGCTTGTTGGCTTCGTTGCCGACGTAGACCACCCCGTCGGCGACCGCGGGAGACGAGGACACCATGTCGCTGGTGGTGAAGGACCAGCGCTCGCGTCCGGTGGTGGCGTCGACGGCGTACAGCTTGTGATCGTAGCTGCCGACGTAGACCATCCCGCCGGCGACCGCGGGAGACGAGTGCACCGAGCCGCCGGTGGCGAAGGACCAGCGCTCGCGTCCGGTGGTGGCGTCGACGGCGTACAGCTTGTTGGCTTCGTCGCCGATGTAGACCACCCCGTCGGCGATCGTGGGAGACGAGCGCACCCTGCCGCCTGTACTGAAGGCCCACTGCTGCGCCCCGAGGGAGGGGCGCTGATCATGGAGTCGCGAGCCGATGACGCCGGCCGCTGCGGCGCCAATGCCCGCAAGCCCGAGCAGGGCCGTCCGGCGTGATATCCCTGTGCGGCCATCCGCCGGGCCGTCTGCGGCTGCTTCTCGGCGGGGGCTGCCTTCTTTGGAGGGGCGTGACAGACCACGGCTGCCGAGTCCCTCGGTTGGGCGATTGGCGGCTTGATGTGCCTGCGCGTTACTGTCAGGGAGCTGCGCCGCCCGCTGTACGATCGGCTTGGCCTGTGCTTCAGAAGCCCCAGGCGTGTCCGTGAGCGGCAGTGTTCGGTGCGGGCCGAAGGGCGTAAGTGGCGGGGGCGTAGCGGGCGGCGGTGTGGCGACGTGGGTCTGTACGACCCGTGCCACATTGTCGGGCAGCCAGGCGGACTCGGTGAAGAACTCGACGATGGTGGATGCGCCGGTGATGTTCTCGGCCAGCTCATCCAGAAGGGCTGGCGCGCTTGGCCGCTGTTCAGGCTGCTTGGCGAGGCACCTCGCCACCACCGACCGCAGCGTGGGCGTAAGCGCCGCAAGGTCGGGTTCCCGGTACACGGTACGGTAGAGCAGCATCTGCCACGAGCCGGTCCCGAAGGGTCCCTTTCCCATGGCGGTGAACGCCAGCACCGCCCCAAGGCAGAACACATCGCTGGCCGGTCCCACCGGGGCGCCGGTCAACTGCTCCGGAGACATGAACCCGAGAGTTCCCACGGCCACGCCCGTCTGAGTCAGCCTGCTGTCCTCGGCCGCTACCGAGATCCCGAAGTCAATGACCCGGGGCCCGTCGGCGGCCAGCAACACGTTCGACGGCTTCAAGTCCCGGTGAACGACGCCGGCGGCGTGGATCGACTCCAGCGCTTCGGCCAGCCCCGCTCCCAACGCCAACACCGACGCCTCCGGCCATGGCCCATGGTCGGCTACCGCCTCATCCAGTGACATCCCCGGCACGAATGCCGTGGCCAGCCAGGGCGGTGAATCATGAGGGTCGGCAGCGACCACGCCCGCGGTGAAGAAGCCGTTCACCGTACGGGCCACAGCCACTTCACGGGCGAACCGGCGCCGGAATTCGCGATCCTCGGCCAGATCGGGCCGGACCACCTTCACCGCCACCGCCCGGCCGCTTTTTGAGCGCCCCAGGTAGACTCGGCCCATTCCGCCCGCGCCCAGCCGGGCCACGATCCGGTACGGGCCCACCTGCCGCGGATCTTCCGCCTGCAGCCCCTCGGACACCCCCATGCATCACTCCTCGGCCTCGTCCGCATTCCAGGTGTACTCGAGCAGCACATTATTCCTACGCCCGGATCACCACAGTGGAAGGCGATAACAAGTCAAAGGCGATGTGAAGCACCAAAACCAGGGCTCGTGTGATCGAAGACAGCAGGCGATGCGCAGGGTGGCGCACGGCTGTCGACATCGGCGCCACCAAGGACAGGCACGTCGACGACGCGGTGGCGGTGGAGCTGACGGACAAGGAGCCGGCCTTCCTGGCCGAGCCCTACCGGCCGCGCGAGGTGCGCTTCTGACCGGCCCACGCGGCGGGGATCCTCCAGCGGGCCTCACCGCGTGGATCGGCTTGCCCTGACCCTGCCGCCTCACTCACGTCAGCTCCGGGACGCCGTCATGCCGGGTGCCCCCGGACAGGCGGGAGCCGGGCCGTCAGGGGGGTACGGCCCGGCTCTCGCGGTGTGCGGCGTGGGCGAGGGGGGACGCCCACGCAGCCCGTCTACGGGGTCAGGACCTTCGCCGACGCGGAGGTCCAGAACAGCGCCCTGGCCACCTGCGGGAACAGGCCCTTGGGGTGGTTGCGGAACATCGGCTCGGTACCGAAGAGCACCACGGCCGCGCCCCGCTCGTCCCTGCCGCTGACCACCGCCGCCTGGCCGCGCGCGGCCTCGGGGCCGCCGCTGCCGTCGGGGTTGGCCCGCCAGTGGCCCGACACCAGCGGCCCTTCGGCGGCGTAGGACTGCTCGACCTTCACCTCGGGGCCGAGCGCGGTGAACCAGCGTGGCGAGTAGACGAAGGAGTGCGCGGGCGAGCCCGCGCCGACGGCGCCAGGACCGGTGGAGCCCGCGGCGTTCATCCTGACCACGCCGTTGGCGTCGCCGCGGCCCGCCACGGCGGTCACGGTCAGCAGCCCGGCCGCGGCGTTGAAGTTCGCGCCCGTGCCGCCCCGGGTGACGACGCCGCCCTTGGCGAGGAATGCCTCGAGCGCCGCCCTGGCCTGGGGGTTGAGCGCCGGGAACGACAGGCCGCTGGAGACGTACAGCACGTCGGTGCCGCTCCAGTCGAAGCCCGCGTTCAGCACGGTGGTCGAGACGGGGGTGACGGCGAAGCCCATCTCGCGCAGCGTGAACAGCTCGTCGGCGGAGGCGGCCGCGGTGATCCGCACGCTGGACAGCGGGGTGCCCGTGGTCTGCGCGGCCCTGGTGAACGGCACGCCGTACCGGTCGGCGGCGGTGGTGGCGGCCTGGCGCGCCGAGGCCGGCACGATCGCGCTGCCGTCGGCCGCGAGGGTGACGGCCACGCCCTGGCCGAGCAGGTCGTTGAGCGCGCGCACCGCCTTGGCGTCGTCCAGTTTCAGCGCGAGCGGCCCGCCGCCGCGCGGCACGTCGCCGGTGGGAGAGGCGACCTTGACCGGCACGGACGCCACGTGGAAGCGCCGGTCGGCGACCGGGTCGGCGGTCGCGCCCCACAGCAGGCCGTGGCTCCAGCCGGAGATGTCGTACATCGCGTCGACCCGCCCGCTGATGTCGGCGCCCGCCTCCAGCATGACGTTGGCCAGGCCGCGCTTGGGCTGGCGCAGGTCCACGACGTACGTGCCGGCCGGGTAGGTCCTGCCGCCCGCGCGGAAGGACAGCAGCGCCCTGTCGACCCGCACGTCGTTGGCGATGAGGTGGTCGACCAGGCGCGCGGCCGACGGGCCCGAGGCGGGGATGGCGTAGGCGCGCGGGTAGGTGGTGTTGTAGACGTCCTCGGGGCCGAAGCCCGGCACGATGCCGAGCGGCACCTGCCTGGACGGCTCGCCCGCCGCGCCCCGCCTGAACACCTCGATCTGGTCGGCGACCAGCTTCTCCCTGTTGTTCTGGACGAAGGTGTAGGTGGCCCTGATCGCGGCGGCGGCGATGTCGACGTTGATGCGGCTGCGGCGCTGCAGCTCGGCCACGGGCTGGTTGGTGTACTCGCTGCCGTTGACCCGCATGGGGAACTCGATGGTGTGCGAGGCGACCGCGCCGTGGAAGGGGGCGTACTGCGGTGTGAAGATCGGCGGCCAGTCGTCCCAGCCCTCGGCGGAGTCGCGGAAGGGGATCTGCGGCGGGAACGTGCCGTCCTTCTCGGGGGTGTAGCCGAGCGCGAGGATGGCCTGCTCGATGCCCAGCGCGTTGGCGTAGGCGTTCTTGATGAACAGGTCGTACTCGTAGTTGGCGCCGTGCGGCGGGGTGGTCGGCTCGACCAGGGTGCCGTTGACGTAGCCGTGCAGGTCGATCATGACGACCGGCTGGTTGTCGATCATGATCTGGCGCATCGCCCGCGTCTCCGGCTGGGAGGCGGTGACGAAGTCGCGGTTGAGGTCGAAGCCGTCGGCGTTGGGCCGCTGGCCGAGCACGCGGCCGTCGGGGTTGGCGGTGATGTTGAAGTACAGGCGGGTGCGCTCGAGCAGGTCCTTGATCCGGGGCTCGGTGCTGGTGGCCAGCTCCTCGATGACGCGCAGGTTGGCGTCGGTCCCCTCCCACTCGTTGCCGTGGATGTTGCCGTTGACGAAGACCGGCGCCTTGTACCGCCTGGCGTCGACCTGCCTGCCCTCGGCGATCTGCCGGCGCAGCCGCTCCTGCCTGCGCGTCTCGGCGGCGCTCTCGGGGGCGGTGACCGTGACCAGGTACATCTCGCGCCCGCCCGCCGAACGGCCCACGACCTCGGCGCTGACCCTGTCGCCGACGGCCTGGAGCCGGTTGAGCCTCGCGGCGATGGCGTGGTGCGGGACGAGCCCGAGCTTGATGGAGGCGTCGGCGGGGTTCTCCGGCGGGATCGGCAGCGTGTTCGTGCGGGGGTAGCCGCGGCTGCGGTCGGCGCGCCAGGTCAGCTCGGGCGCGCCGTCACGCAGGGTCTTGGCGGACTCGGCTGCGGACCGCCCCACTCCGGCGGCTTCTTCGTTGCGGTCGGCCCCGTTGCCGAAGTCCCTGACGGGTGGCGTGGGGTCGGCGGCAGCCGTACCGGAGGGAAGCAGCAGAACGGACAGCAGAGGGATCAGAACACGTAAGCGCACGAAGTTCCTCCAGATGGTTCAGATCCGTTCGTACTGAACGCACCTGACCTGACACAAGGGGCGACATTCAATTCAGGCCGATCCGTGATCTGGAAGTGTCAGAGCGCTCCCCTACGCTGGGGCGCATGGCACGGGCTAACGACGAGGCGGCAGCCGCCCTTCAGGAGTATTCGGAGCTCTTCGCGCTCACCGGTGGCGACGCTTTCCGCGTGCGCAGCTACCAGAAGGCGGCCAAGGCGATCGCCGGGTTCCCCGACGACATCGCGCAGGTCGACGTGCGCAAGGTGCCGGGCGTGGGCGAGGCGATCGCGCTGAAGATGGAGGAGTTCCTGCAGCGCGGCAGCTTCCGCCAGCTCGACGCGCTGCGCGAGCGGGTGCCCGCGGGGGTGCGGAGCCTGACCAGGGTGCCGACGCTCGGCCCCAAGACCGCGATCATGCTGTTCGAGGAGTTCGGCATCGACTCCCCGGCGGCGCTGGCCGAGGCGATCGGCGCGGGGCGGCTCGACGGAGTCAAGGGGCTGGGGCCCAAGACGCTCGCCAACCTGGTCAAGGGCATCGAGCAGCTGGAGCAGGCGGGGCGGCGGGTCCACATCGGGGTGGCGATGTCGCTGGCCGAGAGCATCATCGCGAGCCTGAGCGCCGAGCGGATCGCCTACGCGGGGTCGCTGCGGCGGATGAAGGACACGATCGGCGACATCGACATCCTGGCCGTGGCGCCCGAGTCGATCATGGAGGATTTCCGGGCGCAGCCGTACGTGGCCGAGGTGATCGCCGCCGGCGACAAGAAGACCTCGGTGCGCACGACCAGCGGCATCCAGATCGACCTGCGCAGGGTGCCGGCCGAGTCGTGGGGGGCCGCGCAGATCTACTTCACCGGCTCCAAGGAGCACAACGTCGCCATCCGCGAGATGGCGGTGAAGAAGGGCTGGAAGCTGTCGGAGTACGGCCTGTTCGAGGGCGAGCGGGTGATCGCGGCGCAGACCGAGGAGGAGATCTATGCCGCGCTCGGCATGCAGTGGGTGCCGCCGACGATGCGCGAGGACGGCGGCGAGGTGCGGGCGGCGCTGCGCGGCGAACTGCCCGCGCTGGTCACCCTGGAGGATCTGCGGGGCGACCTTCACACCCACACCGACCTCACCGACGGCATCGCCTCGCTGGAGGAGATGGTGGCGGCGGCCCACGCGCTCGGCTACGCCTACTACGCGGTCACCGACCACGCCCCCGACCTGGCGATGCAGCGCATGACGCTCGACAAGGCGATCGAGCAGCGCGGCGCCCTGCGGAAGCTGCAGGACGCCTACCCCGGCATGCGGCTGCTGCACGGCACCGAGCTCAACATCGCGCCCGACGGCTCGGTCGACTGGCCGGGCGAGGTGCTGAGCCAGTTCGACGTGTGCGTGGCCTCGGTCCACTCCCACTTCACCCAGAGCCGCGAGGAGATGACCAGGCGCTTCATCGCCGCCTGCGAGAACCCCCACGTCGACATCATCGGCCACCCCACCACCCGCAAGATCGGCAAGCGGCAGCCCGTCGACGCCGACTGGGAGGCGGTCTTCCGCGCGGCGGCCCGCACCGGCACGGCCATGGAGATCGACTCCTTCCCCGACCGCTCCGACCTGCCCGCCGACCTGGTACGGCTGGCCAAGCACCACGGGGTGAAGTTCTCCATCGACAGCGACTCCCACGCCATCCCGCACCTGGGCAACCAGCGCTTCGGCGTGGGCATCGCGCAGCGGGCGTGGCTGACGCCCGACGACGTGATCAATACGTGGCCGATCGACAGGCTGCTGGCGTTCCTCGGCCGCTGAGCCGCGCGTGGCGGATGGGGGGCGACGTCATCCTGGTGGCGATCCGCTGACCCTGACGAGGTGCGCGCACGGAGGATTGGATGGTTAATAGGTAGGGAATTAGTGGAACCATGAGGCTAGCCACCGACACCATCGTCAAACCCCTGCCGGCTCACCTGTTCACCCTCCACGATGGCAGTGCCGAGACGCGCTGGGAAGCGATGGCGGGCCAGGGTTACCACACCCCCACCGACCGCTTCTTCGTCCGCAACCACACCTCCACGCCGCGCGTGGACGCCGCCTCCTGGCGGCTGCGCCTGCACGGCGGCGGCCTGCGCCGCCACCTGCTGATCGGCTACGACCAGCTGCGCGCCATGCCGTCCCGCACCAGGGACATCGCGCTGGAGTGCGCGGGCAACGGCCGCCGCTTCTACGGCACCCAGCAGCGCCGGGCCGCCCCCGGCATGCAGTGGGGCCTGGGCGCGGTCGGCGTCGCCCGGTGGAAGGGCGTGCCGCTCGGGCACCTGCTGGAGCTGGCGGGCCTGCGCGCCGGCGCGGTCGACGTGCTGGCGACGGGTCTCGACCAGCCGTTCGTGCACGAGGGCGTGAACCTCGGCCACGTGCGCCGCCCGCTGCCCGTGGAAAAGGCGCTCGACGACGTCCTCGTGGCCTACGAGATGAACGGCGCGCCCCTCCCTCCCGACCACGGTTTCCCCGCCCGTCTCATCGTTCCCGGCTGGGCCGGAATCGCCTCCGTCAAATGGCTCGGCGACCTGGAGGTGTCGACCAAGGAGTTGTTCACGCCGTGGAACACTCTTTTTTACCCAGGGGTCACGACCATGACCGTGAAAAGCGCGTTCGAGCTGCCGTGGCCGGCCATACTCAAGGCCGGCGTGCGCCACGTCCTGTACGGCAGGTCGTGGTCGGGCACCGGCCGGGTCACGCATGTCGAGGTGAGCGCCGACAACGGTCTGACCTGGCATGCCGCCGAGCGGCGCGGCCTGCAGGACGACGCCTGGCTGCCCTGGCGGATCGCCTGGACGCCGCGAGAGGAGGGCCCGAACGCCCTGCTCGCCAGAGCCCGCGACGACAGCGGCGCCTGCCAGCCCCTCCAGCGGTCCTGGCACCCCTTCGGCTACCACTTCGACGCGGTCGTCCGGCACCCTATTCTGGTGACCAGAGGATAGGTAAATGTCACTTCCATTACCTGAGCTGGGAGGTCATAAAGCTCCGGACAATCGCTGGTCTGCGTCATGGAATTCATCTGGAAGACTTTTGCGGAAACGTTCCTGAAATCCTGAAGAGGCACGATGGACGCATCGTGCAGAGGGAGGCCCGATGACGCAGCTGACCGCGCTCGACGCGCAGTTCCTGAGTGCCGAGTCCGCGACGACCGCCGCGCACGTGGCGGGGGTGGCGATCCTCGACCCCAGCTGCGCTCCGTCGGGTGCGATCACTCGTGCGGGCCTGGCGGAGCTGCTGCTGGAGCGGCTGCACCTGTCGCCGGCGCTGAGCCTGCGGGTGACCGGCGTGCCGTTCGGGCTGGACCTGCCCTACTGGGCGCCCGACCCCGGTTTCTCCATCGACAACCACCTGTTCGAGGTGGAGCTGCCCGCGCCGGGCGGCGACGCGGAGCTGGCCGAGACCGTCGCCGCGCTCCACATGCGCCATCTCGACCGCGAGCATCCGCTGTGGGAGATGCACCTGATCACCGGGCTGGCCGATGGCAGGGTCGCCGTCTACACCAAGGTCCACCACGCCGCCATCGACGGCGTGTCCGGCGCCGAGACGCTGGCCGCGCTGCTCGACCTCTCCCCCGAGCCGCGCACGGTCGAGCCGCCCTCGTGCCCGCCGCCTCCGGCGCCACGGCTGCTCGACATGCTGGCGGGCGCCGCCGTACGGACCGCCGCCCATCCGGTCAAGGCGGTGCGCTCGCTGACCAGAGCCGCGGGCGACCTCGACGCGATCCCCGTCGTCGCGACGTTGCCGGGTTCCCGGCTGATCGCCAGGGCCGCCAGGTTCGTCACGGGCGACGACCGGCCGCGCCCCGAACTGCCGTCGCTGTCGGCGCCGCGCACCCCGCTGAACGGCCCCATCAGCGGCGAGCGCCGCTTCGCCTTCGGCTCGGTGCCGTTGAAGGAGGTCAAGCAGGTCGCCAAGAGCTTCGGCCTGAGCGTCAACGACGTGGTGATGGCGATCTGCGCCTCGGCGCTGCGGGCGTGGCTGGACGAGCATGGCGCGCTGCCCGGCCAGCCGTTGATCGCCGCGGTGCCGGTGGCCGTGCGGACGGCGGGGCGCGACTGCGCGCGCAACCAGATCTCCGCCATGATCACGCCGCTGCCGACCCACGTCGCCGACCCGCGCGAGCGGCTGCTCGAGACGGGCGAGACCATGCGCACGGCCAAGCGCAGGTTCGCGATGTCGCCGGCGAGCTGGCTGAGCGAGCTGTGCGCGATGCTGCCCGCGCCGATCTCGGCCCTGACGCCGACGGTGTTCAAGCTCGCCTCGGTGGCGCGCCCGGCGATCAACCTGATCATCAGCAACGTGCCGGGGCCGCAGTTCCCGCTGTACCTGTGCGGGGGGCGGGTGCTGTCGTACTACCCGGTGTCGGTGCTGACCGATGTCAGCGGCGGGGTCAACATCACCTGCTTCTCCTACGACGGGGCGCTCGACTTCGGCGTCGTCGCCTGCCCGAACCGGGTGGACGACGCGTGGCGGCTGATGCACCACCTGCGGACGGCGATGGACGAGCTCACCGCGCTCACCCGCGACCTCGCCCCGGTGTGACCGTCACCTCGGCGGCACGACCCGCCTCCCCGTACGGCGGCGCGTGAAGGTCACGGTCGAACCAGCGCGCGGCGGGGCGCCGCGCGAGGCCGGGTTCGCGTCAGGCCGGCCGGGGCCGGCGGGATTCGCGTCAGACAGGGCCGGGCCGGCCAGGCTCCCGTCGGGCAGGCGGGGCCGGCCTGAGTCGTGTCAGGCCGAGGTGCCGCGGACGGCGTCGAGGATGATGGCGGCCACCTCTCGCGGCCGGGAGACCGCGACGGCGTGCGACGCGCCCTCGACCTCGACGATCGTCGCACCCGCGCGCTTGGCGCCGTACCGCTCGACCTCGGGGTTGATCGCCTGGTCGGCGGAGGCGACCAGCGCCCAGGAGGGCTTGGTCTTCCACGCCGCCGCCGAGGCGGTCTCGGCGAAGGCGCCGGCGGCCAGCGGGCGCTGGGTCACCGCGAGCACCTTCGTCGCCTCGGCCGGGACGTCGGCGGCGAAGATCTCGGGGAAGGCCTCCGGGGTGATGGTGACCTCGACCGCCGGGTCGCCACCCGCGACCGGATAGGTGGCCTGCCGCAGGTTGGCGACCAGCGGCGAGGCCGGGAAGCGGCCCTGCAGCTCGCCGAGGCTCTCGCCTTCTTCGAGGACGTACGCGGCGATGTAGACGAGGCCGACGACGTTCTCGGTCACGCCGGCGACGGTGATGAGCGCGCCGCCGTACGAGTGGCCGACCAGGATGACCGGCCCCTCGATCTGGGCGGCCACGGAGGCGATGTACGCGGCGTCGGCGGCCAGCCCGCGCAGCGGGTTGGGCGCGGCGACGACGGGGATGCCCTGCGCCTGCAGCTCGGCGATCACGCCCGACCAGCTGGAGGAGTCGGCGAACGCGCCGTGCACGAGGACGACGGTGGGGGTGGTGCTTGCCATGAAGGTTTCCTTTCTGTGCTGTACGGCAGGCGGAGCCGCGCGCCGGCCGAGGCCGGTGCGGCACGGGGGGCGCAGGCCGTCAGGAACGCGCCGGCGTGCGGGGTCGCACGCCGTTCAGGGGTGCACGGCCCGCGCGGACGCGAGCCGTACGAAGCGGACAGGTCAAGGGCGCACGGCCCGCGCGGACGCGAGCCGTACGAAGCGGAGAGGTCAGGGGCGCAGGGCGTCGCGGAGGAACTCGCCCGCCTGGCGGGTCGCCGACGTCGCCGCGTGCGTGTCGCGCATCCCGTTGACCATCACGAAGTCGTGGATGATCCCCTGGTAGCGCACCGCCGTCACCGGCACGCCCGCCGCGCGGAGCTTGGCGGCGTACGCCTCGCCCTCGTCGCGCAGCACGTCGGCCTCGGCCACGATCACCAGCGCGGGCGGCAGCCCTGCCAGGTCCTCCAGGGAGGCCCGCAGCGGCGAGGCGGTGATCTCGGCGCGCTCCTCGGGCGAGGTCGTGTACTGGTCCCAGAACCACTTCATGCCGTCGCGGCTGAGGAAGTATCCCGACTGGAACTGCTCGTAGGAGCCGGTGTCGAAGTTCGCGTCGGTGACCGGGTAGAACAGCAGCTGCGCGGCCAACCTGGGGCCGTTGCGCCGCTTGGCCATGAGAGTGGTGGCCGCGGTCATGTTGCCACCGACCGAGTCGCCCGCGACCGCGATCCGGGTGGGGTCGAGGTCGTGCTCGGCGCCGTGCTCGGCGATCCACACCAGCGTGGCGTAGATCTCCTCGATCGCGGTGGGGTACTTCGCCTCGGGCGAGAGGCTGTAGTTGACGAACACCGTCGCGGCCCCCGCGCGGGTGGTGAGCTCCCGCACGAGCCGGTTGTGGGTGTGGGCGTTGCCGAACACCCAGCCCGCGCCGTGGATGTAGAGGACCACGGGGAGGACGCCTTGGGCGCCGGCCGGGCGGAAGACGCGGATCGAGACCTCGCCCGAGGGCCCGCCGGGGATGGTCAGGTCCTCGATGTCGGCGTCCGGCACGGGGACGTCGCCGTCCTGGACGGAGTCCACGGCCTTACGTCCCTCGACCGGGCCGAGGTCGTAGAGGAACGGCGGGTTCTTGGTCGCCTCGACGAACGCCTGCGCGGCGTCCTCGAGGACGGGCTTGATGTCGTGCATGAAGCTCAGCCTGGCGATCCTTCATGCGGGACGCATCAGTATGTTGACTGTCCTTTTCGGATGAGGCCGCCGATCGGCTCCACCAGGGCTCAGCGCCCCGTCCCCAGGGCCTCCCGCAGGAAGGTGCCGCCCTGCCGGACCGCTGTACGCGCCGACGGGCTGTCCCGCACGGCGTTCAGCGACACGAAGTCGTGCACCGTTCCCTGGTAGCGCACCGCCGTCACCCGTACGCCGGCCGCCAGGAGCCGCCGCGCGTACAGCTCGCCCTCGTCCCGCACCACGTCGGCCTCGGCGGTGACGATCAACGCCGGCGGCAGGCCCGCGAGCGCCTCGATGCTCGCCCGCAGTGGCGAGGCGGTGGGCTCGGCGGCGTCCCGGGGATCGTCCAGGTACTGTTCCCAGTACCACTCCAGCGCCTCCCGCGTCAGCAGGTAACCGGAGGCGAACACCCGCCGCGAGGAGGTGTCCGCGCGCGGGTCGACGAGCGGGTAGTACAGCACCTGCGCCCGCAGCCGGGGCCCGCCGCGTCGCTTGGCCAGCATCGTCAGCGCCGTCGCCATGGTGGCGCCCGCGCAGTCACCGGCGACCGCCAGCCTCCGCCCGTCCAGCCCCAGGCCGCCGGCGTGCTCGGCCACCCAGGTCAGCAGGGCGTAGGACTCCTCGACGGCCACCGGATATCGCGCCTCCGGGGTGCGGCTGTACTCGGGCACGACGAACGCCGCTTCGCTGCGCTCGGCCAGCTCGCAGATCAGCCGCGCGTGCGTCTGGGCGTCACCGAGCATCCACCGGCCGCCGTGGACGTAGAGGACCGCCGGCAGGTGCCCGGCCGGCCGTACCGGCCGGAACACCCAGAAGCCGACGAGCCCGGACGGCCCGACCGGCGCGACGCGGAACTCGACCTCCACCCCGAAGTCGTCGCGCGGGTGTCCCTGGCTCTCCAGCAGCGCCTGCCGGCCGTCCACCGGCCCCAGCTGGTGCAGGTACGGCGGCGCGGACGACGCGTCCACGAGCCGCTGCACCAGCGGATCGAGGACGACGCGACGATCCTCGGAAGCGGATCCCACGGGCTCACCTCTCGTTCGTCACGGCTGCGAAGGTCGATCACAGGTCGTCGAAGAAGTCGCGCAGCTGGTGGCGGCTGCTCACACCCAGTTTCGGATACACCTGGTACAGGTGCGAGCTGATCGTGCGCGGGGACAGCATGAGCTGCTCGGCGATCTCCCGGTTGCGCAGCCCGCGCGCGGCCAGCCGGACGATCTGCTGCTGCTGGGCGGTCAGCTCGGACAGCGGATCGGGGTCGGCGGGCGTGGCGGCGGCGCCCGCGGCCCGCAGCTCTCCGCGCGTCTCGTCGGCGAGGCCGGACGCGCCGAGCCGGGTGAACGCCTCCAGCGCCACGGTGAGCAGCCCGCGGGCCTCCAGGGGGCGCCGCTTGCGCCGCAGCCACTGGGCGTAGTGCAGCCGGGCCCTGGCTCGGGCCAGCGGCCATTCGTCACCGGCGGGGTTGACGACGGCCAGCCGGAAGTCGCGTTCGGCCTGCTCCGGGTCACCGGCGAGGGCCGCGGCGTGGTGCAGCAGCAGCGTCATGCGGGTGGTCGGCTGGGGGCCGGCGGCCTCGCGCACCACGTCGATGATCGGCGCCACCTCCTCCTGGCGGCCGATCCGCTGGGCGGCGGCGGCGAGGTCGGTGATCGAGCGGGGCGACAGGAAGTAGTGCAGCGGCGCGCCGTCCGTCCCGAACAGCTGCCGGAAGTGGCGGCACGCGCCGTCGAAGTCGCCCGCCGCGGCGGCCGCCGTCCCGGCGGCGTGCAGCAGCCGGGCGTGGGTGGCGCGGTTCTCCTCCAGGGCGACGGCCGTCCACTCGGGGTCCTCCGGCATGCCGCCGGTGGGCCGGCCGCGCAGGGCGCGCAGCGTGACGCGCAGCGCCTCGACGTCGATCTCGACGTGCCGCCACTTGTGGACGGTCGCGAGCGTCGCCGCCTCCGCGAGCAGTTCGTCGGCCTCCGCCCAGCGGCCGGTGTCGATCAGTACCGAGGCCATCGGCGTGAGGGACTGCGCGGTCACGCCCATGGCGCCGAACGCGCGGTACATGGCGAACGCCTGGCGGAAGGACGCGACGCACATGTCCGATTCGTCGGCCCAGTAGCTGATCCCCCCGAGCCCGTGCAGCCGGGTCGCCTCCACCACGCCCGTCGACGCCGGCGGCGGATTGCGCCGGCCGAGCCGCTGCGCCATGACGGGGGCGATGGCGACCGGGTCGACCGCGGCCTGGACCACGGCGCGCACCGCGTCGAAGCTCGCGGCCTCCGCCAGCTCCGCGTAGGGCGACTCGTCCGGCCCGGCCTCGACCCCGTCGAGCAGGTGCGCCAGCACCCGCCGCACCTCCGGCAGCCCGGACTGGAACGCGACCGCCACCAGCGCCGACGCCACGGCGAGCGCCGTCCTGCCGTCCGTGGGCCGGTCGCGCTCGAACGGCTGCATCAGCAGCCGGAACGCCTCCCGCTGGCGGCCCAGCAGCGACAGCGCCATGCCGGCGCAACCGGCGGCCATGCCGAGCAGGTCGGGGTCCCGCGTCAGGGCCGTGACCTTCTCATGGAGCTCGCGGACCCACGAGGAGTCGCCCGCGTTGTTCATGACCCTGATCGCCTTGGCGTACCGTCGCGCGCGGTCCTCTGTCGCCGGGCTGCACTCGGCCGCGCGCTCCAGCGCCCGCGCGGCCGCGAAGAGGCCGCCGCGCCGCTCGGCGAGCTCCGCGCTGTCCTCCAGCGCCGCCGCGACGGACTCGTCCCGTCCCTGGCACGCGAAGGCCAGGTGCCAGGCGCGGCGCCCGGGATCGGCGCCCAGGACGGCCGCGAGGTCCGTGTGCACCCGCTGCCGCTGATGCGCGGTGGCGCTGTAGTAGGACCCCGCGCGCACGAGCGGGTGCCGGAACGCCACCCGGCCGTCGGCGATGACGATGAGCCCCGCCTCCTCGGCCGGCGCCCACGGTCCGAGGTCCTGGCCCGACCCGGCCGCCGCCATGATCGTGTCCAGGTCGCCGTGCTCGGAGGCGGCGGCGTAGAGGACGAGCCGCTGGGTTGCCGCCGGCAGCGCGCGCAGCCGCGCGGCGAACATCTCCTGGATGCGCCGCGACTGCGGGAGCCCGCCGCCCGGCCACGCGTGCCCGGCCCGTACGGCGTGGCACAGCTCGATGATGGCCAGCGGGTTGCCGGCGGCCTGGTCGAGCAGGTCGATGCGGCCCCGTCCGGTGGGCGGCTCCGGCTGGGCGTCCAGCAGCCGCGCCGACGCCTGGCGGCTCAGCGGCGCCAGCGCGAGAGTGGGCAGGTCGGCGGCCAGGCCGTCCGGCCGGGTGTGCCCGCGCGCGCCGAGCAGCACCGTCACGGGCTCGGTACCGAGCCGCCGCATCACGAAGGCGAGGACGTCGAGGGAGTCGCGGTCGAAGTGCTGGACGTCGTCGACGACCAGCAGGACCGACCGTTCTCGGGCCACCCCGGCCAGGAGACCCAGCACGCCGACCCTGAGCACCATCGGGTCGTGCGGCCGGGTGGCGGGGACGATCCCGAAGGCGGTCTCCAGCGCCTCCCGCTGGTGCGCGGGCAGATCCCCTGCCCTGGGCAGCAGCGGCACGAGCAGCTGGTGCAGCGAGGCGAACGACTGCTCCGCCTCCGCCTCGCATCCCCGGGCGGCGAGCACGAGGGTGCCGGCGTCTCGCGCGTGCTCGGCCGCTACCTCCAGCAGCGCCGTCTTGCCCGTGCCTGCCTCGCCGAGCAGCAGCATGGCAGCGGCCGCGCTGCGCCCGGCGTCGATCGTGTTGACGAGCCGAGCGATCTCGGCCCGCCGGCCCACCAGCGTCATCCGCTGTCCCACCTGTGCTGCCCCCGTTTCGTGTGACCGGGCGCGTCCGCGTGCCCGAGCCGCCATCATCTCGGACAAAACGCCACAAAGTCACACTGGCGGTGTCCGCACGGCGGGGCAGGGACGGGGTGGCGGGGGTTCAGACCAGGGAGTGGGCGATGAGTTCGGCGACGGCGTCCGGATCGATCTGGTGGCCGGTCAGCTGGCAGAGGTTCTCCTGGTAGAGCAGCACCGCCGCGAACGTCGCCGCCGCGACCTCCAGCCGCGCCCTGTCGCCTCGGCTGCCGGGAAGCGCCAGCTCCAGGGCGAACCTGGCCCGGCCGATCAACTCGCCGTTCAGCCTCCCGAGCCGCTCGCGCACCGACCCGTGCGTGTCTGCCTCCCTGAACAGGATGCGGCGCATCGCCGGTGAGGCGCGCAGCGGAAGCCGCCGGGCGAGCTTCGACAGCGTGCGGGCCGGATCGCCGGGGACGGCGTCGACCTCCTTCACCTCCTCCACCAGCGTCCGCTCGTCCACCAGCGCCACCAGGACGTCGATCTTGCGCGGGAAGTAGTGGAACAGCAGGCCCTTCGGCACCTGCGCCAGCTTGGCGATCAACGAGGTCGGCGTGGCCGCGTAGCCGCCGCCCGCGAACAGTTCCTCCGCCGCGTCCAGGATCCGCGTCCTCGAGTCGCTTGCGTCGATGGCCTGGTGGATGGGTGCCGCGTCAGGCGGCGAGGAGGTCTCGTGCACAGCCCGAACATAACCAAGGCCCCGCCGCGCGAGCCCTGCCGCCAAGGAGAGATCACCGTTTTTGACGAGATGGTGTAGCGTTTGAGACATTGGTGTCGCAAACGAGACGGAGGCGTACGATGGCGGTGACCGAGGAGCAGATCGTCACGGCGGCGATCCATCACCTCAACACCAGGCCCACCGCCTCCATGGCCGACCTGGCCGAGGCCGCGGGCGTCAGCAGGGCGACCCTGCACCGGCACTTCTCCAGCCGTGACGACCTCCTGGT
Organism: Nonomuraea sp. NPDC003754; assembly: GCF_053605785.1. NCBI lineage: Bacteria > Bacillati > Actinomycetota > Actinomycetes > Streptosporangiales > Streptosporangiaceae > Nonomuraea > Nonomuraea sp. NPDC003754. The sequence continues at coordinate 36,862 of NZ_JBSGJX010000006.1, forward strand.
CGCCCTGGGCAGCCGGGCACTGGCGTGCTGGGAGGCGGCGCAGGACTCCGTCGGCATCACCGCCGCGGCGGCCGAGAGCGACCCCGACCGCCTGCGCGGCACCCTGAGCGACCTGCTCACCGCGCTGGTCGACGTGGCCGACGAGCACGGGTTCGCGCTGACCGACCACGCCATGAGCGTCAACCCCGGCCTGCTGCGCCGCGCCGACGAGCTGGAGGATCGCGAGATCGCGCTCTTCGCCGCCGCCCAGCGGGCCGGCGTCCTGCGCGCCGGGCTGCCGGTGCGCTGGATCAGCAACGCCTGGTACGGCCTGCTCGTCGGCGCGCGGGAGAGCCTGCGCAGGGGCGACGTGGCCCGCAGGGACATGCCGGCGCTGCTGGTCGAGACCTTCTTCCGCGGGGCCGGCTGACCGGCTCCCCTCGGACCGGCCGGCCTTCTTCCCCCGGAACCGGCTGACCGGCTCCCCCGGGTCGGGCGGACCAGCTTCCCCGGGACCGGCCGGCCAGCGGACCAGCTCCGCCCGGGACCTGCGGGCAACGGGTCCCGGGCGGGCCACCGCCCCGGCGGGCAACTATCCCGGCGGGCAACGGCCTGTCCCCCGGCCGACGCGAGACCCTGCGACCACCGGACCGGCTGAAAGGAACAGCCCGATGACCACCAAACGCCGCTGGGCGGCGCTGGCCGTCCTGTCGGCGAGCCTGTTGCTCGTCGTCATGGACCTGACGATCCTCAACGTGGCGCTGCCGGCCATCTCCGAGGAGCTGCGCCCCGGCGCGATCGAGCTGCTGTGGATGGTCGACGCCTACTCCCTGGCCGTGTCCGGGCTGCTGGTCACGGTCAGCGCCCTCGGCGACCGGTGGGGCCGCAAGCGGATGCTGATCAGCGGGTTCGCGCTGTTCGGGACGGCGTCGGTCGCGGTGGTGCTGGTGGACAGCGGCGCCGGGCTGATCGCGGTCCGGGCCCTGCTCGGCGTGGGCGGCGCGATGATCATGCCGTCGACGCTGTCGATGATCCGCACCGTCTTCACCGACCCGAAGGAACGGGCCACCGCGCTCGGCGTCTGGTCGGCGATGGCGGCGCTGGGCGGCGCGCTCGGCCCCATCCTCGGCGGGCTGCTGCTGGAGGCGTTCAGCTGGCACGCGGCGTTCCTGGTGAACGTCCCGGTGATGGCCCTGGCGATCCTGGCGGGGCTGATCCTGCTGCCCGAGTCGCGCAACCCGCGCCCCGGACGCTGGGACGCCCTGGGTACGCTGCTGTCGATCGTCGGCATGGTCGCGCTCGTCTACGGCATCAAGCACGCCGGGCAGCCCGTGGGATGGATCGCGCTCACGGCGTCCGCGGTGACGCTGGCCTGGTTCGTGCGACGCTGCCTGACCAGGAGGGACCCGCTGCTGGAGATCCGGTTGTTCGGCAGCCCGTCGTTCGGCGCGGGCACGGTGGCCGCGCTGACCACCTCGATCGCGATGGCCGCGATGATGCTGCTGCTCGCGCAGTGGATGCAGCTCGTCATGGGCTACTCGCCGTTGGAGACCGGCGTACGCATGCTGCCGACGGCCGTCGGCGCGTTCGTGATGTCGCCGCTGGCGCCCGCGCTGGCGGCCAGGATCGGCGCGCGGACGGTGCTGGCGGGCGGCCTGCTGGTGGCCGGGGTGGGCTTCCTGGTTCTCTTCGTGGCGCCGAGCCCGCTCGGCTACGGCCCCGTCGCGCTGTCGCTGCTGCTGGTGGGCGCGGGCATGGGGTCGCTCGCCATCGCCTCGGCGGTGATCATGGCGGGGGCGCCGCCGGAGAAGGCGGGCAGCGCCGCCGCGATCGAGGAGACCAGCTACGAGCTGGGCGCCGCGCTGGGTGTGGCCGTGCTCGGAAGCGTCGCGGCGGCCGTCTACCGGGCCCATCTGGTGGTGCCCGACGGCCTGCCCGCGCATGCCGTACAGGAGTCACTGGGCGGCGCGCTGGAGGTGGCGCGCGAGGCGGGCGCCGCGGGGGCGGCGCTGGCGCGCCAGGCGCAGGCCGCCTTCACCGACTCGCTCGCGGTCACGGGCGCCGCGGGAGCCGCGCTGATGCTGGTGGCCGGGGTCGTGGTGTGGTGGCTCACGCCCCGCGCGCTCGCCCTCACCGACCACGCCGAGCCGGGTCCCCAGGAGTCCGGCCGGCGGCAGGAGCCCGCCGAGCGGTGAGGAGACGGCGAGCAGCCGGGGCCCGCCGAGCGGCAGGGACACGGCAGGCGACACAGACACGGCGACCGGCGGGGACACGGCGAGCGACAGGGGCTCAGCGAGCGCCGATAGCGCGCATCAGCAGCGGGAAGGCACGGTGCAGTTCCCGCTGCCAGTGCGCGTGATCGTGCCTGCCCGGATAGAAGTGCGTCCGCGTGGGGACGTCGAGCTCGTCGAGCCGGGCGGCGAACGCCTTGGCCGCCTTGCCCGCCAGGTGCTCGGCGGGATCCTGCCAGAACTCCGCCGTACCCGAGGCGACGTACAGCGTCACGCCCCTGAGCCTGCCGGCCTGGTCGTAGGGGTTGTGCGCGCGCCAGATGTCGCGCTGGGCGTCGGGGTCGCCCCAGATCCGCTTCCAGTCGGTGCCGAAGCAGCCGACCGTGGTGCCCGCCATCACCGCCTGCGGCACTCCCTGCTCCAGGATGTGGACGGCGCCGCTGAAGGAGGCCGCCGCCTGGAAGTGGCCCGCGGCGGCGTACAGCATCGCGCCCTGCCCGCCCATCGAGTACCCGGCGATGGCGCGTTGCTTGCCCGCGCGGTAGCGGGACTCCAGCAACGGCAGCAGTTCCTTCAGGTGGTAGGTGGCCCAGCGGGGGGCGCCGCCCGCGCCGCCGTTCCACCAGTCGGAGTAGCTGCCGCACCTGCCGCCGTCGGGCATGACCACGATGACGCCGGTGTCCCTGGTCAGCCGGTCGACGTCGGTCCTGGCGGTCCACGAGGTGTAGCTGTCGAGGCCGCCGTGCAGCAGCCACAGCACCGGCCAGGTGCGGTCGGCGGCGCGCGACCAGCCCTCGGGCAGCAGCAGCCGGACCCTGGTGGTGGCCTCCAGCGCCGTGGACTCGATCGTCAGCTCCATGCGCCGCTCGTCGAGCCGCTGCTCGGTGACCCTGCCGATCCCGGCGGAGGCCTCCGGTACGGCGGGCGTTCTCGGCGGCGGCCGTTCGGGTGGTCGCCGGGCACCGCCGAGGAGCACGCCCGCCGCGACCACGACGGTCAGGACGGCAAGGACGATCAGGCCGCCCGCCACCATGACCCGGCCCGCCATCCGGCCTCCTTATGAGACCCGCGCATAATAGCCCGGTGAGAACGATCAGCACCACGGCCCTGTCCGTGTTCCCTCTTTGCCTGGGCACCAACACCTTCGGCTGGACCGCCGACCGGGAGGCGTCCTTCGCGATCCTCGACGCCTACGTGGCGGCGGGCGGCAACTTCATCGACACCGCGGACGTGTATCCGAGCTGGGCGACGGGCGAGCCCACGTCGGAGATCATCATCGGCGAGTGGATGGCCGAGCGCGGCAACCGCGACTCGATCGTGCTGGCCACGAAGGTGGGCATGCTGGCCGGTTTCCAGGGCCTGTCGCCCGCCACCGTCCGCACCGCCGTCGAGAACTCGCTGCGCCGCCTGCGCACCGACCGCATCGACCTGTACTGGGCGCACGTCGACGACCGTGACACCCCGCTGGCCGACACGCTGGCCGCCTTCGACGCGCTGGTGCGCGAGGGCAAGGTGCGCTACCTCGGCGCGTCCAACTACGAGGCGCCCCGCCTGGCCGAGGCGCTGCGCGTCTCCGACGAGGAGGGGCTGGCCCGGTACGTGGCGCTGCAGCAGCACTACAACCTCGTGGAGCGCGGCTACGAGGGCGAGCTGCGCGACGTCGTGGCGCGCGAGGGCCTGTCGAGCACGCCGTGGGCGGGCCTGGCCCGGGGCTTCCTGACCGGCAAGTACACGCCCGGGGCGGTCGTCGACAGCCCGCGCGCCGAGAGGGCCGGGGAGTACCTGAACACCGAGCGGGGACCGCGCGTGCTGGAGGCGCTGGCCACCGTGGCCGCCGGCCGGGGCGTCGAGCAGGCGTCGGTGGCGCTGGCCTGGCTGCTCGCGCAGCCGACCGTCGCCGCTCCGCTGGCAGGCGTGCGGGAGGCGGCCCAGCTCAAGCCGCTGCTGGACGCCGTCGAACTGCGGCTGAGCGGCGAGGAACTGGCCCTGCTGGACGCGGCCTCCCGCTGAAGCGCGCCGGCCGTACCGCGGCCGCCCGCATGACGGAGGGCCCGGCTCCCTGAGGAGCCGGGCCCTGGCGGCGGGAGGGTCAGTGCTGGACGGCCTTCTCGGCACCGACGCCGGTCAGGGAGCGGACCTCGATCTCGGCGTACTTGGCGGCGTTGTACTCCTTGCTCAGTACGGTGCCGAGCCAGCCGAAGAAGAAGCCGAGCGGGATCGAGATGATGCCCGGGTTCGACAGCGGGAACCAGGCGAAGTTCGCGTCCTTGAACAGCGCGGTCGCCGAACCCGACACCACCGGCGAGAAGATCACCAGGATGAGGGCGGAGATCAGGCCGCCGTAGATGGCCGAGACCGCGCCGGCCGTGTTGAACCTCTTCCAGAACAGGCTGTAGAGGATCGCCGGCAGGTTGCCCGAGGCGGCCACCGCGAAGGCGAGGGCGACCAGGAAGGCGACGTTCTGTCCCTGGGCCAGGATGCCGAGGCCGATGGCGATGGCGCCGATGACGAACGCCGACAGCCGGGCCACCACGACCTCCTCGCGCTCGGTCGCCTTGCCGTGCTTGAACACGTGGGCGTACAGGTCGTGGGCGAAGCTGGAGGAGGAGGCGAGCGTCAGGCCCGCGACCACCGCGAGGATGGTGGCGAAGGCCACGGCGCCGATGAGGGCGAGCAGGATGGTGCCGCCGACGGGGCCGAAGATGGCCTGCCCGATCCGCTCGGCGAGCATCGGGGCGGCGGTGTTGCCCGCCTTGTCGCCCGCCGCGATGGCCTTGCTGCCGACGATGGCGGCGGCGCCGAAGCCGAGAACGAGGGTGAGCAGGTAGAAGGTGCCGATGATGCCGATGCCCCACAGGACGGACTTGCGGGCGTCCTTGGCGGTCGGGACGGTGTAGAAGCGGATGAGGATGTGCGGCAGGCCCGCGGTGCCCAGGACGAGTGCGAGGCCGAGGCTGATCAGGTCGATCTTGCCGGCCAGGCCCTGGGCGTCGGTGGCGTACTTGCCACCTCCGTTCAGGAAGGCGTCACCCTTGCCGCTCTGCGCGGCCGCGTCGCCGAGCAGCGCCGACAGGTTGAAGCCGAACTTGCCGAGCACCAGCAGCGTGACCAGGGCCGCGCCACCCATGAGCAGGACGGCCTTGACGATCTGGACCCAGGTGGTGCCCTTCATGCCGCCGACCACCACGTAGATGATCATCAGGACGCCGACGCCGATGATCGTCCAGACCTTGCCCTGAGGCGAGTGGATGTCGAGCAGCAGGCCGACCAGCGCGCCCGCGCCCACCATCTGGGCCAGCAGGTAGAAGATGCTGACCACGATGGTGGACACGCCCGCCGCGGTGCGCACCGGGCGGGGGCTCATCCTGAAGGCCAGCACGTCGGCCATGGTGAACTTGCCCGAGTTGCGCATGAGCTCGGCCACCAGCAGCAGCGCGACCAGCCACGCCACCAGGAAGCCGATCGAGTAGAGGAAGCCGTCGTAGCCCGACAGGGCGATGATGCCCGCGATGCCGAGGAAGGAGGCGGCCGACATGTAGTCGCCGCCGATGGCCAGGCCGTTCTGGAAGCCGCTGAAGGACCGGCCGCCGGCGTAGTAGTCGGCGGCGGTCTTGGTCTGGCGGCTGGCCCAGAAGGTGATGCCCAGCGTGACGACGACGAAGGTGAGGAACAGGATGGCGGAGAGGTTCATTGGATCTTCTCCTCGACCTCGTGGCGGAGCTTGTCGGCGATGGGGTCGAGCTTCCTCTCCGCATGCTTGGCGTAGGCCCACGCGATCCAGAACGTGGAGACGAACTGGAGCAGACCGAAGATCAACGCGACGTTGACGTTGCCGAAGAGCTTCATGCCCATGAAGTCGCGCGCCCAGGCCGACAGCACCACGTACAGCAGGTACCACGCCAGGAACGCCACCGTCATGGGGAAGGTCCACGCCCTGAAGCGCCGCCTCAGCTCCTGGAACTCACCGCTGGCCTGCATCTGTTCGTAGACCGATGTGTCATGTTCTCTGGTAGTCACGGCTCGACGCCCTCCGGGTGTGATGCGGATCACGCACAAGGTAAGAGGGGAAGCTACCGTTCGTGGAGGGGGCGAGTCCGGCCGTTCGGCGAGGCGCGCCGCCGCGGCGGCCAACTGGCGGCCACTTGCGGTGAAAGGTCTGATTTGTGGGTTGAGCGGTCGCGTGCCCGCTCCGTCAGCCCTTCACCGCGCCCGCGGTGAGCCCTTCGACGATGTAGCGGCGGATCGCGGCGAACAGCACCAGCGTCGGGATCACCGACACCACGGTGGCCGCCGCCATCGCACCCCAGTCGATGTCGTACTGGGTGATGAAGGAGTTCATGGCGACGGGGACGGTCTTGGCGTCCTCGCTGTCGATGAACGTGATCGCCAGGAACAGCTCGTTCCACACCTGGACGAAGGCGAAGATGAAGGTGGCCGCCACGCCGGGCAGTATCACCGGGATGATCACCCGCGCCATCGCCTGCAGCCTGGACGCGCCGTCCACCTGCGCCGCCTCCTCCAGCGCCGCGGGCACCCGCTCGTGGAAGCCGCGCATGATGATCGTGCAGAACGGCACCAGCATGGCGACGTAGACGACCATCAGCCCCGGCAGCCGGTTGAGCAGCCCCAGGTCCGACATCAGGAGGTAGAGCGGGCCCAGCGCGATGAACAGCGGGATCATCTGCGTGACCAGGAAGGCCAGCATGAGCGCGCCCCTGCCGGGGAAGTCGAAGCGGGCCAGCACGTAGCCGCCGAACACGCCGATGACGGTCACCACCGCCGCCGACACCAGCGCGACCACCAGGCTGTTGGCCAGGTAGCGGCCGAAGTCGGCGAAGGAGAACAGCTCGGCGTAGTGCTCCAGGGTGGGCTCCCCCGGCCAGTACCGCAGTGGCATCGAGAAGATCTCGCTCTTGGGCTTGAGCGAGGTGACGACGACCCAGTAGAGCGGGAAGACCGTGATCAGGAGCCAGGCTCCCAGCACGATCGCCTTGGCGGCGCGCCGCGCGATCATCGTGACCTCTCGAAGCGGGTGGCGTTGAGGTAGAAGACGCTGAAGGCCAGCAGGAGGCCGAGGACCAGGAAGCCGACCGCGCCGGCCCTGCCGTAGTCGCCGCCCATGACCTGCTGGATCAGGAAGGTCGTCACGATGTCCGTCGAGCCCGCGGGGCCGCCGCCGGTCATCGAGTAGATGAGGTCGGGGAAGTTCAGGATCCAGATCACCCGCAGCAGCACGATCAGCGCCAGCGTCGGGCGGATGTGCGTCAGCGTCACGTGCCAGAACTGCCGCAGCCTGGAGGCCCCGTCCACGGCGGCCGCCTCGTACAGCTCGCGCGGCACCGACTGGAGCGCCGCCATGATCATGATCGCGAAGAACGTCACGCCGTACCAGACGTTGGCGACGATCACCGACGTCATGGCCCAGCCGGGCGTGGACAGGAAGCCGATGCGGGTGTCGATGATCCCGGTCCGCAGCAGCAGGTCGTTGATCACCCCGAACTGGCCGTTGAACATCCACCGCCACAGCAGCCCGATCAGGAACCCCGACATCGCCCAGGGGAAGAACACCCACGCCTGGTAGAGCCCCCTGCCGCGGAACTGGCGGCGCAGCAGGAGGGCCAGCGCGAAGCCGAGGAAGAACTGGAAGAACAGCGAGACGGCGACCCACGTGCCGGTGTTGCGCAGCGCCGTCCAGAACCTGTCCTCGGCCAGCACGGCCCTGAAGTTGTCCAGCCCGACCAACGGGGTCGAGGTCAGGTCGAACAGGTTGTAGCGCTGGAAGGCGATGACGCTGCCGCGCACCATCGGGTAGTAGGTGAAGAGCGCGACGAAGACGACTCCGGGCAGCAGGCAGAGCGCGATCAGCCCTGCCTTGCGGGTGGTGAAGGCGGGACGGCTCACGAAGCCTGACCCGCCCAGAACGCGTCCCAGCCCTTCAGCACGTCGGCCACGCTCTTCTTACCGGTCAGCAGCGCCTGCACGTCACGGTCGGAGTCGACGAGGAACTGGCTCCATCCGGGCGAGTCGACCGGCCTGATCGTGATCACCTGCTTGGGGTCCTGCTGCGCCTCCAGGTAGGCCTTCCAGGCGCCCTGGGAGAACTGCGGGTCCTGCTGCGCGGAGACCGAGATCGGGATCAGCGAGTTGCCCTTGGCGAAGGCGATGCTCTGCTTGGCCTCCGACAGGAACTGCACCAGCTTGACCGCCTCGGCCCGATGGGCGCTGAAGGAGGTGACGCCCCATCCGGCGTAGCCGACGGGCTGGAAGGCGTAGCCGGTGGGGCCCTTGGGGATCGGCGCGGTCGACCAGGCCGTCTGCCCGCTCTCCTCCACCGTCTTGATCACCTCGGGGTCCTGGATCAGCATGCCGGTCACGCCCGAGGTGAAGCCCTGCACCATCTCCGGGTAGCCCCAGGCGACCGAGTCGGGCGGCGAGGCCTCCTTGAAGATCTTCACGAACAGTTCCATGGCCTGGGCGGCCTCGGGCGTGGAGAAGATCGTCTTCTTGTCCTTCAGGTAGAAGGACTTCTGCGGGTCCAGCGCCTCGCCGTTGTAGGCGCTGATCATCTGGACGGCGTAGTCGGCGCCGCCCTTGCCGCCCCGGAAGGAGTAGCCGTACCGCTCGCCGGTGGTCATCTTCCTGCCCTCCTGGTAGAGCTCCTCCCAGGTGGCCGGCGGCTTGGTCATGCCCCAGTCGGTGCGGTAGAACAGCGCCCGCTGGTAGAAGCCGTAGGGGATGAGGTACGGCTTGCCGCCCACCTCCACGGCCTTCTTCCTGGCCAGCTCGGTCAGGTCGGTCCAGCCCACCCACTGGGTGGTGGGCAGTTCGGCCAGCCAGCCGTTGTTGGAGAAGGACTTGACCGTGTGGTCGCGCACTTCCAGCACGTCCAGGTCCTTCTTGGTCTGCAGGATCTGGGTGATCTTCTGGTCCGCACTGTCCAAGGGCGGCGAGACAAGCTCCACCTCCACACCGGGGTTGGCCTTCTCGAACTCGGCGAGCAGACCCTTGATCAGCTTGGTCCTGTCGGGGCTGGTCAGGCTCTCGATCATGCGGAGCCTGACCGTGCCGCCGCCATCGGACGAGGAGTCCGAACCGCACGCGGCGATCGTCAGAGTGGCGGCGGCCAGGGCCGCGAGGAGGGGGGATTTCATGGGGTGCCTCCTGGGTGACAGCGCTGTCACTCAAGCTAGGGGCACAACCCCCTCCAGCGCTAGAGCCAGATCCTCGATGAGTGTGTCGGCCGGCTCCAGACCCACCGACAGGCGCACCAGCCCGACGGGGATGCCCATGGTGGCGCGCACCGACTCCTCGATGGTCAGCGCGGGCGCGATGACCAGGCTCTCGAACCCGCCCCACGACACGCCGATCCTGAAGGCCCTGAGCCCGTCCAGGAAGGCCGCCACCGCCCGCCGGTCGTCGCTGTCGACCTCGAAGCCGAAGACGCTGGAGAAGCCCGACATCTGCCGCGCCGCCAGCTCGTGGTCGGGATGGGAGGGCAGGCCCGGATGGTGGACGGCCCGCACCGCCGCGTGCTTGTCCAGGAAGGCCGCCACGGCCAGGCCGCGCTCCTGGTGGGCGGCCATCCGCACCGGGAGCGTGCGCAACCCCTTGATCACCTTGGCCGCGTCGTGCGGCGACATGGCCGCGCCGTACAGCTGGTACTCCGTCAGCGCGATCGGCCTGATCAGCTCGGCGGAGCCGGCCACCACCCCGCCGACCAGGTCGCTGTGGCCGCCCACGTACTTCGACAACGAGTGGATCACCAGGTCGACGCCCATGGTCAGCGGCTTCTGGAACAGCGGCGTCGACCAGGTGTTGTCCATGACGGAGACCAGCCCGTGGCCCGCGGCCCACCGGGTCACCTCCGCGATGTCCACCAGCCGGTAGCTCATGTAGGACGGCGACTCGAAGTAGAGTACTCGCGTGTTCTCTCTGATAGCGCTGTCAAGACCAGCGGGGTCGCCGACGTGTGTGTGCGTGACGCCGAACTTCTCCAGGTAGCGCAGGAACTGCGTGGTCGGCCCGTAGATCGCGCCGAGCACCAGCACGTGGTCGCCTGCCGACACCAGCGACGAGATGGTCGCCGAGATCGCGCCCATCCCCGAGCCGAAGCACTTGGCCCGCTCGGCTCGTTCCAGCGCGGCCAGCTTGCGCTGCGCGAGATCGACGGTCGGGTTGGTGCCCCGCCAGTAGACGTAGCGCTCGTCCTCGTCCTTGATCGCCTCGGCCAGGTCGCCGACCGTCTCGAAGGTGAACAGGGAGTTCTCGTAGATCGGGGGATTGACGGCGCCGAGCGTCCACGGCGCGTCCTCGCCCAGCCTGCCGCAGATCCAGTCATCGTTCATGGGGGACACTATGACAGAGGGGCGCAAGCCGCCCACCATGGCCGACGTGGCCCGGCACGCGGGGGTGAGCCTGAAGACCGTCTCCCGGGTGGTCAACCAGGAGCCGCACGTCAGCGCCACGCTCCAGCGCAGGGTGCAGGAGGCCATCAACGCGCTCGGCTTCCGCCGTAACGAGGCGGCCAGCCGCCTGGCCAGGGGCGCGGCGATGCTCACGATCGGCCTGGTGATGGAGAACATCTCCAACCAGTTCTACTCCCACCTGGCCGCGGCGGTGGAGAGCGCGGCGGCCGAGCACGAGGCGCTGGTGGTCTTCGGCTCCTACGAGGAACGGCCCGAGCGCGAGCGGATGCTGGTGGAGTCGATGTTCGCGCGCGGCGTCGACTCGCTCATCCTCGTGCCGTCGGCCGGCCGGCACGACTGGCTCGGCGAGCTGGTCGCCGGCGGGCTGCGCGCGGTGTTCGTCGACCGGCTGCCGCCGGGCGTCCCCCACTCCGGCGCGGTACTGCTCGACGACTTCACGGGCGGGCGCCTGGCCACCGAGCACTTGATGGCGCGCGGGCACCGCAGGATCGCCCTCATCTCCGACGACGAGACGGTCAGCTCGGTGCACGACCGGGCGCGCGGCTACCGCGAGGCGCTCGGCACGCTCGACGAGCGGCTGGTGACGCGCGGCGTGTTCGACCCCTGGCGGGCCGCGCGCGAGGTGGACCGGCTGCTGGCGCTGCCCGACCCGCCCACGGCCTTCTTCGCCACCAACAACAGGGCGGCGATCGGCATCCTGCAGGCGCTGCGGCGGCGGCCCGACAGGCCGGCCTTCGTGGGGTTCGACGACTTCGCCCTGGCCGACGTCTTCGACCCCGGAGTGACCGTGGTGCGGTACGACACCGGTCTGCTCGGCCGTACCGCCGTGGACCTGCTGCTGGGCGGCGGGCCACCGCAGCAGGTGCGGGTGCCGGTCGAGCTGGTGGTGCGCGGCTCGGGCGAGCTGCCCGTCAGGACGAGCGCGGACGCCAGTCACCGCGGTCCAGGTTGAGGGTCTCGGGCGTGTGCAGCCGCACCATGGTGCGGGCCACGCCCGGGGGCACGTGGTGCGGGGTGAGGAACGACACGGCGATCATCACCACGAAGGCGATCGGCACCGTCCAGGCCGCGGGCTGGGCCAGCAGCGCGCCCACGAGACCGTCGAAGGGGCCGCCGGTGATCTGCGCCATCACCGCCGCGCACGCCAGGCCGCCGCCCACCAGCAGCCCCGCCAGCGCGCCCGTCGACGACAGGCGGCGCCACCAGATGCCCAGCACCAGCAGGGGGCAGAACGAGGAGGCCGCCACGGCGAAGGCCAGCCCCACCACGTCGGCCACCGGCAGGGCCCTGGCCCACACCGCCAGGCCCAGCGGCACCGTCACCGCCAGCAGCGTCGCCAGGCGGAAGGCGCGCACCGCGCCGCCGCCGAGCAGGTCCTGCGCGATCACGCCCGCCACCGACACCGTCAGCCCCGACGACGTCGACAGGAACGCCGCGAACGCGCCCGCGGTGACCAGCGCCGTCAGCAGGTCGCCGAGCGTGCCGCCGATCATCCGCGACGGCAGCGTCAGCACCACCGCGTCCGTGCCGGCCAGGTCGGGCGCGTAGATCCGGCCCAGCCACCCGTAGAGCGCCGGCAGCAGGTAGAAGGCGCCCAGCAGCGACAGCACCACCAGCGTCGTACGGCGCGCCGCCCGCCCGTCGGGGTTGGTGTAGAAGCGCACCAGCACGTGCGGCAGCCCCATCGTGCCGAGGAACGTCGCCAGGATCAGCGAGTAGGTGGAGTACAGCCCGTACTCCTTGGCGCCGGCCAGCGGCAGCTGCCAGTGGGCCGCGTCGTGCGCCGGCAGTCCGGGCGCGCCGCCCGAGCGCCAGGCCAGCAGCAGGAACACCAGCGGGAGCGCGAGCGCGGTCAGCTTCAGCCAGTACTGGAAGGCCTGGACGAAGGTGATCGACCGCATCCCGCCCGACAGCACGTTCACCGCCACGACCACCGCGACCAGCAGCCCGCCCACCCAGCCCGGCGCCCCGGTGATGGCCCGCAGCACGATGCCCGCGCTCTGGAACTGCGGCATCAGGTAGAGCCAGCCGATCAGCACGACCAGCACGCTGGCGGTCCTGCGCACGGCCATCGACTCCAGCCTCGACTCGGCGAAGTCGGGCAGCGTGTAGGCGCCCGAGCGGCGCAGCGGCGCGGAGACCAGGACCAGCAGCACCAGGTATCCGCCGGTCCAGCCGACCGGCAGCCACAGCATGTCGGCGCCGTGGGTGAGGATGAGGCCCGCGATGCCGAGGAAGGAGGCGGCCGACAGGTACTCCCCGCCGATGGCCGAGGCGTTCCACAGCGGGGTCACGGTGCGGGAGGCGACGTAGAAGTCGGAGGTCGTGCGCGAGAGCCGCAACCCGAACGCCCCGATGAGGATCGCCGCGGCCATCACCAGGCCGACGGCCGCGAGGCTCACCCGACCGTCACCCGCCCCGCGGACGCGCCGTTCACTGCCGCTCGACCAGGTCTTCGAAGTGGCGCTCGTTGCGTTCGGCCTGCCGTACGTAGAGCCAGGCCCCCGCGACGAACAGCGGATAGATCAGCCCCGCCAGCACCGCCCACGGCAGCGGCACGCCGGCCAGCTCGGCCGCGCGCAGCTCGGGCACCAGCAGGAACAGCAGCGGCAGGCCGAGCACCACGCAGGCCAGCACCGTGCAGACGAACAGGGCGAGCCTGAACTGCGTGCGCAGCAGCGAGCGCATGTAGACCTCGCCGAGGCGGGTCTGCTCGTCGATCTCCCTGCTGGCCGGGTAGCGGGGACGGCGGGCGGCGGCGGTGCGCGGGCTGGTGACGGTGACGCGGCCCTTCATCGCTTCGCCTTCCGCAGCAGCAGGTCGCGCAGCTCGCGCGTGTGGCGGCGGCTGACGGGGATCTCGGTCTCGCCCACCCTGACGGTGCACCGGCCCGAGTCGATGTGCAGTTCCTCGATGTGCTTGACGGCGACCAGGTGGCTGCGGTGCACGCGGACGAAGCCCGAGGAGGCCCACCGTTCCTCCAGCGTGGCCAGCGGGATGCGCACCAGATGGCTGCCGCCGGAGGTGTGCAGGCGGGCGTAGTCGCCGTGCGCCTCCACGTAGACCACGTCGGCGGTGGAGACGAACCTGGTCACCCCGCCCAGCTCGACGGGGATCGTGTCGTACTCGGCGTTCTCGGCGGGAACGTCGGACGAGACGCACACCCGCCTGATCGCCTCGGCGAGCCGTTCCGGGCGGACCGGCTTGAGCAGGTAGTCCTCGGCCTTGATCTCGAAGGCGTCGACCGCGTGCTCCTCGTAGGCGGTCACGAACACCACCCGGGGCGGGTCGGCGAAGCGCGACAGCAGCCTGCCCAGGACCACCCCGTCCAGCCCGCGCATCCTGATGTCGAGGAAGACCGCCTCGATCGGCCTGCCCTCGGCCATGGCCCGGTCGAGCAGCCGCAGCGCCGCCGCCCCGTCGCGCGCCGTGGCGACCTCGCCGATCCGGGGATCGGCGCGCAGCAGGTACGCCAGGTCCTCGAGCGCGGGGAGCTCATCGTCCACCGCCAGCACCCGCAGCCCGTTCACGGCTCTCCCTCCGGTCATTTGAGAGTGATGAAACAGACATCAGGCGTCAAGCCTGTCACGACCCGATCACAGGCTCGCGAAATCGTCGCGGGCTCCGCCATGTGTGCGAGGAGGACCGTACGGCCACTGCTACCAGGGCCGCGCCTTTACAAAGTAGATCAGCGGGCTGACACCCCGGGGTGGTACTTGGGGACCCTGACGTTGACCTTCGTGCCGGCCCCCTGAGCCGTCTCGACGACGATGCCGTACTCGTCGCCGTAGACCTGGCGCAGCCGCTCGTCGACGTTGGCCAGGCCGACGCCGCCGGCCGCCGGGACGTCGCCGGCCAGGATCCGGCGCAGACGTTCGGGATCCATGCCGAGGCCGTCGTCCTCGACGCTGATGCGGCATTCGGCGCCCGCGTCCTCGGCGATGATCGTGATGCGGCCGACGCCGTCCTTGGACTCCAGGCCGTGCCGGACGGCGTTCTCGACCAGGGGCTGCAGGCACAGGAACGGCACGGCGACGGGCAGCACCTCGGGCGCGATCCGCAGCGTGACGCGCAGGTGGTCGCCGAAGCGGGCGCGTTCGAGGATGAGGTAACGGTCGATGGAGCGCAGCTCCTCGGCCAGGGTGGTGAAGTCGCCGTGCCTGCGGAAGCTGTAGCGGGTGAAGTCGGCGAACTCCAGCAGCAGCTCCCTGGCCCGCTCGGGGTCGGTGCGGACGAAGCTGGCGATGGTGGTGAGGGAGTTGTAGATGAAGTGCGGGGAGATCTGGGCGCGCAGCGCCCGCACCTCGGCCTCCATCAGCAGGGTGCGGCTGCGGTCGAGTTCGGCCAGCTCGAGCTGCGAGTCGACCCAGCGGGCCACCTCCTGGGCGGCGCGGACCAGCCCGGCCGAGCTGTGCTCGCCGTAGGCGGCCAGCGAGCCGACCACCCTGTCGTCCGTGGTGAGCGGCACCACCACGGCGTGCCTGATCGGGCACTCGAGCAGCTCGCAGTCGAGGTTGAGCACCTGGGTACGGCCGTCCTTCAGGGTGCCCGCCGCGTGGGCGAACGCCTCGGCCGCGTGGTGCTCGCCCGCGCCGTCGTAGACCAGCAGCCGCTCGCCGTCGGTGATGGCGATCGCCGGGGAGCCGAGCAGCTCGCGCAGGTGCTTGGAGGCCCGCTGCGCCCCCTCCTCCGACAGGCCGGCGCGCAGCGGCGGCGCGGCCAGCGAGGCGGTGTGCAGGGTCTCGAACGTGGCCCGCTCGGCCGGGCCCGAGCCGAGCTCGCGGCGCCCGCGCAGCACCCGCCACAGCACGAGGGCGGGACCGCCCACGAGGAGAGCCAGGAGGAGGGCGACGACCACGGGTTCCACGGCCGGAGCCTACCGCCGTCCCGCCGCCGCGGGGCGCGGCCCGCGGTCCTGAAGGCGGACTCGCGGTGCTGAAGGGCGGACCCGGCGGGCGCGCGGGGGCCGCCCGCTCAGCCGCTCCCCCTGATGGCGGCGGCGTAGGCCGCGGCCTCCTCGTCGGAGTCGTACTTCACGCGCGGCCAGAAGAAGCCGCGCAGCCCGTCCTTCCTGTTGCGCGGCACGATGTGGACGTGCAGGTGGGGGACGCTCTGGCTGATGCGGTTGTTCATCGCCACGAACGTGCCCGCCGCCTCCAGACCCTTCTCCACGGCGCCCGCCAGCTGCTGCACCCGCTCGAAGAAGGGGCCCACCTCGGGCAGGTCGGTCAGCGTTTCGACGTGCTGCCGCGGCACCACCAGCAGGTGCCCCTTGAAGACGGGCCTGGCGTCGAGGAAGGAGACGGCCACCTCGTCGGAGGAGACGACGAAGGCGGCCCGCTCCCCCGCGACGATCTCGCAGAACGGACAGCTCACCAGCCGACCCTCACCGTTCCCTTGAGCAGTTCCCTGGCGATCAGCAGGCGCTGCACGTCGTTGGTGCCCTCGCCGATCGCCATCAGCGGCGCGTCGCGGTAGAGGCGTTCGAGGACGAACTCCTGCGAGTAGCCGTAGCCGCCGTGCACGCGCATGGCCTCCATCGTGACGCGCAGGGCCACCTCCGAGGCGAAGTACTTGGCCATGGCCGCCTCCGCCCTGGCCGACCTGGAGGCCGCCCAGTAGGTCATCAGCCTGGCCGCCTGGATGTCGGTGGCCATGTCGGCGAGCTTGAGCTGGATGGCCTGGAAGTCGCCGATCGGCCTGCCGAACGCCTCCCGCTGTCCCGCGTAGGCGAGCGCGGCGTCGAAGGCGCACTGCGCGACGCCGACCGCGCGGGCGGCGATGTTCACCCTGCCGAGCTCGAGGGCCGACAACGCCTGCTGCATCCCCCGCCCCTCGACGCCGCCGAGCAACCGGTCGCGGTGCACCCGCACGTCCTCGAGGGTGATCTCGCAGGTCTCGGTGCCCTTGTAGCCGAGCTTGGGCAGGTCGCGGCTGATGGTGTAGCCGGGCGTGCCGGCCTCGACGAGCAGCATCGACATGCCCTTGTGGGCGGGCGTCTCGATCGAGGTCTTCACCAGGACGGGCATCGGGTCGGCGTGACGGGCGTTGGTGATCCAGGTCTTCGCACCGTTGATCACGTAGTGGTCGCCGTCGCGGACCGCGCGGGTGGTGATCCCCTGCAGGTCGGTGCCCGCCCCCGGCTCGGTCAGCGCGATCCCGGTACGGCGGGTGCCGGCGGCCAGGCCGGGCAGGTAGCGCTCCTTCTGCTCGGGCGTGCCGTACTGGTCGATCATCCACGCCGACAGCGAGTGGGAGCCGAGCACGCCCGCCACGCCCATCCAGCCGCGGGCGATCTCCTCGAAGACCAGGGCGTAGGAGACGCGGTCGAGCGCGAGGCCGCCGTAGCGGGCCGGGATCGTCATGCCGAACAGGCCGAGCTCCTTGAAGCGCTCGACGATCTCCGCCGGGTAGTGGCCCGACCGCTCCCATTCGCCGGCGACGGGCACGATCTCCTTGTCGACGAACTCTCTCAGGGTGGCGCGGAACAGCTGCTGGTCCTCGTCGAGCTCGAAGTCCATCACATGGGTCCGTTCTTCGCGGTCGGGAAGTAGCCCTTGTCGTGCGGCGCGTCCCGCTTGTAGACCATGACGGTCCGCCGCCACGACATGACCTCGTCGCCGTCCTGGTTGAGGCCGCGGGTGGCGCAGGTGACGATGCCGGCGTAGGGGCGCGACCTCGACTCGCGCTTGTCGAGGACCTTCGACTCGGCGTACAGGGTGTCGCCGACGAACACCGGATGGGTGAGCCTGATCTCGTCCCAGCCGAGGTTCATCATGGCGTTCTGGCTCACGTCGATCACCGACAGACCGAGCACGATCGCCACGGACAGGCCGGAGTTCACGATGATCTTCCCGGCCGGGGCGCCCGCGGCGAAGTGCGCGTTGAAGTGGTTCTGGTTGGTGTTCATCGTCAGCAGGGTGAACCAGGTGTTGTCCGCCTCGCTGATCGTGCGGCCCAGCGGATGCTGGTAGACGTCGCCGACGACGAAGTCCTCGTAGTACCGGCCGAGGCCGGGTTGGTGCACCGTCACCTGGGCAATCTACGACTAGAACTTTCTTCGGTCAACGAAGGTCGTCCAGCTCGTCTGGTTGGGCGCGCTCCACTCGACGGGCGCGCTGATCGGGCCGAAGAACGCCTCGAGGTTGCCCGGCACCTCGTCGACCTTGGCGCCCCTGCAGTGGTAGACCAGCGCGCCCGGCCGCTGGGCCATCGCCATCCACGGCAGCCACGGCGAGACCCGGCACCACGACAGCGTGCTCGGCACCGAGGGGGCCTGGCCGTCCAGATCGGCCGCGGGGGCGAAGAACTGGAACAGCTCCATGGCCCGGTAGGTGTCGCTGAAGGAGTTGTCGGGATGGTCGGCCACCTTCAGCGGCGACGGGTAGGCCAGCAGGATGTCGGTGTTGAACACGACCGTGTCGCCGAGCCTGGTGGTGGGCACGGTGAAGCCGCGCAACCGCTGGTTGACCGGATCGTTGTAGACGTGCTGGACGTCGACGGACCGGCCGGTGAAGGGGTTGTCCCAGATGTCGAGGGGCTCACGCGAGACGGGGTCGAGGTAGGCCGCCGCCTCCCTGGTCAGCAGCTCCCAGCCGCCGTCGCCCTCCACCGCCCGCGCCACGTTGACACCCTCGAAGCCGAACAGGTGACGGGGCCCGTCGTCGGGCAGATAGGCGTAGACGTCGCCGGTCCACCAGGTCACCGTCTCCGCCCCGTCGGCGCTGGCCCGTACGCGCATGAACTCCCGGAGATCGCTCATGCGCGGCACCCTACTGCACGGTGATCGCCACCGTCGCCGCTCCCTGACCGGTGATCTCGACGCGTGTGCTGCCGGGGTGCTTGGCGTTGAAGACGAAGTAGGAGCGGTCGTCGGCGTGCTCCTCGCTGATGAAGGAGGCCACCTTGGCGTCGGGCACCTGCTTCAGCTCCCAGTCGCCGTGCGGCAGCGCCACCGAGAAGCGCTGCCCCTTGCCGACCTGGACCTGCGTGGTCGCGCCCGGGACGCCCTCGACGACCTTGCCGAGGTCGCTGACCGCGCCACCGCCACCGCACCCGGCCAGGCCGAGCGCGATGATCACGGCCACCACCGCACGACGAATCATGTCGGCAGCGTATCGGGCGCGGGCGGGTCCCGCGGAACCGCATAGGGCTCGGCGTCCGCGGGGTGCCCCTCCGCCATGCGCTTGCCCCTGATCAGCTCGGCGTCGAACTCCGCGCCGAACAACACCGCCATGTTGGACAGCCACAGCCAGATCAGGAACACCACGACCGCGGCGAGCGTGCCGTAGGTCTTGTTGTAGGAGCCGAAGTTGGCCACGTACAGGGCGAAACCGCCGGAGACGATGACCCACAGCACGACCGCGACCAGCCCGCCAGGGGTGATCCAGCGCAGCCCCGGCTGGCGCACGTTCGGCGCCGCCCAGTACAGCACCATGATGAGCCCCGCGGCGATGAGGGCGAGCACCGGCCACTTGGCGATGTCCCAGATCGTGACCAGCGTGTCGTCGACGCGGAGCCGGTCGCCTGCCACCTCGGCCACCCGGCCGGTCAGGGTGACGGCGACCGCCCCGGCCGCCAGCAGCACCATGACCAGCAGCGTCAGCCCGAGGCGCAGCGGCGTCAGCTTCCAGAACGGACGGCCCTCCCGGATGTCGTAGATCGCGTTGGCCGCGCGGATGAAGGCCGCGATGTACCCCGAGGCAGACCAGAGCGCCACGAGCAGGCCGACGATCGCCAGCGCTCCCGCGCCGGTGCTGCGCACCCCCGCAAGCCCCTGGAGCAGCAGGTCACGCACCTCGGCCGGGGCCAGGACGGCGATGCCGCCGAGCACCGTGGCCGCGTCGTCCCTTCCGACCATGCCGAGCAGCGACACCAGCACGATGAGGGCGGGGAAGATCGACAGGACACCGTAGTAGGTGAGCGCCGCCGCCCAGTCCTGCACGCCGTCGCGCCGGAACTCGGCGAACGCCCGCCTGAGCGCGTTCCACCACATACGCCTACTTCTTGCCTCGCCGCATCAGCCTCCGGGCCACGAGCAGGGCCACGACGCCGGCGGCCACGGCCGCCAGGCCCGGCCGGCGCCGCGCCTGCGCGCCCACCTTGTCGGCGGCGTCCCTGACGGGGTCCGGCATCCGGTCGGTGACGGCGACGACCCGGTCCCTGGCCGCGCCGGCCACCCCGCTCGCCCTGCCCTTGAGGTCGGCCTTGTTCACCATGGCCTCGACGGTGCCGCCCAGTTCCCCGCGGGTCCCGGCGATCTCGTCGCGCCCGCCGCCCTGCCCGGGCCCGCCCGCCACCAGCCGGTCGGTGCTCGGCCGCGGCGTGGCCGCGGCGCTCGCGCCGCTCCGGCCGCCCGGGCCCGGGCCGCCGGAGACCTGGTCACCACCGGAGTCCTGGCCGCCGGAAGCCTGGCCACCGGGAACCTGGTCGCCGGGGGCCTGGCCACCGGAGACCTCGGCGGGCTCGTCGTCCCACTTGTCCGCCTCGCCGGCCCTGTCGTCGGGGATCGGGCCCTCGGGCACGAACTCCTCGTGCGGCCTGCGCGCCTCGGCCGCGGCCTCGGCGTTCTCCGCCGCCCCTGCCCTGGTGGGCGGGACGTTGACGGACTCGTGGTCGGTCGGGGTGCCCACCGTGGCCCTGCGCGCGCCCACGTCGCCGGCGTGCGCGTCGCTGAAGCCCGGATCGGTCTCGGTCATCGTCGTCCCCTCTCTCTCACCACGTCGATCCACGTCGATGTCGGTCCTGACGCTCTCGTTCGCCGCCACGGGCGCCGGCGATGCCACCTGTTCGCCCTGCTTCCTACCGATAAGACCAAGTACGGCGGCAAGGATGAGCAAAACTCCGGCCACGATTGCGGCCGTGGCCCGTGGCGGCGGCAGCGCGACGAAGACGACGCCGGCGACACGGACGGGTCGCCGGCCGGCTCAGCCGTGCAACGGTGCCGCTCGGTGTTCATGGAGGGAGCGACTACCCGCCCCGCGGCGGGGAAACCTCAGCGCTTGGCGGCCTTCAGCAGCGCGTCGAGCACGCCGAGCACCGAGGAGCCCGGCACCTCGCACCACGGGGCGGGAGGAGCCGGTCGCTCGCACCACGGCTGGGGTGGTCGCGGCCGCTCGCACCAGTTGCCGGGACGTTTCATGCTTCCTGTCTACCACCGATGAGGTGTGTCAGCGCGGCCACTGCTCTGTAGGGGTCGGTACGGCCGGCGATCTCCTCGCAGTCGATCAGCGCGTCCAGGTCGTCCGGCGTGGGCGTCGCGTCGGGGGCCGGGTCGGTGAAGACGCGCACGCCGTACCAGTGCGTCACCTCCAGGCCGCGCGCCGCCAGCGCCGCGGTGAGGTCGGCGCGGCGGTCGGCCCGCGCGCGCACGCCCAGCCTGTTGGTGTAGGCGTCGGCGGTGAAGGCGGCCCGGGTGGCCGGCCAGTCGCCCGCCAGGCCGGGCCGCATGGCCAGCGCGTCGCCGTTGCGCACCAGCAGCGACAGGAACCCGCCCGGCCGGACCAGCCGTGCCAGGTCGGTGAGCAGCGGACCGGGGTCGGCGAAGTACATCAGCACGCCGTGGCACAGCACCACGTCGAACGAGGCGGGCGGAAACAGCGCCGGCAGCTCGGACAGGTCGGCGCGCACGGTCGTGACCCTGCCGGGGGGCAGCAGGCCGAGCAGGTCCGCGGAGGTGTCGACGCCGGTGACGTCGTGGCCGCGCTCGGCCATGCGCAGCGCCTGGGTGCCCTGGCCGCATCCGGCGTCGAGCACGCGGGCGGGCGCGGCGGGCAGGTGGCTGTCGAGCTGCCGGGTGACCAGCTCCTGGCGGACGACGTTGCGCAGTTCGCCGAGACGGTGCCGCCAGCGGTCCTCGGCGTTCTCGAACCCCACGCCTACCGACCCTAGCCCCTGCGGGAGAAACCGCAGAGGAACCGAAGTGAAACCCGGCGCGACGACACTCGCTGCATCGCACGCCTGTCCCACCCCTGAAAGGGATGTTCATGCATGTCGTCATATTGGCGGGCGGCAAGGGAGTGCGGCTGCGGCCGTACACCTCGGCGCTGCCCAAGCCGCTGGTGCCGATCGGCGAGGAGTACGCGATCCTCGACATCATCCTGCGCCAGCTCGCGGCGCAGGGCTTCACCAGCGTCACCCTGGCCGTCGGCCATCTGTCCCCGCTGATCAGGGCGTTCGTCGGGGACGGCGCCCGGTGGGAGCTGGCCGTCGACTACACCGAGGAGGTCGCGCCGCTGTCGACGATCGGGCCGCTGTTCTCGATCAGGGACCGGCTGCCCGAGCACTTCCTGGTCATGAACGGCGACGTCCTGACCACGCTGAACTACGCCGACCTGCTGCGCGGCCACGCCGCCTCGACGGCGCCGCTGACGGTGGCCACGGCCCCGCGGGTCGTCAAGATCGACTTCGGGGTGCTGGAGGCCGCCGGCGGGCACATCACGGGCTTCAGGGAGAAGCCTCTGCTCAGCTACCTGGTCAGCATGGGCGTCTACGCCCTGTCGCGCGGCTGCATCGAGGGCTATCCCGAGGGGATGGCCTTCGGCTTCGACGACCTGGTGCTCGACCTGCTGGCGCGCGAGCGGCCGCCGGCGGTCTTCGAGTTCGACGGCTACTGGCTCGACATCGGCCGCCCCGACGACTACGACGAGGCGAACGCCCGCTTCGAGGAGATCAGGCCGCTGCTGCTGCCTGAGCCGGAGCGGGCGCTGTGAGGGTGCTGCTGCTCGGCGCCTCGGGGTTCCTCGGCCGCCAGGTCAGGCTACTGCTGGACAACGACCCCCGGGTCGGGGAGGTCGTCTGCGCGGGGCGGGAGCGGCTCGACCTGCTGGCCGCCGACGTCGCCGCCGTGACCGGCCTGCTGGCCCGCGTCCGGCCCGACGCGGTGCTCAGCTGCGTGGGGCGGATGGCGGGCGGCCCCGACGAGCTGCTGCGCGGCAACGCGGGCGTGGTCGCCCTGCTCGTGGAGGCCATGGCCGCGGTCGCGCCCGCCGCCAGGCTGGTACGGCTCGGCTCGGCCGCCGAGTACGGGCCCACGCCGTACGGGAGCTCGGTCCGCGAGGACGACCCGGCCAGGCCGGTCACCGCCTACGGGGTGAGCCACCTGGCCGGAACCGGGCTGGTCGCCTCGGGACCGGTGGACGGCGTGTCGCTGCGCGTCTTCAACCCGGTGGGGCCCGGCCTCACACCGGTGAACGTGCTGGGCCGGGCGGCCCGGCTGCTGCGCGAGGGGAAGGACGACATCACGCTCGGCCCGCTCGGCGCGATGCGCGACTTCGTGGACGTGCGCGACGTCGCCGCCGCCGTGGTGGCCGCGACCTTCGCGGACCTGGGCGGCGAGCGGGTCCTCAACGTGGGGTCGGGGCGGGCGGTGCCGGTCCGCGACGCCGTGGCGCTGCTGGCCCGCGCGCTGGGCTTCGACGGCGGGATCCACGAGATGGCGGGGGGATCCGACCGGTCGGGGGCGGCGCCGTGGAGCCAGGCCGACATCACCCGGGCGATCAAGGTCCTCGGCTGGCGTCCCGTCCACGGCCTGGCCGCGTCGGTCGCGGCCATGGCGGAGGAGCGATGAGGCGGCTCGCCCTCGCCCTGCTGCTCACGGTGAGCGCCTGCGCCTCCGCCCCTGGCGCCGGGGGACTGCTCGACGTCACCTCCTTCACCTACGTGCTGACCGGCTATCCCGGCGGCCGGCTGGACACGGTGGCCGCCGCGCCGCACCGGCTGGCCGTCGTGGACCTGTCGCGCGACGGCACCGCCGCCGGCTACTTCACCGCCGCCGAGATCGCCGCGGTGCGCGAGAGCGGCAAGACGGTGCTGGGCTACTTCGAGATCGGCTCGCTGGAGGAGTTCAGGACGGAGTTCGCGAGCCTGCCCGCCGGGCTGCGGCTGAACGTCTGGCCGGACTGGCCCGACGAGCACTTCGTCAAGTACTGGGACCCGTGGTGGTGGGACCGGGTGATCAGGCCCCGGGTCGACCAGGCCCTGCGGGCCGGCTTCGACGGCGTCTACCTCGACACGCCCCTGGCGTACGAGGAGATCGACCTGGCGCGCGTGCCCGGCGAGACCCGCCACAGCCTCGGCAGGAAGATGGCCGACCTGATCGTCCGGATCAGCGCCTACGCCAAGGCCGTCCGCCCCGGCTTCCTCGTCGTCCCGCAGAACTCGCCCGAGCTGCGGCACCACGGCGGCTACACCGCCGCCATCGACGGCATCGGCATGGAGGAGCTGTTCTTCAGGGCCACCGACCGGGCCTGCGCGAAGGAGTGGTGCGCCGGCAACCTCGCCGAGGCCGCCGCCCTGCGCGCCGCGGGCAAGGCCGTCCTGGCCACCGACTACGCCGCCGCCCCCGGCAACCGCCGCGCCGCCTGCGCGGCCTACCGCCGGCACGGGTTCGCGGGCAACGTCACCACGGTCGACCTGGACCTGGTGAGTCCCCCCTGCGGGGTTTTTCCTCGGGAAGGAAAGGAGTGACGATGCCGAAGACCGTCGGCGTTGTCGGCATGGGATACGTAGGCCTGACGCTCACCGCGGCACTGGTCCGCAAGGGTTTCACGGTCCACGGCGTGGACGTCGACCCTGCCGTCGTGGAGGCGCTGTCGCGCGGGCGGATCCACGTGTTCGAGCCGGGCGTGCAGGAGGTGTTCGACGAGCACCTCGGCGGCCGCGTCCGCATCGGCGCGGCGCTGCCCGGCGAGCCGCTGGACGCGGTGATCCTGTGCGTGTCCACGCCCGTCGACCTCGCCACCGGGACACCGCGCCTGGACGGCCTGGCCGCCGCCGCCGAGGCGTGCGGGCGGCAGCGCCTGGTGGTGGTGCAATCGACGGTGCCGATCGGCACCAGCCGCTCGGTCGTGCTGCCCCGCCTCGGGCCCGGCACCCGCCTGGTGATGGCGCCCGAACGCACCATCCAGGGGCAGGCGCTGCGGGAGCTGGTCGAGCTGCCCCAGGTGATCGGCGGGCTCGACCAGGACAGCCTCGATGCGGGGGTCGAGCTGTTCGAGGGGCTGGCCGACCGGATCGTCCCCGTCTCGAGCCTCGAGGCGGCCGAGATGGTCAAGCTGGCCAACAACTGCCACACCGACCTGATCTACGCCTACGGCAACGAGCTGGCGCTGATCGCCGAGCAGCACCGGCTGGACCCGCTGGAGGTCATCGGCGCGGCCAACCTCGGCTATCCGCGCCCCGACCTGGCCAAGCCCGGCTACGTGGGCGGGGGCTGCCTCACCAAGGACCCGTACCTCATGCGGGCGAGCGCCAGCACCTCGCTGGTGGGCCACGCCCGCGCGCTCAACGAGCGCCTGCCGTCCCATGTCGCCGAACGGCTGGTCGCCCTGATCCGTGAGACGTTCGGCGAGACGGACGGCGTCATCCTGTCGGTGCTCGGCTGGGCCTACAAGGGCTGGCCGGCCACGGACGACATGCGCGGCACCCCCGTCGAGCACATGATGCCGGTCTTCACCAGGGCGGGGCTGACCGTCCTCGGCCACGATCCGCTGGTCGCCGACGAGGTCATCGCCCGGTACGGCGGGCGACCCGTCAGCCTCGACAAGGCCTTCGCCGAGTCCGACGCGATGCTGATCGTCAACGACCACCCCGACTACCGCGGGATGACGGTCGGCGACACCCCGATCAGGGTGCTGTTCGACTCCTGGCGCATCCTCGACGCCGACGGGCTCACCGGACGGGGCATCCGCTACGCGGGGATCGGATACACGCGATGAGAGTCCTTCTGCTGGGCGGCGCCGGCTTCATCGGGCTCCACCTCGCCAGGCGCCTGCTGGCCGACGGCCACGCCGTCACCGTCGTCGACGACTTCTCCAGGGGAAGGCGCGACCGCGACCTGGAGGGCATGCCGCTGGACGTGCGCGACGCCGACCTCACCGATCCCGCCTCCTACCGGGCGCTGGAGCACGGCTGGGACCAGATCTACCTGCTGGCCGCCGTCGTCGGCGTCCGCAACGTCGAGCGGGACCCCGCCAGGGTGCTGCGCGTCAACACCCTGGCGCTGATGCACCTGCTGGACTGGATCAGGCCCGGCGAGCCGCTGTTCTACGCCTCCACCAGCGAGGCGTACGCGGGCGGCGTCACCGCCGGGCTGGTGCCGGTGCCGACGCCCGAGAGCGTCCCGCTGGTCATCGAGGACGTGGCGGCGCCGCGCTTCTCCTACGCCATCAGCAAGCTGCACGGCGAGGCGGCGGTCCTGCACGGCGCGCAGGCCGTCGTGGGCCGCTTCCACAACGTGTACGGGCCGCGGATGGGCGCCGACCACGTGATCCCCGAGCTCGCGCTGCGCGCCCTGCGCGGCGAGAACCCGTTCCGGCTGTACGGCGGCGAGCAGACCCGGGCGTTCTGCCACGTCGAGGACGCGGTGGAGGCGATGGTGCGGCTGATGGCGACACCCGCGGCCTTCGGGCGGATCGTGCACATCGGCGACGACACCGAGGAGACGACCATCTCCGACCTGGCCAAGCTGGTGCTGCGGCTGGCGGGCGGAGACCCGGTCATCGACCCGGTGCCCGCGCCGGCCGGCTCGGTGGCCCGCCGCTGTCCCGACATCTCCCTGCTGCGGGAGCTGACGGGCTTCGAGCCGCGGGTGCCGCTGGAGGAGGGGGTCAGGCGGACGTTCGACTGGTACCGGCGCATCTCGCCCGGCGCCTGACCCTCGTGGCCGCGCCTGCCGGGACCGCGATCCCGTCCCGGCAGGCCGCGGGTCCGGCCGGGCGGCGGGCGGCGCTCAGCTGTCCTGGAAGTCCGGTGGCACCATCACGCGCACCCCGTTGGGCACCACGCGCAGCCTGATCGGGGTGCGCAGCCGTACCTCGCCGTCGACGTCGGCGGCCATCGGCGGCTCGGTCTCCAGCAGCATCTCGCGCCCCATCACGAACGGCCCGCCGGCCAGGCTGCGCCACCTGCCGGTGGTGGCGCGCACCAGCGTCTCGCCGAGCAGGCGCAGCTTCTTGCCGGAACCGAGCTGGTAGGCCACCAGCATGCCGTTGTCGATGCTGATGTCGCGGGCCACCTGCCAGCCGCCGTGGAAGCGGCCGTTGGCGATGTTGAGCTGGTCGGTGAGCAGCTCGTGCCGCTTGCCGTCGACGGTCAGGACGGCGCGGAACGGCTTGTGGCCCGGGATGATCGTCAGGGCGGTCAGCGGGTAGGCGGGGCGGCCGAGGATGCGCTTGAGCCACGGCTTGACCGTGCCGGCGACCTCGACCGAGACGCCGAAGCTGGCCAGGTTGGCGAACGGCCGGTCCTCGGCCATGCCGAGGTCGATGTCGGCGACCTTGCCGGTGTCGAAGACCCGGATGGCGCCCGCCAGGTCGAGCGGCAGGCCGAGGCTGCGGGCGAAGTTGTTGGTGGTGCCGAGCGGCAGCACGCCGAGGGCCACGTCGCGGTGGGCGACGTGGCGGACCGCCGACGACAGCGTGCCGTCGCCGCCGCCGACCACCAGCAGGTCGGGCTTGGTCTCCAGCGCCCTGTCCAGGTGCGCGCGCAGCCGCTTGGGGTTGACGACGGAGTACTCCGCCAGCGGCTCGAAGCCGAGCGCGTGGATCTGGTCCAGCACCTCGAAGTAATGGCGGCGGCCACGGCGGGAGCGCGTGTTGATCACCACGGCGATCCTGCGGTCCCTGCGGATGGCCTCGGTGTGCTCAGCCTTGCTGCGGAGCTCGGTCATGGTTGACATGGTAGGGCCGCCGGGCGCCTGGCCCGGCGGCCGGTGATCGCCGCGTGCGCATGGGGATCCCGGCATGGCCGCCGCCGGCGCCCTCTCAGAGCAGCCCCCGCCGGAGAAGCAACGCCAGAACAGCAACGTCAGAACAGCCCTGTCACAACAGCCCTGTCACAACAGCTCTGTCAGCACAGCCCCGTCAGAACAGCAGCACGGCGGCGACGACCGTGCCGGCGATCGCGGCGCCGTAGCAGGCGACCGCGAGGGCGCGGTCGAACCTGGCGATGCCGAGGATCTCCTCACTGGTGAACCTGATGCGGTGGGCGGCGTGGGACAGGCAGAGCGCCACGACGACGACCAGCGCCAGCCGTACCGGGACGGGGTCGAGCAGCGCGGCGAGCCGCGCCTGCGCCGGCCAGTCGAGCACGCCCAGGGGCATGAGCACCCCGAACAGCAGGACCAGCACCGGCAGCAGCAGCGCGGCGACCACGCCGCCGGCGCTGAACAGCAGCCACAGGTACGGCTCCGGCGTGCGTCTCATCGCAGCACCGCCCACGCCAGGACGGCCGAGACCAGCAGCCACGCGGTGTGGTTGCCGCCCTGGATCATGAAGGCGGGCACCCGCCAGCCGTCCAGCCTGACGACGGTGGCCTTGGGCGCCAGGTTGAGGAAGGTGACCGCGTGGAAGGCGGTGGCGGCCAGGGCGAGCACGTTGAGCGCGATCATCCACGGCCGCGCGGCCAGGGCGGCGAACTCCTGCAGCGTGCCGCCGGTGACGGCGGCGACCAGCAGCAGCAGGTAGGCGACCGTCCAGGCGACGAAGAGGCTGGTCAGTTCCCTGGCGACGAAGAGCGCGTAGGAGCGCGAGCGCAGAAACCACAGCCGGTCGCGGGGCGGCCGGTAGGCGCCGGCGGCCGTCATCGCCTGCTCCACGGCAGGACCGACCGCATGGCGGCGGTGACCTTGTAGCGCTGGATCGCCTCGGCGGGGTCGACGTGCTTGGGGCAGACCCTGGTGCACTCGCCCACGAACGTGCAGCCCCACACCCCCTCGTCGCCGCCGAGCAGGTCGAGCCGGTCGCCCTGGTCGCGCGAGTCGAGGTTGTAGCGCTGGGCGAGCGCGATGGCCGCCGGGCCGAGGAAGTCGGGGTTGAGCACGTAGACCGGGCAGGCCGAGTAGCACAGCATGCAGTTGATGCACATCGAGTACTGCTTGTATGCCTCGAGCTGCTCGGGCGTCTGGGCGTACTCGGCGGTCAGCGGCAGCTCCTCGCCCTCCCTGATCAGCCAGGGCCGCACGTGGGAGAGCTTGGCGAGGAAGTCGTCGATCTCCACGACCAGGTCGCGGATGACGGGGAAGCCCTTGAGCGGCTCGATCCTGACCGGTCCGCCGCCGAACTCGGTGAGGAAGGTGCCGCAGGTGAGCCTGGGCTTGCCGTTGACGTTCATGCCGCACGACCCGCACACGCCCATCCGGCACGACCACCGGAACGTCAGCGTGCCGTCCAGCCGGTCCTTGACGTGGTTGAGGCCGTCGAGGACGGCCCAGTCGTCGCGCATCGGCACGTCGAAGGACTCGAACACCGGTTTCTCGTCCCGTTCGGGGCGGTACCGGCTGATCTCCAGCCTGATCGTGGCCGGGGCGTCCCGCACGGCGGGCCGGGCGGTGTCCGACCCGGTGTCCGACGCGGTGTCCGGCCCGGTGTCCCGCGCGGTGTCCTGCGTGCCGTCCCCGCCGGTCGGCGCCGGCTCCTGGCTCGACCTGGTGCTCATCGGCCTCCCTTCCCCATCGCCCCGTCTTCAATCGCCCCGTCTTCAATCGCCCCGTCTTCAATCGCCCCGTCTTTTGTCGACCCTTCGCTCCGCCACCGGCGGCTCAGTCACGGCCGTACACCCGCCGGCCGGGCGGCCAGCGGGTGAGCGTGACGGGCAGCAGGCCGACCGACGGCAGGCCGGACGGCGCGCGCTGGACCAGGGAGTGGGCCAGGAACTGCGCGTCGTCGCGGGCCGGGAAGTCGAGCCGCTGGTGCGCGCCTCTGGACTCGGTCCTGCCGAGCGCGCACGCCACGATCGTCTCGGCGACGTCGAGCATCGCGTGCAGTTCGAGCAGCGAGAGCAGCTCGGTGTTGAACGTGGTGCTGTCGTCGTCCACCCGGGCGTCCACCGCGCGTTCCCGCAGCGACGCCAGCGTCTGCGCCGCCTTGGCGAGCGTCTCGCCCGTCCGGTAGATCCCCGCCGCGCCCTCCAGCGTCTGCTGCATCTCCTCGCGCAGGTCGGCGATCCTCGGCCCGGTGCCGCCGCCGTCCAGCGCGCGCCGCAGCCGCCGCCGCTCGTCCTCCCCCTGGCCGCGGACGGCCGCGACCTCGCCGCCGCGGTGGGCTGCGGCGAACCTGGCCGCCGCCGCGCCCGCCCGCGCGCCGAAGACGAGGATCTCGGGCAGCGAGTTGGAGCCGAGCCGGTTGGCCCCGTTGATGCTCACGCACGCCGTCTCCCCCGCCGCGAACAGGCCCGCGATCGGAGTGGCGCCGTCGAGGTCGGTGTGGACGCCGCCCATCATGTAGTGCACGACGGGCCGGACCGGGATCAGGTCGGTGGCGGGGTCGAGGTTCTGGTAGCACCTGCACAGCTCCCTGACGAACGGGATCCGCGCCTCGATCTTCGCCTCGCCGAGGTGGCGCAGGTCCAGGTAGACGACGGGGCCGTAGGGCGTCTCGGCGGTGCGGCCCCTTTCCTGCTCGCCGACGAAGGCCTGCGAGAGGCGGTCGCGGGGGCCGAGCTCCATGCTGCGCAGCCGGGGCGTGTCGGTGGGCTGCCCGAGGTCGTAGTCCTGCAGGTAGCGGTAGCCGTCCTTGTTGACCAGCCAGCCGCCCTCGGCGCGGGCCGCCTCGGTGATGAGGATCCCGGTGAACGGCAGGCCGGTCGGGTGGTACTGGACGAACTCCATGTCCTTCAGCGGCGCGCCCGCCCGGTAGGCCAGCGACATGCCGTCGCCCGTCTTGATCGCCGCGTTGGTGGTGAACGGGAAGACCCGCCCGCAGCCGCCGGTGGCCAGGATGACGGTCCTGGCCGCGATCGCCTCGACCCGGCCCGTCCTGATCTCGATGGCGACCACGCCGTGGACGCGGCCGTCGTCGACGATGAGCCGGGTGACGTACCACTCGTCGTACCTGACGATCTCCTGGTACTTCAGCGTGGTCTGGAAGAGGGTGTGGAGCAGGTGGAAGCCGGTCTTGTCGGCGGCGTACCAGGTGCGCAGGCGCTTCATGCCGCCGAACGGCCGGACCGCCACGCGCCCGTCGGGCTCCCTGCTCCACGGGCAGCCCCAGTGCTCGAGCCGGATGAGCTCGCGCGGCGCCTCGGCGACGAACGCCTCCACCGCGTCCTGGTCGCACAGCCAGTCGCCGCCCGAGATGGTGTCGTAGGCGTGCTCGTCGAGGGTGTCTCCGATGCCGATCACCCCGGCCGCGCCGCCCTCGGCCGAGACCGTGTGGCTGCGCATGGGGTAGACCTTCGAC
The DNA here is from genome assembly GCF_053605785.1 of Nonomuraea sp. NPDC003754. Taxonomy (NCBI): domain Bacteria; kingdom Bacillati; phylum Actinomycetota; class Actinomycetes; order Streptosporangiales; family Streptosporangiaceae; genus Nonomuraea; species Nonomuraea sp. NPDC003754. Next base: position 67,675 of record NZ_JBSGJX010000006.1, read on the forward strand.
ACGACCGCCACCGTCAACGAGGGGTCGGTCTCGGCGACCGCGATCGCCGCCCGCAGACCGGCTCCGCCTCCCCCGACAATGAGCACGTCGATCATGTGTCAGCTCCCGTGGTCGGGCTGGTCCTGATCCCGGATGCGCCTGCCGTCGTGGCGGATGACGCTGAGGTGGATGCTGCCGTCGTGATACTCGTGCCGGATCCTGCGGCATCCGCAGTCGAAGTACTGGTCCTTGATCACCAGGCCGTAGCCGTCGTCGTCGACCAGCCGTTCACCGCCGGACTGGCGACCGCAGGGCGCGGTCTCCGGACTGAAGGGAGTGCGTGTACCTGTCATCGCCGATCTCCCTAGATTGGCGAAACGTCCTTTTCCACGTAAGCACCGGGCCGGGGATCGGGCCAGCCCCGATCTGGTACGGCCCGCCACGTCATGGTGGGCCGCCGGGCCCGCGTTCCTCGGCGCCCAGCTCGGCCGCCCGGACCTCGTCGACCTGGCGAGACTGCGCGGCCACGCGCGGGTAGTGCAGGTCGAAGGCGGGCCGTTCGGAGCGGATCTGCGGGATGCTCACGAAGTTGTGCCGGGGCGGCGGGCAGGAGGTGGCCCATTCCAGTGAGCCGCCGTAGCCCCACGGGTCGTCGATGGTGATCTTGGGCGCGGTGCGCCAGGTCTTCCAGACGTTGTAGAGGAACGGCAACGTGGAGGCCCCGAGCAGGAAGGCGCCCACCGACGAGATGAGGTTCAGGGTGGTGAAGCCGTCGGTGGGGCTGTAGTCGGCGTAGCGGCGGGGGAAGCCGACCATGCCCAGCCAGTGCTGGACGAGGAAGGTGGTGTGGAAGCCGATGAACAGCGACCAGAAGTGCACCTTGCCGAGCCGGTCGTCGAGCATCCGCCCGGTCATCTTCGGCCACCAGAAGTAGAAGCCGGAGAACATGGCGAACACCACGGTGCCGAAGACCACGTAGTGGAAGTGGGCGACGACGAAGTAGCTGTCGCTGATCTGGAAGTCCAGCGGCGGGGAGGCGAGGATGACGCCGGTCAGCCCGCCGAGCAGGAAGGTGACGAGGAAGCCGATCGCGAACAGCATGGGGGTCTCGAAGCTCAGATGGCCGCGCCACATCGTGCCGACCCAGTTGAAGAACTTCACCCCCGTGGGCACGGCGATGAGGAACGTCATGAACGAGAAGAACGGCAGCAGGACCTGGCCCGTCGCGAACATGTGGTGCGCCCACACGGTCATCGACAGGCCCGCGATGGCGATGGTGGCCCCCACCAGGCCGATGTAGCCGAAGATGGGCTTGCGGCTGAAGACCGGGATGACCTCGGTGACGATGCCGAAGAACGGCAGCGCGATGATGTAGACCTCCGGGTGGCCGAAGAACCAGAACAGGTGCTGCCACAGCATCGCGCCACCGCTCTCGGGGGCGAAGACGTGGGTGCCGAGCTTGCGGTCGGACTCCAGCACGAGCAGCGCGGCGGCCAGCACCGGGAAGGCCATGAGCACGAGCATGCTGGTCAGCAGCGTGTTCCAGGTGAACAGCGGCATCCTGAACATCGTCATGCCGGGCGCTCGCATGCCGATGATGGTGGTGATGAAGTTGACCGAGCCGAGGATCGTGCCGAGCCCGGACATCGCCAGGCCCATGATCCACAGGTCGCCGCCGGGGCTCGGCGAGAACGTCGCGGTGGACAGCGGGGCGTAGGCGAACCAGCCGAAGTCGGCCGCGCCGCCGGGAGTGGCGAAGCCGGCCAGCACGATGATGCCGCCGAACAGGAACAGCCAGTACGCCACGGCGTTCAGCCGCGGGAAGGCCACGTCGGGCGCGCCGATCTGCAGCGGCATGATGACGTTGGCGAACCCGGCGAACAGCGGCGTGGCGAACAGCAGCAGCATGATCGTGCCGTGCATGGTGAACAGCTGGTTGTACACCTGCTGGGTGACGAACTCCAGGCCCGGCTGGGCCAGCTCGGCCCGGATGATCATGGCCATGACGCCGGCGACGAGGAAGAAGACGAACGAGGTGATCAGGTAGAGGTACCCGATGACCTTGTGGTCGGTCGTCGAGAGCCACGCGGCGATGACGGTGCCCGTGTGGCGTCGTCTGACCTGCTGCATCGAGGTCTCGCGAACTGTCGTCACGGTTGCTCCCCCTCCACGCGGAGTGTTGCCCCGATCACTCCATTTGACGCCAATGCCCGCCGTACCGGAAGCCATCTGCTCGTTTTTCTCGTGGTCGTGCTGACCTGGGCTTCCTCACTACCCCGGCGGTCACGGGGGATGCGTGACGACACACTCTCTGTGCGACTCCCTCTGTGCGACTCCGGCGGCGGACCTGGGCCTGATGACCGTCTCGGCGGCCGTCTTCCATCAGTCGGAACACTGGTCTAATCTTCGGAACATGATCGACCCTGGAACGCCGCCAGGTGAAGACCGCCTCGTCGGCGCCGACCGGGTGCTGGCGGTGCTGCGGCTGCTGGCCGAGCGGCCCGAGGGTGTCGGGCTGGAGGAGATGGCCAGGGCGGTCGGCAGCCCCAAGCCCACCGCGCACCGGGCGCTGGCCGCGCTGCGCCGCGCGGGGCTCGCCGTCCAGGACGGCCGGGGCCGCTACCTGCTGGGCGACGAGTTCCTCAGGCTCGCCTTCACCCACCACGAGGCGCGGCCCGACCACGTCAGGATCAGGCCGGCGCTGGAGCGGCTGGCGGCCCGCTTCGGCGAGACCGCGCACTACGCGGTGCTCGACGGACACGAGGTCGTCTACCGGGCCAAGGTGGATCCGCCGTCCGGCCCGGTGCGGCTCACCTCCACCGTCGGCGGCCGCAACCCGGCCCACAGCACCGGCGTCGGCAAGCTGCTGCTGGCCTGGGCGCTGCCCGACGACGCCGCGGTGACGGCCTGGGCGCGCGCGGCCCCGCTGGAGCGCCGCACCGCACGCACCAGGACCGGCCTCGCCGAGCTGTGCGCGGAGCTGGCGGCGGTGCGCGAGCGCGGCCACGCGCTCGACGACCAGGAGAACGAGGAGGGCGTCACCTGCGTGGCCGTCCCCGCCTTCCTGACCTCCGCGACCACGCCGAGCGGAGCGGTCAGCGTCAGCGCGCTGGCCTACCGCACCCCGCTGACCTCCCTGGTGGAGGCGCTGCCCGACATCCACGCCATCGTGAAGGAGCTGCGATGATCGCCGACCGGCTGTCCACCGAGACCTACGAGCTGGCCGAGGGGCCGCTGTGGGACCCCGTGGCCGAGCGGCTGCTCTGGGTCGACATCCCGACCGGCAGGGTCCTGGAGGGCGCTTTCACGGCCGGCGACCTGCGGGTGGCCAGGACGCACACCCTGCCGGGCACCGTGGGCGCGGTCACGCCGGCCGCCGACGGCTCCCTGCTGGTCGCGGCCCGGGACGGCTTCGCCACGATCGGCGAGCGGATCACGATGGGGCCGAGGGTGCTGCCGGAAGGGGTGGCCAGCCGGCTCAACGACGGCCGGTGCGATCCGGCGGGACGCTTCCTCGCCGGCAGCCTCGCCAAGGACGACCGGCAGGGCCAGGAACGGCTCTACCGGCTGGAGCTCGACGGCACGGTGAGCGTGCCGGCCGACGGCCTGACCGTCTCCAACGGCCTGGGCTGGTCGCCCGACGGGCGGACGATGTACCACGTGGACAGCATCCCGGGCGTGGTGTGGGCGCAACCGTACGACGTGGAGTCGGGCCGCGTCGGCCCGCGCGCGGTGGCCTTCGAGGTGAACGACGGGCTGCCCGACGGCATGGCGGTCGACGTCGAGGGCAACCTGTGGATCGCGGTCTGGGGCGTCGGCGAGGTCCGCCGGTACTCACCCGGCGGGCGGCTGCTCGGCGCGGTGAAGGTCGGCGCGCCGAAGACCTCCAGCGCGGCCTTCGTCGGCACCACCCTGGTCGTCACGACCGCGGGCGGGGGGCTGTTCGCGGCCGACGCCGGCATCACCGGCCTGCCCGCCACCCCCTGGCAGGGCCGGACGGACTTCGCCACCCACTGACCGCGCCTCCTCCCGGGCGCCCGGCCACCGACCGCGCCGCCTCCCGGGCGCCTCGTCGATGAACGCGCCTCCTTCCGGGCGCCTGGTCGACGAACGCGTCTGTTCCCTGCGCCCCTCCACTGACCGCGCCTCCTTCCGGCGCCCGGTCATGAACGCGGCGACCTCGGCCGGCGCCCCGTCCGCGCCGGTCTCGTCGAGCACCTGGTGGCGGGCATCACCTGACGGCCTCGCCGGCCCTCGTGCCGCCGGCCAGGGCATCAGCCGAACAGCGATCGGCGGCGCCCCGCCCCGAGGTTGCCCCGCCCCAGCGATCGTCTCCATGGCGGTCGTCTCCATGGCGGTCGTCTCCATGGCGGCCGTCTCCATGGCGGTCGTCTCCATGGCGGTCGTCTCCATGGCGGCCGTCTCCATGGCGGTCGTCTCCATGCGGTCATTTCCATCACGGTCGCGAACGCGACGACCGTCGGACGCGGCGTACGCCGGGTCCTACAGTTTCACCATGGGGACGACGACGGGGAAGACACCGGGAAAGGCGGGCTCGCCGCGCAGGGCCGACGCCGAGCGCAACATCGCGGCGATCCTGGCCACGGCCGCGCGGCTGCTGAGCGCCGACCCGAACGTCAGCGTGGCGGAGATCGCCAAGGAGGCGGGCGTCGGCAGGGTCACGCTCTACGGTCATTTCCCCTCCAGGGAGTCGCTGGTCGACGCCGTCCTGCAGGAGGCCGTCGACAACGCCGAGGCGGCGCTGTCCGGCCTCGAACTCGACGCCCTGCCCGCCGCTCAGGCGATGGACAGGCTGATCGGCTCCTCGTGGGAGATCCTCGACCGGCACCGCCGCCTGTTCGTGGCCGCCGACAGGGCGCTGCCGGCCGAGCGCATCCGCGAGCGCCACGGCAGGCCGCTCGCCCGGGTGGAGCGGCTGGTCGAGCGCGGCATGGACGAGGGCGCCTTCCGCACCGACCTGCCGCTGTCGTGGCTGGTCACGACGTTCTTCGGGCTGCTGCACAACGCGGCGGGCGAGATCGAGGCGGGCCGCCTGCCGCGTGAGGTCGCCGCGGATGTGCTGACCAGGACGCTCCGCTCGGTGCTCGCCGCCTGACATCACGCTGGACATACCCGCCCTCCGTATGCTTGCCTCATAACTCGAACACTACTGTACGAGTTAGCGGAGGGGTTCCCCCATGCTGCTGGTCCTGCTCTGCCTGGCCCAGTTCATGCTGATCATCGACATCACCGTCGTGCAGGTGGCGCTGCCGTCCATCGGGGCCGACCTGGAGCTCGGCCGCGAGGCGCTGACCTGGGTCGTCACGACGTACACCCTGTGCTTCGGCGGGCTGATGGTCCTCGGCGGCCGGCTCGCCGACACCTTCGGCGCCCGGCGGACGCTCATGACCGGGCTCGCCGTCTTCACGCTGGCCTCGCTGCTGTGCGGGCTGGCCCCCGGCGGCGGCCCGCTGATCGCCGGGCGCGCGCTGCAGGGGGTCGGCGCGGCGCTGCTGTCGCCCGCCGCGCTGGCCGTCATCACCGCCGCCTTCCACGGCGAGCGCCGTACCAGGGCGCTGGCGGTGTGGGCGGCCATCGGCGGCACGGGCGCCGCCGTGGGCGTGCTGCTCGGCGGCCTGCTGACCGCCGGTCCCGGGTGGGCCTGGGCGTTCTTCGTGAACGTGCCCGTCGGCCTGGCCGTCCTGGCCGCCCTGCCCGCCGTGCTGCCGGCGTCCGCGCCCGCCCGCCCGGCCGGGCGACGGCTGGACGTGCCCGGCGCGCTGCTGGTCACCGCCGCGACGGCGCTGCTCATCTACGGGCTGGTCGCCGCGGGCGAGGCCGGATGGGGGACGGCGGGGCTGTGGCTGGCCGCCTCCGCCGCCCTCTACGCGGCGTTCGTGTGGGTGGAGCGGGTGTCCGCGGCGCCGCTCATGCGCGCGGGGACGCTGGCCAGGCGCCCGGTGCTGTCGGGCACGTTCGTCATGCTGACGGCGACGGGCCTGATGCTCGGGCTGTTCTTCCTCAGCTCGCTCTACCTGCAGCGGGAAGTGGGGTACGGCGCGCTGGAGACGGGCCTGCTGTTCCTGCCGGTGGCGATCGCGATCACGCTCGGCGCGCACCTGGGCGGACGGCTGGTCGGCAGGGTCGGCGGCCGTCCGGTCGCGGTGGGCGCCTTCGTGCTCACCGCGGCGGGCGCGGCCCTCATGACCCGCGTCTCGCCCGAGGCGGGCGTCCTCACCACGCTGCTGCCGGGATTCGTGATCGCCGCCTTCGGAATCGGCCCCGCCTTCGTCACCGCGACGGCGACGACCATGGCCAACGTCCCGCCCGGCGAGGCGGGCGTGGCCTCGGGGGTGATCAACACCTTCCACGAGCTGGGCGGCTCGATCGGGGTCGCCCTGGTCTCCAGCCTCGCGGTGGGCGGCTTCCCCTCGGCGCTGGCCTGGTGCGCGGGCGCGGCGGCCGTCGCGGCCGCCGCGGCGATCGCCCTGGTGCCCGCGGGCCGGCCCGCCGCGCTCGTCGGCCACGGGCACGGGCATGTGCGACACGACGTGGCCGCCGGACCGGACCACGGGCACGGGCACGGGCACGGGCACGGGCACGGCTAGCATGGGGCGGACCCCAAGGAGGTTGATCATGTCGTTCGCCGTGCTGGGCAGTGTTCTCGGTGACGCCGCGGCTCGCGCTTCCTCGCGGAGGTCCGTGACCCGCTGACCCGTCCCCTCCGCGTCGAAGTGCTCTTCATCGACATCTCCCATCGATCAAGAGGAGCACGCGATGCTCGACGTCCACTGGACCGAGGACGGCCGCCTCCAGGCGGCGGGATGGCTCTCGCCCGAGCCGCCGCCCGCCGTCCTGGTGCCCGCCGACGACACGATGAACGCCCGCACCGCCTACCGCCTGGCCCGTGAGGGCACCGGGCTGGTGTGGCGGGGCGACTACCACAACGCCAGGCAGTTGCTGCGCGCCCTGGCCCGCCGCGCCGACACGGGCCGCACGGCGCCCGCCGGTTTCCACGAGTACCGGCGGGCGCGCGCCGCCAGGGCCCGCCTGCTGGCCAGGCTGCTGGTGCCGCTGGCCGCCGACCTGTCGGTCCCCCTGCGCCGGGCCCCCGACGTACGGCAGGCGTGCGCGGAGGCCTACGGCAGCCCCGCGGGCCCCGTGCTGGTGCCCCTCACCGAGCTGCTCGGCGTGATCGGCGCGCACGAGTGGCGCGTGAAGGGCGTGCCGGTGCCCGCGCTCGGCGCCCGGATCCACCCGCACTACGGCGTCTTCTCCCCTGTCCGCGGCGAGTACGTGGACCTGGTGGCCCGCGCGCCGCTGCCCTCGCGGACGGCCGCGTTCGACGTCGGCACCGGCACCGGCGTGCTGGCCGCCGTGCTGGCCGTGCGCGGCGTCCGGCGGGTGGTGGCCACCGACGTGGACGAGCGGGCGGTGGCCTGCGCCCGCGACAACCTGGACCGCCTCGGCCTCGGTGACAGGGTCGAGGTCAGCAGGCGCTCGCTGTTCCCCGAGGGCAGGGTCCCGCTGGTGGTCTGCAACCCGCCGTGGCTGCCCGCCACGCCGCGCACCGCGCTCGACCACGCCGTCTACGACGGGGACGGGCGGATGCTCGACGGCTTCCTCAGCGGCCTGGCCGGGCACCTGTCGCCGGGCGGGGAGGGCTGGCTGATCCTGTCCGACCTGGCCGAGCACCTGGGCCTGCGCACCAGGCGGGAGTTGCTGGCCGCGTTCGACGGCGCGGGCCTGCGGGTGGCGGGACGGCTGGAGGCCCGGCCGCGCCACCGGCGCGCCGCCGACGCCGCCGACCCGCTGCACGCGGCGCGCGCCGCCGAGGTGACCTCGCTGTGGCGGCTGACCCGGTGACCGGGCTGGTGCGTCGTTATCGTTTCGACACCCACTATTGTTCGTTGTCCCAGCCTAGGAAGGAACATCCCGTGACCCTCGACGAGCTGACCGCGCAGCGCGAGCAGGCCGCCAGCGACTACGACGCCCTCGTGCGGCGAGGCCTGAAGCTCGACCTGACCAGGGGCAAGCCCTCACCACGCCAGCTCGACCTGGCCGACGGGATGACCGGTCTGCCCTCGACGCACCTGGCGGCCGACGGCAGCGACTGCCGCAACTACGGCAACCTGCAGGGCCTGGCCGAGGTGCGCGAGCTGTTCGCCGCTGCGCTGCAGGTGCCCGCCGCGCAGCTGCTCGCGGGCGGCAACTCCAGCCTGGCGATGATGCACGACACGATCGTCTTCTCGATGCTCAGCGTGCTGCCGGGGGCCACGCGCCGGTGGGCGGACGAGGAGGAGATCGTCTTCCTGTGCCCGGTGCCGGGCTACGACCGGCACTTCGCGCTGTGCGAGCGCTTCGGCATCAGGATGGTCCAGGTGCCGCTGACCGCCGAGGGCCCCGACATGGACGCCGTCGAGCGGCTGGTCGCCGACGACCCGCGGGTCAAGGGCATCTGGTGCGTGCCCAAGTACAGCAACCCCTCGGGCGTCACCTACAGCGACGAGACCGTGCGCCGCCTGGCCGCGTTGCCGGCCGCCGCGCCCGACTTCCGCATCTTCTGGGACAACGCCTACGCGGTGCACCACCTCACCGACACGCCCGCCGAGCTGGCCGACCTGCTGGCCCTGTGCGAGGAGCACGGCAACCCCGACCGCGCCTTCGTCTACGGCTCGACCTCCAAGGTGAGCCTGGCCGGCAGCGGCGTGGCCTTCTTCGGCTCCTCGCCGGCCAACGTCGCCTGGTACCTCGGCAACCTGTCGAAGCAGAGCATCGGCCCGGACAAGATGAACCAGCTGCGCCACGTGGAGTTCCTGCGTGACGCCGAGGGCCTGGCCGCGCACATGCGCAGGCACGCCGAGCTGGTCTGGCCGAAGTTCGAGACCGTCGACAGGATCCTCACCAAGGAGCTGGGCGGCACGGACCTGGCCACCTGGTCGGCGCCCACGGGCGGCTACTTCATCAGCCTGGACGTGCCCGAGGGCTGCGCCCGCGAGGTCGTCGCCAAGGCGAAGGCGGCGGGCATCGCGCTCACCCCTGCCGGGGCGACGCATCCCTACGGCGACGACCCGGCCGACCGCACGATCCGCATCGCCCCCACCTACCCCGACCTGGCGGAGCTGGAGGAGGCGATCACCGGCCTGACCGTGTGCGTCCGGCTGGTCGCGACCGAGAAGCTGCTGGCGCGCGGCTGACGGCCGCTTCGGGCTTCAGGTGCGGGGCCGCTTGCCGTACCTGAAGCCGAAGATGTACTCACGGGTCTCGCTCGGGTGGAAGGCGACGCCGACCCCCGGCTCGAAGGCGACGTTGTCCCGCGAGCAGTAGAAGAGCTCCTGCCACACCAGGAGCGCCTGCTCGCGGGCCGGCGCCTCGGCCTGGTCGCGTTTGCGCGCGCCGTGCGCGCCGAGGACGAACATCAGCCCGAACCACCAGAAGACGCCCGTCACGCAGAACGGCCCCAGCAGGTCCACCAGCAGGTTCGTCTTCTCGGTCATGGCCAGGGTCAGCGCGAGCACCACGTGCGCCAGCGCGGCGAAGCCGAGCATGACGTAACCCTGGTGGCGGGCGCGGGGCACCTCGTGCCTGGCAGGGAAGGACAGCCACACCGCCAGCTGTGTCCTGGTCATGGGGTGCTTCCTGGTGCCGATGAGCGAGGCGGCGGGAAGGTCGACGACGGCGCGTTCCTTGGGCATGCTGGCGCGCCCGAGGTGGAAGCTCGTGCCCTCGGCCACGGCCCCCGGCACCGACGTCACCCTGTCGGCAGAGCCGCACTCCGGACAGGACAGATCCATCCGGGCAGTCTGGCCCTGACGTACGGCTGGCGCAAATCGGGCCGTAAAGTCCTCAACGTGATTGAGGCACTTGTGAAGAGCCTTCCCGAGGGAAGGGTGCTGACCGACCCCGACGTGGTCGACTCCTATGCACGCGACCGCACGTTCCTCGAGCCTGGCAAGGCTCTCGGGGTGGTTCTGGCCACCTGCCGCGACGACGTCGTGACCACCATGCGGTGGGCCACCGAGCACCGGGTGCCCGTCGTGCCGCGCGGCGCCGGCACCGGCCTGGCGGGCGCGGCCACCGCCAGCGAGGGCTCGATCGTGCTGTCGCTGGCCCGGATGACCGCGATCCGCGAGCTGAACCCCGCCGACGAGATCGCCGTCGTCGAGCCCGGCGTGATCACCGCGGACCTCGACAGGGCGGCCAGGCAGCACGGGCTGATGTACGCGCCCGACCCCTCCTCCTACGAGATCTCGACCATCGGCGGCAACCTGGCCACCAACGCGGGCGGGCTGCGCTGCGTGAAGTACGGCGTGACCCGCGACTCCGCGCTCGGGCTCGAGGTGGTGCTGGCCGACGGCCGGATACTCAACACCGGCCGCCGCACCGTCAAAGGCGTCACGGGCTACGACCTGACCGGCCTGTTCGTCGGCTCGGAGGGCACCCTCGGCGTCATCACCTCGGCGACGGTACGGCTGCGCCGTGCCCCGATCGCCCCGCCGGCGACGATCGCCGCGGAGTTCGGCTCGCTGCGCGACGCCGCCGCGGCGGTCTCGGCGATCATCGCGGCCGGCTGCCAGCCGTCCCTGATGGAGCTGCTGGACCGGGCCACGCTGAAGGCGATCGACGACTGGCGCAACATCGGCCTCGAGGACGCCACCCAGGCCATGCTGATCGGCCAGTCGGACGCCTCCGACGGCCAGGCGATGGCGGCGGTGATGCAGGAGCTGTGCGAGGCGAACGGCGCCTCGTTCGTGGCGGTGTCGTCCTCGCCCGAGGAGACCGAGGACCTCATCGGGATCAGGCGCATGGCCTACGAGGCCAAGGAGCGCCTCGGCGCCTGCCTGGTGGAGGACGTGTGCGTGCCGCGGTCGAAGCTGCCCGACATGATCACGGCGGTGGAGGCGGCGGCCGCGCGCCACGACGTGATGATCTGCACGGTGGCCCACGCGGGCGACGGCAACCTGCACCCCGTCTTCATCTTCGAGCACGGCACGCTGGAGCCGCCCGCCAACGTGTGGGCGGCGGCCGACGAGGTGTTCAAGGCAGCGCTGGAGCTCGGCGGCACGCTGACCGGCGAGCACGGCGTCGGGCTGCTGAAGCGGCGCTGGCTCGGGCTGGAGGCCGGCCCGGTCGTGACCGAGGTGCAGAAGGGCATCAAGCAGGTCTTCGACCCGCTCGGCATCCTCAACCCGGGCAAGGCGATCTGAGCGTCGTCGCGCCGGACGCCGGGCGGGCGTGACCTGCGAGGTGGAGGCCGGTACGGAGTTCGTGCCGGCCTCTGACTGCGCCCAGTCGATCGCAATCCGGACACATCGTCAAACCCGGGGGACGACCCACGAACCACACTGATAACGTTTTGCCCCACCTATGACGGAATACGGGGGTTCGACGTGACTCAGTTCCAGCCGTTGGCGGCTGACGACCCGCGTCGGCTGGGTGTGTTCGAGATCACCGCGCGGCTCGGCGAGGGCGGGCAAGGCGTGGTCTACCTGGGCAAGGGCCCGGCAGGCGAGCAGGTGGCGGTCAAGCTCCTGCACAACGCGCTGGTGGCCGACGCCGACGCGCGCACGAGGTTCCTGCGCGAGGTTGCGGTGGCGCAGCGGGTGGCCCGGTTCTGCACCGCGCCCGTGCTGCACGCCGATCTGGAGGGCAGCCGGCCGTACATCGTGACGGACTACGTGCCGGGGCCGTCCCTGCGGCAGCTGGTCGACCAGGAGGGACCGCGCAGGGGCGCGGCCCTGGAGCGGCTGGGCATCAGCACGGCCACCGCCCTGGCGGCCATCCACCGCGCGGGCATCCTGCACCGCGACTTCAAGCCCGCGAACGTGCTCATGGGGCCGGAGGGCCCCGTGGTGATCGACTTCGGCATCGCCCGCGCCCTGGACTCCCCGGGCGCGACGGCCACGGGCATGGCCATGGGCACGCCGGCCTACCTCGCCCCCGAGCAGCTGAGCGGCGCGCCGGTCTCGGAGGCGGCCGACGTGTTCGCCTGGGGCGTCACGATGGTGTTCGCGGCGACGGGCAAGCCCGCCTTCGGCTCCGACTCCATCCCCGTGGTCATGAACCGGATCCTGAACGAGGAACCGGAGATCAGCGGGCTGGACGGGGTGCTCGGCGGGCTCGTGGCGGCCTGCCTGTCCAAGGACCCCTCGCTGCGGCCCACGGCCGAGCAGCTGGTCGCGCGTCTCACCGGCCAGACGACCGGCGAGACGGCGCTCGGGGTCCACCAGACCGGCAGCACGCTGCCGCCGCCGTTCCCCCAGCCCGGACAATCCGGACAATCCGGACAACCTGGACAGCCCGCCGCGCACCCCCCGGCACCGGCCGGCGGCCAGGCCGCCCCCGTCGGTGGCCAGCCCGCCCCTGTCGGCGGCCAGCCCGTGCCGCCGCCCGGCGCGCCCGGGGGCCCGCCGGTGCCGCCTGGCGGCCCCGCCGTGCCGCCGCAGCCCTTCGCGCCCGGCGCTCCCCCGCCCGGCACCGCCGTCCCCGGCCAGCGCCCGCCGTCCGGCGACACGGCGCCCTCCGGCGGCCCGAGCGCCCGCCGCCGCACCGTGACCGTGGCGCTGTCGGCCGCCGCCGCCGGCGCGCTCCTGCTGGGCGGCACCGTCGTGTGGGCGAACGCCGGCAAGGCGGTCCCGGCGGAGCTTGTCGCGGTGGACTCCCCCGCCAGCGGGACCGACCAGGACCCGGCGGCCAAAAACCAGGCGGGCCCGAACCAGCCGGCGCAGAACCAGCCGGGGCAGGACACCACCGTGGCGCCCACCGACGTGCTGCCGCCCGACGCGCAGCCGACCGAAACCGACGTCATCCCCGAGCTGGTGGAGGCCACGCCCGGGCCCGAGGCGACCGCGTCCGGGCCGAAGGAGCGGGACGTGCCGTCGGTGTCGGTGCCGCACACCACGGTGCCGCACGCCACGGCGCCTCCCACCCAGCGCCAGCAGCCGCGGCCGACGGCGGAGCCGACCAGGAAGAGGCCGACGGCCAAGCCGACCAAGAGCACCGGGCTGGTCGACCCCGACCCCGACCCGACGGGGTTGACGGAGCCGACGACCGGCGTCGCCTACGGCCAGCCCAGCACCAAGCCGACCGCCAGGCCCACCGTGAAGCCCACCGTGAAGCCCACCGTGAAGCCGACGACCACGGCGAAGCCGAGCCCGTCGCCGAAGCCGAACCCCTACACGGCGACCGGCGTCTGCGGCGCGGGCTACAAGGTGATCAACTCGCACGCGCTGGGCACGAAGGCCACGGTCTACCTGCTGTACAACACCAGCGCGGGCAAGAACTGCGTGATCACCATGTCCAAGTACGTGGTGCCCGCCAAGGTGTCGATGAACGCCGTCCTCCAGGTGCAGGGCGGCGCCAGCGGCGCCAACCCCGGTTCGTACACCGCCTACGCCGGGCCGGTGCGGCTGGCGGCGGTCAAGAAGTGCGTGATCTGGGGCGGCTCCTGGGGCACGCTGTCGTGGAAGAGCGGCTGGAGCCACTGCGGCTGAGCCACCCCCGCTGACCCCTGAAGGGCCCGGCGGACGCCTACCCGCGTCCGCCGGGCCCTCGGCGTTGCCGGGGGCTTCCACGGGCATCACCCCGTTGCTACATTGTTGACGTGATCGTCAAGTCTGAGACGCTGACCGCGCGCGGGCGGCGGACCAGGGCCGCGCTCCTGCAGGCGGGGCGCGAGGCGTTCGAGCAGCACGGCTACGACGCCGTGCGCATCGACGACGTCTGCGCCAGGGCCGGGGTCTCCCACGGCACCTTCTACACCTACTTCGACTCGAAGGAGACGCTGTTCGGCGAGGTCGCGGGCGCGGCGGTCGGCGAGATGTTCGCCGCCAGCGTCGTCGGGCCCGCCGCCCCCGACGACCCCTACGCCCGCGTCGAGGCCGCCAACCAGCTCTACCTGCGGGCATGGGCGGCCAACTCGCGCCTGCTCAGGATGCTGGAGCACATCGCGACCGGCGACGACCGCTTCCGCGGGCTGCTGCTGGAGCTGCGGGAGGTGTTCGTCCGGCGCGGCGCCGAAGGCCTGCGCCGCCTGCAGGAGCAGGGGCTGGCCGATCCCGACCTCGACCCCAGGCTGACGGCCATCATGCTGGGCGGCATGGTGGAGCACTTCGCCCACGTGTGGCTGGACCTCGGCGAGCGCGCCGACGAGCGCACCGCCGTCGACCACCTGACCAGGCTCTGGGCCAGGGCGATCGGGCTGACGCGGCCGTCAACTTCCGAGCCGGACCCGCCGCTGACACGGACATCGACTTCCGAGCCCGACCCGCCGCTGACACGCACATCGACTTCCGAGCCCGACCCGCCGCTGACACGGACGTCGGCTTCCGAGCCCGACCCCCGATCGAACGAGCCCGGCCCCCCATCGAAGGGGACGTCGGCTTCCGAGCCCGAGCCGCCGTTCGTCCGGCCGGCGGACGGCGGCGGAGGATGCATGTCCGGCAGCGGCGGAAAGGAGGACAGGTGATCATCAGCAGGCTGGATCCCACCGATCCGGACTACCAGGCCCGCAGGCGCGCCATGCTCGCCAAGCTCGCCGACCTGGACGCCGAGCACGCCAAGGCCGTCGCGGGCGGCGGCGAGAAGTACGTGGAGCGCCACCGCGGACGGGGCAAGCTCCTGGCGAGGGAACGCGTCGAGCTGCTCATCGACCCCGACTCCGCCTTCCTCGAACTGTCCCCGCTGGCCGCCTGGGGAAGCGACTTCCCCGTGGGCGCGAGCGTGGTGACCGGCATCGGCGTCATCGAGGGCGTCGAATGCGTGATCACGGCCAACGACCCGACCGTCAGGGGCGGCGCGTCCAACCCGTGGACGCTCAGGAAGACCCTGCGGGCGGCCGACATCGCGCTGCGCAACCGCCTGCCGTACGTGAACCTGGTGGAGTCGGGCGGCGCCGACCTGCCGACGCAGAAGGAGATCTTCATCCCCGGCGGGCAGATCTTCAGGGACCTGACGCGGCTGTCGGCCGCGGGCGTCCCGACGATCGCGCTGGTCTTCGGCAACTCCACGGCGGGCGGCGCCTACGTGCCCGGCATGAGCGACTACGTGGTGATGGTCAAGGGGCGCGCGAAGGTGTTCCTGGGCGGCCCGCCGCTGGTCAAGATGGCCACCGGCGAGGAGTCCGACGACGAGTCGCTCGGCGGGGCCGAGATGCACGCGCGCGTCAGCGGCCTGGCCGACCACCTGGCCGCCGACGAGCACGACGCGCTGCGCATCGGCAGGGGCATCGTCAGGTCGCTGCGGTGGCGCAAGCTCGGCGTCGGCCCGCGGGCCGTACGGGAGCCGGCGTACCCGGAGGAGGAGCTGAGGGGGATCGTCCCCGAGGACCTCAAGGTGCCCTTCGACCCGCGCGAGGTGATCGCGCGGGTGGTCGACGGCAGCGACTTCGAGGAGTTCAAGCCGCTCTACGGGCCCAGCCTGGTCACCGGGTGGGCGATGCTGCACGGCTACCCGGTGGGCATCCTCGCCAACGCGCGCGGCGTGCTGTTCAGCGAGGAGGCGCAGAAGGCCGCGCAGTTCATCCAGCTGGCCAACCAGACGCGCACGCCGCTGCTGTTCCTGCAGAACACGACCGGCTACATGGTCGGCAAGGACTACGAGCAGGGCGGCATCATCAAGCACGGCGCGATGATGATCAACGCGGTGTCGAACTCGACGGTCCCGCACCTGACGGTCGTCATGGGCGCCTCCTACGGGGCGGGCAACTACGGCATGTGCGGGCGCGCCTACGAGCCCCGCTTCCTGTTCTCCTGGCCGAGCGCGAAGTCGGCCGTGATGGGTCCCGCGCAGCTGGCCGGCGTGCTGTCGATCGTCGGCAGGCAGGCGGCGCAGGCCCGCGGGCAGATCTACGACGAGGAGGCCGACGCGGCGATGCGGGCCATGGTGGAGGCGCAGATCGAGCAGGAGTCGCTGCCGTTCTTCCTGTCCGGCCGGCTCTACGACGACGGGGTCATCGACCCGCGCGACACCCGCACGGTCCTCGGGCTGTGCCTGTCGGCGATCAACAGCGCGGCCGTCCCCGAGGCGGCGGGATTCGGGGTGTTCCGGCCATGACCCATCCCGCGAACGGGCGGCCCGCCATCACCAGGCTGCTGGTGGCCAACAGGGGCGAGATCGCCCGCAGGATCTTCCGCACCTGCCGCGAGCTCGGCATCGAGACGGTCGCGGTCTTCTCCGACGCCGACGAGGGCGCTCCGCACGTGGCGGAGGCCGACCTGGCCGTACGGCTCGGCAGGCCGTCGGCCTACCTCGACGCCGACGCGCTCGTCGCGGCGGCGCGGCGGGCGGGCGCCGACGCGGTGCACCCCGGCTACGGGTTCCTGTCGGAGAACGCCGGCTTCGCCCGCGCCGTGATCGCGGCGGGCCTGACCTGGGTGGGCCCGCCGCCGGAGGCGATCGCCGCGATGGGCTCCAAGATCGAGGCCAAGCGGCTGATGGCCGGGGCGGGCGTGCCCGTCCTGCCGTCGCTGACACCCGGCACGGCCCGGGCACGGGAGGACGCGGCCCGGGCACAGGAGGACGAAGCCGGGGCACAGGAGGACGCGGCCGGGGCACAGGAGGACGCGGCCGGGGCACCGGAGGACGCGGCCCGAGCGCAGGAGGACGCGGCCGGGGCGCAGGAGGGCGCGGGCTGGCGCTACCCGCTGCTGGTCAAGGCATCGGCCGGGGGTGGCGGGCGCGGCATGCGCGTCGTCAGGGCGCCCGGCGAGCTGGAGGCGGCCCTGGCGTCCGCGGAACGCGAGGCGGAGTCCGCCTTCGGCGACGGCACCGTGTTCGTCGAGCCGCTGCTCGAGCGCGCCCGCCACATCGAGGTGCAGGTGCTCGCCGACGTCCACGGCACGGTGTGGGCACTGGGCGAGCGGGAGTGCTCGATCCAGCGCCGCCACCAGAAGGTGGTGGAGGAGTGCCCCTCCCCCGCCGTCACCCCCGCGCTGCGCGAGCGGCTGGAGGCGGCGGCGGTCGCGGCCGCCACGACGATCGGCTACGTCGGCGCGGGCACGGTGGAGTTCCTCGTCAAGGACGACACGATCGCCTTCCTGGAGATGAACACCCGCCTGCAGGTGGAGCACCCGGTGACCGAGCTGGTCTACGGCGTCGACCTGGTGGAGCTGCAGCTGCGCGTCGCCGAGGGCGAGCGGCTGCCGGACGCCAGGCCGGCGCCGCGCGGGCACGCGGTCGAGGTCAGGCTGTACGCGGAGGACGCCGCCCACCTGCCCCAGTCGGGGGTGGTCGAGCTGTTCGACATCCCGGGGCCGGTCCGGGTCGACTCCGGCGTCGAGTCCGGCACGGTCGTCTCCACGCACTACGACCCGATGCTGGCGAAGATCATCGGGTACGGCGGGAGCCGTACCGAGGCGATCAGGAAGCTGGCCGCCGCGCTGGGCAAGGCCCGCGTCCACGGCCTGGCCACGAACCGGTCGCTGCTGCTGGACATCGTGCGGCACCCGGCGTTCGTGGCGGGAGAGACGCACACGGGTTTCCTCGACGAGCACGACTTCCCGGGTCCCGCCGCGCCCACCGCCCTTGAGGCGCTGGCGGCGGCGCTGGCCATGGCGGCCCGCAACAGGAGCGCGGCCACCGTGCAGCGCGGCCTGCCGTCCGGATGGCGCAACGTCAGGTCGCAGCCGCAGGTGGCCAGGTTCGAGGAGATCGAGGTCTGCTACGACCCCGTGCCGGAGGAGGTGACCGTCGTCAGCGTGACGCCGCACCAGGTGGTCGTCGAGGTGGACGGCGTGCGCCGCGCGTTCGCCGTCGCCCACCACGGCGGCCGCGTCCACGTCGGCGACACCAGGCTCACGCCGCTCCCCCGCCTGCCCGAACCCGCCGAGCACCACGCCCCCGGCTCCCTGCTGGCCCCCATGCCGGGTAGCGTGCTGCGCGTCGAGGTCGAGCAGGGCGACGCCGTCGTCAAGGGGCAGGTGGTCCTGGCGCTCGAAGCGATGAAGATGGAGCATCAGATCGCCGCACCCGCCGATGGGGTCGTCGCCGCCGTCATGGTGGAGAAGGGCTCGCAGGTCGAGGCGGACGCCGTGCTGGCGGTCATCGAGGAAGGGGAAGCATGACGCGCCTGGTCCACAAGGAGCTGAAGGATGGCATCGCCACCATCACCCTCGACTCTCCGCCCAACCGCAACGCGCTGTCGGTGCGGCTGCTGGGCGATCTCGAGGACCGGCTGAACTGGGCGCTGGCCGAGCCCGAGGTGCGGGTGATCGTGCTGACCGGCACCGGCACGGTGTTCTGCTCGGGCGCCGATCTGAAGGAGCAGCGCATCGAGCCCGCGCGCGGCGTGAGCGACGCGCCCGTGACCGCGTCGTTCCCGGAGATCATGACGCTGATCTGGGAGAGCCCCAAGCCGGTCATCTGCCGCATGAACGGCACCGCCCGCGCCGGTGGCCTGGGCCTGGTGGCCTCCTGCGACTTCGCGGTCGCCCCGCTGACCGCGTCGTTCGCCTTCTCCGAGGTACGGCTCGGCGTGGTGCCCGCGATGATCTCGGTGCCGGTCCTGCGGCGCCTGGAGGCCAGGGCCGCGGCCGAGTACCTCATGACGGGCGAGGTGTTCGACGCGGCGCGGGCCAGGGAGATCGGCCTCATCAACCGGGCGGTGCCGATGGAGGAGCTCGACGCCACCGTCGCCCACTACGCCGAGATGCTGGTCAAGGGCGGCCCCGAGGCGCTGGCGATCACCAAGCGCCTGGTACGCGACCTGCCCCAGGTCTCCTTCGAGGAGGGCCTCAGGCAGATGACGGCGCTGTCGGCCCAGCGCTTCACCTCCGAGGAGGGCCAGGAGGGCATCGCCGCCTTCATGGAGAAGAGGCCGCCGAGGTGGTGCTGAGGATCGCCAACTGCAGCGGCTTCTACGGCGACCGGCTGTCGGCGGCCCGCGAGATGGTCGAGGGCGGGCCGATCGACGTGCTCACCGGCGACTGGCTGGCGGAGCTGACCATGCTGATCCTGGCGGGCAACCGGTCGAAGGGCCGCCCCGGCTACGCGCCGACCTTCGTCAAACAGATGGAGCAGGTCCTCGGCACCTGCCTCGAACGCGGCATCAAGGTCGTCTCCAACGCCGGAGGGCTCGATCCCGAGGGGTGCGCCGCGGCGGTCGAGAACCTGGGGCTGGGCGCCAAGGTCGCCTACGTCACCGGCGACGACGTCACGGGGCACGACCTCGACCTGGTCAACCTCGACACCGGTGAGAAGCTCGCCGAGCCCGTGCTGACCGCCAACGCCTACCTCGGCGCCCGGCCCATCGCCGCCGCCCTTTCCGCCGGCGCCGACGTCGTGGTCACCGGCAGGGTCACCGACGCCGCGCTGGTCACCGGTCCCGGCATCTGGCACTACGGCTGGCGGCCCGGCGACCTCGACGCCCTGGCCGGTTCGGTCGTGGCCGGGCACGTCATCGAGTGCGGCTGCCAGGCGACGGGCGGCAACTACGCCTTCCTGCACGAGGTGCCCGACCTGGCCCACTGCGGCTTCCCCCTCGTCGAGCTGCACGAGGACGGCTCGTCGGTGATCACCAAGCATCCCGGCACCGGCGGCACGGTCTCGGTGGGCACGGTCACCGCGCAACTGCTGTACGAGATCGGCGCGCCGCGCTACCTCGGGCCCGACGTGGTGGCCCGCTTCGACACCGTCCAGCTGGCGCAGGAGGGGCCCGACCGGGTGCGCGTGTCCGGGGTGAAGGGCGAGCCGCCGCCCGGCACGCTGAAGGTGGCGGTGAACTATCTGGCCGGGTACCGCAACACGATGACGCTCGTGCTGACGGGGCTCGACCTGGAGGACAAGGTCCGGGTGGCGCAGGAGGCGATCTGGGCCAGGGTGCCGCGCGAGTCGTTCGAGTCGGTGGACGTCTCCTTCGACCCGCCGCTGCTGCGGATCACCGTCATGGACCGTGACCCCCGCCGGGTGGGGCGGGCCTTTTCCTCAGCCGTGGTGGAGACGGGCCTGGCCAGCTATCCGGGCTTCTACGGCCTGACGCCGCCGGGGGACGCCACGCCGTACGGCGTGTACTGGCCGACGCTCGTCCCCGCGGCCGAGGTGCGTCCCAGGGTCTTCGTCGGCGGTGAGGAGGTCGAGCTCCCACCGGGGGACGGCCCGCCGCCCGCCGTCGATGCCCCGGCCGGCAGACCGCTCACCGCGCACACCCCGGCCGACACGCCGCTCACCGCGCACACCCCGGCCGGTCCGCCGCTCACCGCGGGCAGTCCGGCCAACACGCCGCTCACCGGGGGCAGTCCGGCCGACACGCCGCTCACCGGGGACACCCCGGCCGGCCAGCCAACCGCCGTCGGGGCCCGCGCCGAGGCGGGGCCGTCGCGGTGGGACGGGGGCGGGAGGCCGACGGTCGCCGCGCCGCTGGGGCGGGTGGCCGGGGCCAGGTCGGGAGACAAGGGCGGCAACGCGAACCTCGGCGTGTGGGTGCGCACCCCCGAGGAGTACCGGTGGCTGGCCGAGACGCTGACCGTCGAGCGGCTCGGGGCCCTGCTGCCCGCGCTGCGGGACCATCCGATCGAGCGGTACGAGCTGCCCAACCTCAACGCGCTGAACTTCGTCGTCCACGGGCTGCTGGGCCGGGGTGTCGCGGCGAGCACCCGGCTCGACCCGCAGGCCAAAGCGCTCGGTGAGGAACTGCGCGCCCAGGTGGTGGAGATCCCGGACAGCTTCCTGCGCGCCCACCGCTAGCGGCCCCTGACCGCCTGGTTCTCCAGCGCCCGGCTGAAGCCGGCGAGGCTCCACCGGACGCGCCGGCCGACGGGGCCGGACCCATGGATCCGCAGGACGCGCCAGCCGACAAGCCCAGACCCATCGGTCCGCAGGACGCGCCAGCCGACAAGCCCAGACCCATCGGTCCGCAGGACGCGCCAGCCGGCGCGGCGAGAGCCGTCTGGCCCGTTGGACGGCGGCGTCAGGTGGTGGCCCGGGCGGCGAGGAGGGCGGCGCCGAGCAGTCCGGCACGCGGGCCGAGCGCCGACACCTCCACGCGCGGCGGGTGCCGGAAGGCCAGGCGGCCGGCGAGGCCCGCGCGCAGCGGGGCGACCAGCGCCTCCCCCGCCTGCGCGAGCCCTCCCCCGATGACGATGATCGCCGGGTCCAGCAGCAGCGTGTAGGTGGCAAGGGCCAGGGCCAGGGCCGCCACGGCCTCCTGCCACACCTGGCGCGCCGCCGCGTCGGTGCGGGCGAGCACCGCCGCGGCCGAGGTCTCCCCGCAGCGGGCGGCGATCGCCGCTGCCGAAGCGTAGGCGGCCAGGCAGCCACGCTGCCCGCAGCCGCACGGCAGCCCGTCCGGATGGACCGGGATGTGACCGATCTGCCCCGCCCATCCGCTCGCTCCGCCGTACAGGGCTCCGTCGAGCGCCATCGCGCCCGCGATGCCTGTTCCGATGGGCAGGAACAGCACGTTCGGCTCGTCGCGGGCGGCGCCGTAGGCCAGCTCGGCCGCGCCGGCCGCGCGCACGTCATGGCCGAGCGTGACGGGCAGCGGCACGTCCGTGAAGGCGGCGGCGGGCACGTC
Source organism: Nonomuraea sp. NPDC003754 (assembly GCF_053605785.1). NCBI lineage: Bacteria > Bacillati > Actinomycetota > Actinomycetes > Streptosporangiales > Streptosporangiaceae > Nonomuraea > Nonomuraea sp. NPDC003754. Next base: position 89,162 of record NZ_JBSGJX010000006.1, read on the forward strand.
GCGCCAGCCGAAGGCGGCCGAGAAGACCGCGTGCGTGGACGTGACCAGGCCCGGGACGGCCAGGCCCACGGCGGTGGGCCGCAGCCCGCCGCGCGGCGCGGCCAGGTCGGAGACGAAGGCGGAGATCGCGGCGATCACCGCTTCGGGCCCGTCGGCCCGCGGTGTCGGGCGGCTCTCGGCATGGAGGACGGTGCCGTCGCGGACGAGCCCGCCCTTCATCGTCGTCCCACCGACATCAACTGCTACAACACACTTCATTCGCATATCGTTACTCATTTGCTATAAAAACGATATGCGGTTCTGGATCGTGACGGCGTTCGGCATCGCGACGGTGGTGGCGTGCTGCGCCATCCAGGCCGGACACGGCCTCCTCACCGAGGAGCGGTGGACGGAGGCCGCACGCGCGGCGGTCATGCTCCTGGCCGGGGCGTGGACCGGAGCGCGGCGGGAGACCAGGACCATCGGCATGATCTTCATGTTCGGCGGCCTGCTGGGGCTGGTCGGGCTGGTGAGCGACCTGCCGGGGGTGCGCCTCGACTCCGGCCAGGACGTCGGCCTGGAGACCTGGCTGCACTTCTGGATCTGGCTGCCCCAGGTGATGGCGCCGCTGCTGCTGGTCACCTCCCTCTTCCCGGACGGTCGACCGGTCTGGCCGTGGCTGACCTGGCTCTCGGTGCTGGTCATCGGGTGCGCGTCGGCCTTCCTCGCCACCTACGACTGGCCGCGGGGCGACGGGGGGCAGGGCGGCAATCCGGTCTCGCTTCCGCCCGCGGTGGAGGCCGCGGCGTCGTTCGGCGCGCTGTTCCTGACCCCGGCCGCCGCCCTGCTGGTGCTGGCCTCGCTGGTGGTCAAACAGTGGGGGGACGACAGTCCCGCGGCGCTGTACCCGATCGCCGTGCTGCTGGCCGCCGTGCCGTTCGCGCTGTTGCAGGCGGTCGGCTGGTTCCCCGCCTTCCACGCCGCCGCCATCGCCGCGGGTAGCGCGGCCGTCGGCGCGGGGACCGGTGGGACGGCCAGGCCGACGGCGTGCCCCTCATGGCTGCCCGCATGGGTCAGGGCGAGGCGCGTCGTCTGGCGATACGAGCGGAACAACCACGACGGCCGGCGGCGTTCGGCCGGTCGATGAAGGGCGCACCGCCGACTTGTCACCGATCGCCGCCGTCCGCCAAGGTGAACCGCATGCAGATCCGCCGCCTCGACGAATCCGACCTCGACGCCTGCGCCGCCCTCGCCGTGAGCCGCGACTGGGGCCCCGAGCGGCACAAGTGGCGCTTCCTGCTGGAGGTCGGCGAGGCCTACGGCATCGACGCCCCCGACGGCGACGGCCTGGCCGCCACCAACATCGTCACCCTGTACGGCGACGGCCACGCCGTGATCAGCATGGTCCTCACCGCCACCAGGTACGCCAGGCAGGGTCTGGCCCGCGGGCTCATGGACCACGTGATGCGGCGGGCGAGCGGCAGGACGGTCTCGCTGCACGCGACCGAGAACGGCCGCCCCCTCTACGAGCAGGCCGGTTTCCGCACGGTCACCCCCGTCGTCACCCACCGGGGCCGCTTCACCGGTCAGGCGTCCGGCACCACCCGCGAGGTGAAGGACCCCGCCGACCTGGAGGCTGTCGTCGCCTTCGACGCCGGGCGCTTCGGCGCCGACCGCTCGGCGGTACTGCGCGCGATGCCGGTCTTCCACGAACGGGTCAGGGTGGCCGAGCGCGACGGCGAGCTGACCGGGTTCGGCGGCGTGTGGCGCAACGACGACACGCTCGTGGTCGGTCCGGTCGTGGCCGACGACCCCGCCACCGCACGCGAGCTCATCGCCGACCTGGTGGCGGGCGCCGAGCTGCCGGTGCGTCTCGATCTCGACGTGCGCCACCCGGAGCTGGTGGCATGGGCGGAGGCCAACGGCGTGGGCCACTTCTTCACCACCACCGCGATGGTCCACGGGGGCGATCTGCCGGGCGACTTCACGCGCCTGTTCACGCCGACGATGCAGGCGCTGGGTTGACCCGAAAACCAGAACATGGTTCGGTTCTGGGATGGCATCGAGCTCTTCGCACATCGACGTCAGCCTGATCGACTTCGACGCGCTCGGCACGTGGATGGACGCCGAGGGGCTGCCGGGCGGGCGCCTGGAGAACGTCCGGCCGGTCCAGGGCGGCACCCAGAACGTCATGGTGCGCTTCGAGCGCGGCGGCGTGCCGTACGTGCTGCGCAGGCCGCCGCAGCACGCGCGGGCGAAGAGCAACGAGGCGCTGCGCCGTGAGGCGCGGGTGCTGGCGGCGCTGCGCGGCACGGACGTGCCCGCGCCGCGACTGGTCGCCGCGCAGACGGCGCGCGAGCCGGTCTTCTACCTGATGGAGCCGGTCGACGGCGTCAACCCGACACTCGGCCTGCCCGAGCCCCACGCCTCCGATCCGGTGATCAGGCAGCGGATGGGGCTGGAGGCGGCGGTCGCGCTCGCCTCGCTCGGCAGGGTCTCCCCCGACGTGCTGCCCGGCTTCGGCCGGCCGGAGGGGTTCCTCGAACGGCAGGTGCCGCGCTGGATGGGCGAGCTCGACTCGTACGGCAGGCTGGACGGCTACCCCGGCCCGCGGATCCCCCGGCTGCGCGAGACGGCCGAGTGGCTGGAGCGCAACAGACCCGCGACGTTCACCCCGGGGATCATGCACGGCGACTACCACCTGGCCAACCTGATGTACTCCCGCGAGGGGCCGTGGGTGGCCGCGATCGTCGACTGGGAGATGTGCACGATCGGCGACCCCCTGCTCGACCTCGGCTGGCTGGTGGCCACCCTGCCGTCGGCGCGCGAGCAGGTGCCCGGACTGCCCGCGCCCGAGGAGCTGATCGCCTGCTACGCCGAGCTGTCCGAGCGGGATCTGTCGGCGGTCGACTGGTACGTGGTCATGGCCTGCTTCAAGCTCGGCATCGTCCTGGAGGGCACGCACGCGCGCGCCTGCGCGGGCAGGGCGCCCAAGGACATCGGCGACCTCCTGCATCAGACGGCGCTCGACCTGTTCGCCGGCGCGCAGAGCTGGATGTCGCGGTAGGCGTCCCGACCGGCCCGCGGAGAGGAGACCCACCGACCACCACTTAAGACCAAATACGGCGATTTTTCGGTCTAAACAGACATCCACCCCCTACAATTGCGCGCAATTGTCGAGCAGTTCGGGGAAGGATCATCATGCGCATGCGGTTCCTCGGATCCACGTCGGAGGGCGGCGCCTGCCCCACCCTCTACGAGACCGACCGCGGCACCATCGTCGTCCAGGGCCTGCAGGTCACCGATCCGGAGGCGCTGGCCGACCTCAGGGACGTCCTCGACGGCGAAGGGGCGGTGGAAGTGCCGCGCGAGCTGCTGGTCGACATCGCCCGCCGCGTGCTCTGACCGCTTGATCACGATTGCGAAACTGCCCCTGGTTCGACAGCCGAGCCCGGGGCTACTCTCTGTCGGCGTGACGACGTTCCAGCAGGCGCGCATCGACCTCGGGCTGCGATTGCGGCAATTACGCGAGACGGCCAAGCTGTCCGGCAAGGACCTGGCAGCCCGGCTGCAGTGGCAGGCCTCCAAGGTCTCGCGACTGGAGAACGCCCGCCAGACGGCCACCGAGGAGGACGTCCTGGCCTGGGCGGAGGCCGTCGGCGCGCCGGCCGACGGCATCGACGAACTGCTCGCGCTGGCCGTCTCCCTCGGCGTGCGCCAGGCCGACTGGGGCCAGCAGGACCGCGGCGGCATGGCCTCCATCCAGGAGGACATCCGCGAGATGGAGTCGAAGGCCACGGCGATGCGGGTCTTCGAGGGCGGCATCGTCCTGGGCCTGCTGCAGACCGCCGAGTACGCCCGCAACGTGCTGCTCCGCCTCAAGCACGCCTTCCAGACCAGCGAGGCGGTCGACGTCTCCGTCCGCGTGCGCATGCAGCGGCAGGAGATCCTCTACGATCCCTCGCGCACGTTCCGCTTCGTCATGACGGAGGGGGCGCTGCGCACCAGGATGGCCCCCGACCACGTGATGCGCGGCCAGTACGACCGGTTGCTCGCGGTCAGCACACTGCCCAACGTGCGGCTCGGCATCATCCCCTTCGAGCACGAGATGCCGTCGGCGCCGATCACCGGCTTCTGGATGTTCGACGACGAGATCGTGCTGGTGCCGACGCGCACCAAGGAGGTGCGGCTCACCGAGCTCCATGAGATCGGCTTCTACGGCCGCCTGTTCGAGGACTACTGCAAGGTGGCGGAGTTCGACGAGGCGGGCCGCGCGCTGATCATGCGCATCCTTAACGGATAAGTCAAACAATCCGCACATTTGTCGCGACAATTGCTTGCATTTCAGACCAAGATCGTGCAACTCTAGCGCCAGTTGATGCGGAGGTGATGCACGATGCTGGACACCATGCTGTGCCTCGAGGTATTCGCCAGGGCGGCCGGCACCCACGCCGACCTGCGCGTGCAGAGCCTCGCACTGGCCAGCGACCCGGCATTCGTCTCCGTGGTCAACCGCTTCTCGCTCACCCTGGCCGAGACCGTCACCTGCTCGCCCGAGGGCGCCTTCGTCACCTCCTGGGGCTACCGGCTCGGCACGGTCGACGACGTCGACAGCGCCGCGGCCCGCCTGGCCTACCTGCTGGCCGCCCTTCCCGCCTGACCCTCGGGCGGACGGCGCCTCGATCCGCCCGCCCTCGGCCACCGGCGAACGCCGGTCAGCTCACCCCGCGCGTGTCGCCGGGGTGGGAGCACAGCTGGCCGATGTACCACGCGCCGACCGCGTCCTTGTCGAGCTTGGTCCGGCCGGGACCCACGCAGCGCTCGTAGTCGCCGCGGAAGAGCCGGTCGACGCGGATCCACACGTTGGTGTCGGTCGCGCAGTGCTCGTAGGCCGGGTCGTCGGTGAGCGTCCTCGGTATGTAGCCGCACTGGGCGGCGGTCACCGTACCCGCCCAGACGGGGGTGAGGGGGGTGACGGCGAACGCCGCCGCGGCCGCGAGGGTGATGAGCGTCCTGAACGCCATGTCCTGCCTTCCGCCAGAGGATCATTGACTTACACACCGTAACGAGATGACTACAACTTGTAAACGGGGCTTCGTCTGCTGCCTCGCCGCGGTTCATGCCGGTCACGCACGGCCGCTGTCCGCCCGGCCGCACCTCCTCACCACCGCCTACCTGGCGGAATGCGGCTCGGAACAGGTCATGTCCTTGGCCGGGAACACCCCGTCGGCCAGATAGCGGTTGACCGTCTCGTCCACGCACGCGTTCCTGGGCGCGAAGAGCCCGCCGTACACCGTGTGGCGGAAGGCGCCGCGCACCGTGACCAGCCGGGAGCCGCTCAGCGCCCGATGGGTGACAAGCTGTCCCGTGTACGGGGCACCGGGATCGCCGGTGGCGCCGACCATCAGAACGGGCACGTCATTGGCGACCCTGACCGGCGGTTCGGCGGGCGCGGCAGGCCAGAACGAGCACGGCGTCAGGTTGCGGGTGAGCGCCCCGAAGACCGGCTCGTCACGGCGATGGGCCTGGATGTCGCGGTAGTACGTCTCAGGATCACGCGAGGCCGCCCGGTCGGCGCACATGATCGCGGTCTGCGCGCTCGCCGAACCGTCGGCGTCCGGCGCCGCCAGGCCGGCCAGCACCTGCTCCAGCACGGGTGTCGCAGTGACCTGGCGACCGCGCGCGGCCTGGCTCAGCACGCGGACGTCGGCGGCGAAGGCGCCGTAGGAGGCGTCGTCGTCCCCCGCGGTGACGGCGAACAGGATCAGCGGCAGCACCCGGGCGTCGGCCTGGTGCCGGCCGATCCGCAGTGGGGCGCGGTCGGCGGCCGTGACGATCTCGTCCACCGTGGCCAGGACGGCGGCCGTGGTGGCGCCCAGGTGATAGCGCCGGTCGTGGCGGGCCGCCCACGCCGCCCAGGCGCGCAGGGCCGCGTTGACGGCGGGCCCCTGCGTCCGGCTCAGGTCGGGCCCGAACAGGTCGGTGTCCACGGCGCTGTCGAGCACGAAGCGGTCCGCGCGCCTGGGGAACAGTTGCAGGTACACCGCGCCGAGGTAGGTGCCGTACGAGGAGCCGAGGTAGGAGATGCGCTCCTCGCCCAGCGCGGCCCTGATCGCGTCCATGTCCCTGGCCGTGTTGCGGGTGGAGGCGTACGGCAGCAGGTCCGCGTGGACGGCACAGCGCCCCGCCATCTGCCTGGCCAGCGCCGCTGCGTGCTCGAAGCCACGCCGGTCCGGACCGGCCGAGCCGACGGCCACGGTGCTCCAGCCGCAGTTCAGCGGGCTGCTACGGCCAACGAAGCGCGGATCCATCCCGATCAGGTCGTAGCGCGCCGCGACAGCGGGCGCCACCTGCCTGACCCGCAGCACCAGGGAGAGCGCGGGCACGCCCGGCCCGCCGGGGTTGTACAGCAGCGTGCCGCGCCTGCGCGCGGGATCGGTGGCCTTGAAGCGGGACATGGCGATCGTGATGGTCCGGCCGCCGGGACGGCGGTGGTCGAGCGGGACAGCGAGCTCACCGCACTGGGCGCCCGCCTCGTCGAGCTGCTTGCCGGCCTCGTCGTCCTGGCCGTTCTGGCAGCGGTGCCAGGTGATCTGCCGGACGTCCGCGTGGGCGGGCGGCGCCGCCGTCAGCGTCATCCCGGCCAGCAGGATCGCCAGGCCCATGTGTCTTGTGCGCATGCCACGACGCTAGATGCGGCGGCGATCACCGCACATCAGCCCGCGGTGGGGTCGTCCCGGCTCCCGAGCACCGGTGCTGACCTGGGAAAGTACGACTGCGGTATGACGCGGGCCGCTCCCCGCGGCCGCTAGGGTGCGACCATGAATCGGCCACTGCTGTTCGACGTGGCGGTGGCGGGCGCCGTCTTCCTCGCCGGAGCGGGTTTCAACGCCGCCGTCTACCGGGACCCGGCCGGGCCGCTGCTCCTGCACGTGGCGCTGGCGCTGCCGCTCGTTTGGCGGAGGCGGGCACCGGTGAGCGTGTTCTGCGCCGTCTGCACGGCGGCCTTCGCCCAGTGGCTGGCCGGTGTCCAGCTGGTGACGGACGTGGCGCTGCTGGTCGCCGTGTACACCGTGGCCGCGCGCTCCGCCTGGCGGCACACCCTGGCCGCGTGGCTGGTGCTGGAGGCCGGCGTCGTGCTGGCCTCGGTACGGTGGGCCGCGCCGTACGGCAGCTTCCTGCCCTCGGCGGTCTTCCTGACGGCCGTCGCCGCCGCCGTCACCATCGCCGGCGTGAATGCGCGGATCCGGGCAGAGCGCGCGGCGCGGCTGGCCCGCGAGCGCGTGGCCGACGAGCGCGCCCGCATCGCGCGTGAGATCCACGACGTCGTCACCCACAACCTGTCGGTCATGGTCGCGCTGGCCGACGCCGCCGCGTACGCGCAGGAAGGCGCGCCCGCCACGGCAGCGGCCGCCGTACGCCAGATCGCGGAGACCGGACGGCAGGCGCTGACCGACATGCGGCGCACGCTCGGCATCCTGCGCGCCGCCGAGGCCGGCCACGGAGGCGCGACGGGCCACGGAGGCGAGGCGGGGTACGCAGGCGAGGCGGGCTACGGAGGGGAGGCCGGCCGCAGAGGCGGGACCGGCGACGGAGGCGAGGCCGGCCGCGGAGGCGAGGAGGCGCCGCCCGCTGACCCGATGCCCGGCATCGCCCAGCTCGACCACCTGGCCGGGCAGATGCGCGCCGCCGGGCTGCCCACCCGGCTCGACCTGCGCGGCGACCCGGCTCTCGTCTCCCCTGGGGCCCAGCTGACCGTTTTCCGGCTGGTCCAGGAGGCGCTGACCAACACGCTCAAACACGCGCCGCCGGGCACGCGCGCCGAGGTGGTGGTGGACTGCTCGCCCACCTCCGTCACGGTGGAGGTCACCGACGACGGCCACACCGGCGGCCCCGCTCATGGCCGTGCCCCCAGCCGTGTCCCCAGCCGTGCTTCCGGCGCTGCTTCGGGCACTGCTTCCGGCCGTGCTCCCGTACGGGCGGCCGGCCACGGGATCATCGGCATGCGCGAGCGGGCCTGCGCCTACGGCGGGACGGTGGCGGCAGGGCCGCTGCCCGGCCGTGGCTGGCAGGTCCGCGCCACCCTCGACCTCGGCACGGCGGCGCCGTGACGATCCGCGTCCTGCTCGCCGACGACGAGCCGCTGCTGCGCATGGCCTTCACCATGGTCCTGGGCACGCAGGACGACATGGAGGTGATCGGCGAGGCCGCCGACGGCGCCGAGGCCGTACGGCTGGCGCGGCGGCTGCGGCCCGACGTCGTGCTGATGGACGTGCGCATGCCGGGCTGCGACGGCATCGAGGCCACCCGCCGGATCGCCGCCGACCGCCTGCCCGCCCGCGTCCTCATCCTGACCACCTTCGACCTCGACGAGTACGCCTTCGCCGGGCTGCGGGCCGGGGCGTCCGGATTCCTGCTCAAGAACGCCAGGCCGGAACAGTTGCTCGCTGCCATCCGCGAGGTCGCCGCCGGTGAGGCCGTGGTGTCGCCGCGCGTGACCCGCCGCCTGCTGGAGACGTTCGCCCACCGGCTGCCCACCGGTGCCGAAGCGACCCGGCAGGAACGGCTGCGGCTGCTGACCAGGCGCGAACGCGAGGTGCTCGCCGAAGTGGCGCGCGGCCTGTCCAACACCGAGATCGCCAGGGAGCTCCACGTCGCGGAGGCGACCGTGAAGACCCATCTGGGCCGGATCCTGCAGAAGCTCGAGCTGCGCGACAGGGTGCAGGCCGTCGTCTTCGCCTACCGGAGCGGTCTCAGCTGAGCCGCTCCGGTGGCGGCGGAGCGGTGGGGACGGGGCCAGGACGCCGGTCGGCCGCTGTGACCTGGCGGTATGAACGTTCATAAATTGACACTTGCCATGACATACCCAATGTGACATTTTACATATCACACCGTGAAGTTGGCCCGAACAGCACCCCTACGGACCAACCCCCAATCCCCCAGGAGCGGTGATGCGGATCGCCACCCCATTAGTCCTCGCTGCCTTGATCACGTTGACGGCGCAGAGCATGCCGGCCACCGCGATCGCGGCGACTCACACCCCCACCCCGGCCCGCGCCGTCGCGACGGCGGACCGAACGGACCCCCCGCCCGTACGTGACTTCGGCGGCGAACCTGACCATCGGCAGGCCAAGCCGCTGCCAGTCGACGAGCGGCCCCCGCTGCCCGCGTCCGGCGACGAGGCCCGCCGCGACTACGACGCCCCCCACACGCTGAAGACGGACAAGCGGCCGTCGCTGCGCAGGAAAGCCGCCGCCGAGTGCGTGATCTCGGAGTTCACCGGCAAGACCGGCGATGCGCTGGTGGCGGCGATCAAAGCGGCGGACACCAGGTGCGTCAACACCCTGTTCACCCTGACCGGCGGCGACGCGCGCGGCGCCTTCGCCGAGTCCCAGATGGTCTGGGTCGCCAACGCCTACCGCGCCAACGCCACCGGCTACCCCGGTGACAACAGCACGTCGACCGCGCAGCTCGTGCTCTACCTCCGTGCGGGCTACTTCGTGCAGTGGTACCACCCCGACGACGTCGGCCCCTACGGCGACGCGCTCAAGAACGCGATCAGACCCGCGCTCGAGGCGTTCTTCGCCAACAGCCACTCGGGCGACGTCACCGAAGCCAACGGTGAGACGCTCAGCGAGTCGATCGTCCTGATCGACAGCGCCCAGCAGAACGCCGCCTTCCTGCCGGTCGTGAAGCGCTTCCTCAAGGCCTACGACAGCTCCTACAACGAGCTGTGGTGGATGCGCAACGCGGTCAACTCGGTCTTCACCGTGCTGTTCCGCGGCCACCAGGTGCCGGAGTTCGTCACGGCCGTGCAGGCCGACACCAGCGTGCTGGACGCCCTGCACGACTTCGCCGCCGAGCACCTGGATCTGCTCGGCACGGAGTCCGCGTTCCTCACCGCGAACGCGGGCCGGGAACTCGGCCGCTTCCTCCAGCACGCCACGCTGCTGGACGCGGCCAAGCCGAAGGTGATCTCGCTGCTCGGGCAGACCTCGATCTCGGGGCCGACCGCGCGGCTGTGGGTGGGCCTGGCCGAGATGGCCGACGCCTACGACAAGGCCCACTGCGGCGACTACGGAGTCTGTGACCTGCAGAAGCGGGTGAAGGAAGCAGTGCTGCCGGTCGCCCACACCTGCGGCTCGTCGTTGCGCATCCTGGGTCAGGAGATCACCCCCGAACAGCTCGCCGGAGCCTGCACCAGCCTCCAGAGCCAGGACGCCTTCTTCCACAACCTCGTCAAGGACTCCGGGCCGGTCGCGGACGACAACAACACCAGCCTCGAGGTGGTCGTCTTCAACTCCTCCACCGACTACCAGACCTACGCCGGCGTGATCTACGGCATCGACACCAACAACGGCGGCATGTACCTCGAGGGCGACCCGGCCGCGGCAGGCAACCAGCCCAGGTTCATCGCCTACGAGGCCGAGTGGGCGCGTCCCGACTTCGAGATCTGGAACCTCAACCACGAGTACACCCACTACCTCGACGGCCGGTTCGACATGTTCGGCGACTTCGGCGAAGGCATGAAGACGCCGACGGTCTGGTGGGTCGAGGGGGTGGCGGAGTACGTCTCGTACTCCTACCGCGAGCTCGACAACGCCAACGCCGCCGCCGAGGCGGGCAAGCGCACCTACCGGCTGAGCACGCTGTTCGACACGGCGTACGGCGACGGCCAGACCCGCGTCTACCCGTGGGGCTACCTCGCGGTGCGCTACATGTTCGAGAAGAACCCGGCCGAGGTGACGACCTTGCTGGGGCACTACCGCAAGGGCGAGTGGGACACCGCCCGCACGTTCCTGAAGTCCCTGGACCACGACGCCGGTTTCGACGCCTGGCTCACCGAGTGCGCCGCGGGCGCCTGCGGCGGCGAGCAGGATCCGTCCACGCCCTGTAGCGCCCCCGACACCAGAGCCATGGGCCGTGACTGCACCCGCACCGACATCACGGCGGTCAAGGGCGACTACGCCTACTTCTACATCAGGATCCCCGAAGGGGTGACACAGCTCAAGATCACCGCGAGTGGCGGCAGCGGAAACGCCGACCTCTATTTCAACAAGAGCGCATGGGCCACGACCCAAGCCCACCAGAGCCGGTCCACGAACCCTGACAACAGCGAGACCCTGACGGTGACCGACCTCGCGCCGGGCACCGACAACTTCATCAGCCTGCACGGCGTGTCCGACTTCAGCGGCGTACGCCTCACGACCGAGTACTGACCTGTCCGCCAAGCGCCTCCCCGCGACGGGGAGGCGCTTGTGCGTGTCCCCCCGGGAGCTCCGCCGCCTCGCCTCCGTTTGATCGCGGTCAGTCCACCGCGCCGATGCGGAGCCGTCGGGAGGGACCCGGGTGGCCGGGCTCCTCGTCCGGCCCTTCCGGTCCGCTCTCGTGCCGGCACACCTCGAGCACGCAGGCGCGCAGCCACCGGTGCGCCGGGTCCGCGTCGAGCCGGACGTGCCACAGCAGCGACACCGTCACCTCGGGAGCCTGGAAGGGCAGCTCGAAGGAGTACATCCCGCGCCGCATGTTCGCGGTGTGACGCGCCGGGACCGTGGCGACCAGGTCCGAGGCCTTCGCCAGTGCCAGGGCGGCGCTGAAGCCGTCCACGACCGTCACGACCTGCCGGTGGCGGCCTGTCGGGCGAAGCGCCTCGTCCACGAGCCCCTCGGTCAGGCCACGCCGCGAGACGTGCACGTGCCGGGCGGAGGCGTACCGGGCCGTCGTGACCTTCCCGGTGCGCAGCGGGTGCTCGCTCCGCACCACCCCGATGAACCGGTCGGTGAACAGGGGCGTGGTCAGCACGTCCGGGGGCGGATCGTGTTCGACGACGCCCGTCTCCAGGTCGGCACCGCCGTCCCGCAAGGGACCGGTGTCCTTGCCGGTCTTCCGCACGAACCGCAGCCGCACGCCAGGAGCCTCGGTGCCGACCTTGGCCACCAACGCGGGTCCGAACCGCTCCACGAACCCGTCGCTGCTGCGCAACACGAAAGTCCGCTCCAGCGTCGCCAGTTCGAGCGTCCTGGCCGGCCGCAGCACCTCTTCGGCGTCCTGCACCAGCCCGCGCACCCGGTCACGCAGTTCCAGGGCGCGCGGCGTGGGCACCAGCCCGCGCCCGGCCCGCACGAGCAGCGGGTCACCGGTGGCTCTTCGCAACCGCGCGAGCGCGCGGCTCATGGCGGAAGGACTGAGCGCCAGCCGTTCTCCCGCTCGCGTCACGCTCCCCTCCTCGAGCAGGACGTCGAGGGTGACCAGGAGGTTCAGATCGGGCCGTGCCATGCGCACACGATCTCACAGGCCGCCCCATATATGGCGTTGCATGCACATATGACTTTCCATCTGTGCGCCTTCCGCCAGGCCCGATGTGGGGCCTACCGTCCATGACGACCCCCTCCCACTCCAGGAAGAGGCTTTGTCTTGAGACGATCGACACCCGCGGGCACCGAACCGCGGCGGACATCGCCGGCGCGCCGGCCACCACTGGGCTGGACGCTGGCCGCGCTGTCGCTGTCCATGCTCCTGCCCTCGCTGAGCACCAGCGTCGCCAACGTCGGCCTGCCGGCCATGGCCGCGGCTTTCGAGGCCGCCTTCAACGAGGTCCAGTGGGTCGTGATCGCCTATCTGCTGGCCGTCACGACCCTGATCGTGGGCGCCGGCCGGCTCGGCGACATCGCCGGCCGGCGCCGTCTCCTGCTCGGCGGCATCGCCGTGTTCACGCTCGCGACGCTGCTGTGCGGTCTGGCCCCGAACCTTCCCCTCCTGGTCGCCGCCCGGGCGCTCCAAGGAGCCGGCGCCGCGTGCATGATGGCGCTGACGATGGCCTTCGTCGGCGAGAGCGTGCCCAAGGAGCGCACCGGCAGCGTCATGGGGCTGCTGGGGACGATGTCGGCGGTCGGCACCGCGCTGGGGCCCTCCCTGGGTGGCGTCCTCATCGCGGTGTCCGGCTGGCGGGCGATCTTCCTCATCGGCGTGCCGCTGGGCCTTCTCGCGTTCGCGCTGACGCTGCGACTGCCGTCCGCACCTGCGACGAGCGCCGCGCGCGGGCGGTTCGACACCGCGGGTACGGCGTTGCTGGCCCTCACCCTGGGCGCCTACGCGCTGGCCATGACGATCGAACCCACGGCGTTCGGCCCGCCGGCCATCGGCTTGCTCGTCGTCTCCGGGGCGGCCCTCGGCCTGTTCGTCATCATCGAGCGCAGGGTCGCCTCCCCGCTGCTGACCCTCTCGATGTTCCGCGATCCCGTCCTGGCCACCGGCCTGACGACCAGCGCGCTGGTCTCGACCGTCATGATGACCACCCTCGTGGTCGGCCCCTTCCACCTGTCCCGGGCGCTCGGGCTGGACCCGGCGTCCGTGGGACTGGCGATGTCGGCCGGTCCGGCGGTCGCCGCCCTGGCCGGCGTCCCGGCGGGCCGCGCCACCGATCGCTTCGGGCCCGAGGCCATGGTGATCGTCGGGCTCGGCGGCGTCATCGGCGGCACGGCGGCGCTCTCCTTGATGCCCGTGGCCGCCGGTGTCCTCGGATACGTCCTGCCGCTGGGAACCGTCACCGCCGGCTACGCGCTGTTCCAGGCGGCCAACAACACCGCGGTCATGAAGGACGTCTCCCCGCACCAGCGGGGCCTGGTGTCGGGCATGGTGAACCTCTCCCGGAACCTGGGCCTCATCACCGGCGCGTCGGTCATGGGCGCGATCTTCGCCTTCGCCTCAGGGACGAGCGAGGTCACGACGGCGGCGTCGGCGAAGGTGGCCCGCGGGACTCACTGGACCTTCGCCGTCGCGGCCCTCCTCGTGGCCCTTGGCCTGGCCGTGGTCCTCGCGCTCCGGGCGCGTTCCCGGCGCTCGCCCGGCCGTTGGAGGACAGGCCCGTCATCCGGGCGTACGGGCAGCAGCGACCTCGCCGAACCTCCTTCTCCGCATCGCCGGTCACAGAAGACGTGACACGTAGGAAATTTCCTACCTATAGTGGGCGCATGCACATCACGAAGAGGGCCCGGACCGGGTTCACCCTCGCGACCGCGTCGCCGATCCCCGCGCCGCTCCCTCCGGCCGCCGACCTGCCGTGATCGCCGAACGGACGACCGAGGACCAGGTCTTCGCGGCCCTGTCCAGCCCCGTGCGCCGCGAGGTGCTGCGGCTGCTCAGGGAGGAGGGCCCGCGACCGGTGCAGGCGCTGGCCGGGCGCTTCGAGATGTCCCGGCCGAGCTTCTCCGAACACCTGCGGGTGCTGCGCGAGGCGGGACTGGTCACCGAGCGGAAGGCAGGGCGGCAACGGCTGTACCAGCTGGAGCCGGTTCCGCTGCTCGACGTGCAGGAGTGGCTCACGCCCTTCGAGAGGTTCTGGCGCGAGAAGCTGACCGGGCTGCGCGACCTGCTCGACCGGCTCGAGGACGAAGAGCCATGAGCGACGACGATCTCACCGCCCTCCACCTCGACCAGTTCCTGCCGCATCCCCCTGCCAAGGTGTGGCGGGCGCTGACCGAGCCGGACCTGCTGGCCCGGTGGCTGATGCCCGGCGACTTCCGGCTCGAGGTCGGCCACCGTTACGTCATGCGGGCCGTACCCATGCCTTCCACCGGGTTCTCGGGCACGGTCCTGGCCGAGGTGCTGGCCTTCGAGCCCGAGCGGATGCTCCGCCTGCGCTGGCGGGACGCCGATCCGGCCGACGACACCGACTGGACGATCACCTGGACGCTGGAGCCGGAGGGCACGGGCACCCGGCTCTTCCTGCGCCACGACGGTTTCGACCCGGACAACCCGCTCCAGCAGCGGGCCCGCAGGATCATGGGCGGCGGCTGGCGTTCGGCGGTCATCCGCGGCCTGGAAGACCTCCTCGACTCACTCTGAGCCGGGGCGCGCTCCTCTCCCGGACGCCGCACGGCCCGCACCCGGACGCCGTACGGCGCGACCGCGCCCTCCACCGGATCTCCCACGAACACCGATGAAGCCCTCCACCGGATCTCCCACGAACACCGGTGAAGCCCTCTGCCGGATCTCCCACGAACACCGATGAAGCCCTCCGCCGGATCTTTCACGAACACCGATGAACGGAGCAGTCATGTCCGATGTCGCCGACCGCGTCGACCGCCTCGCGGCGGGTTTCCTGGCCCGCATCGAGGCGACCCCGGCCGACCGATGGGCCCTGGCGAGTCCCTGCGCGGGATGGACCGCCCGCGACGTCGTGGCCCACGTCGTCAACGGGCATCGCGGCATCGTCGCGGCCGTGCGCGGCGTTCCGCCCCGGCCCTCTCACGGGGTGCGGGTCTCAGGCATGGGTGAGGCGCCGCCGGTCGAGCCGCACGCCGATCTCGCCGCCGCGTACGCCGAGGCCAGGGCCGGTCTGCGGGCCGTACTGACCGACCCTGAGCTGGCCGCCACGCCGCTGCCGTTCAGCCCGATCGGCCCCGTCCCCGTGGAGCGGGCGGCCGACGTGGTGGGCGCGCTCGAACTGCTGGTGCACACCTGGGACCTGGCCCGTGCCGTCGGCGGGGACGAGCGGCTGGACCTCGAGGCCGTCGTCAGGACCCATGAGGCGCTGCGCCCGCACTATGCCGCGCTCCAGGCGACCGACGCCTTCCGAGAGGAGATCGAGCCGCCGGCCGGCGCCGACCCGCAGACGGCCTTCCTCTGCTTCACCGGCCGCCGCCCCTGACCGCGCTCCCCTGCTGTCCCGCTCCGGATTCTCCCCGGCTGTCGCGCTCCCGGATTCCCGCGCCTTCGCCGCCGGTCCTGCTACGGACGGCCGGCATGGCACGGGACCGGCCGGCGGGACCCTCGACCGGCTCTGCCGGAAATGTGATGGTGGAGCTCATCAGTGGGGCGCTCCGGACGCGCTGAGCCTGCGGGCAGCGTGGGGTTCGGCGGTACGAGTCCTGACCAGACGTGGAGGAGATGGAGATGTTGTCCGAGACGGTGTTCCGGAGTGACGATGTGCCCGCGGCGGATCGGTTCGATCACTGGCACGACCTCGTCAACCGGACGCACGCACCCCTGGACATGCAGAGCGATCACCGGAAGGACTTCTGGGCCGCTCAGCGTCTGCTGGATCTCGGCGCCGTCTCCGTCTGGTTGACGGCCTTCAAGCCGATGCGCTTTCGCCGGACCCCGCGGCTGATCCGCCAGTCCGACCCCGAGGGTGTGCACTTGTCGCTGCCCACGAAAGGCCCTCTCAGGACCACTCGCGGCCATCACGAGATCGAATACGGCCCATACGATTTATGCATTTTCGACACCTCGCGGCCCGCCGAGTTCCAGGCCGGTGACGTCCCCGGCCGGCACGCGGGAATAGGGGTGGAGATCCCCAAGGCGTTACTGCACCTCCCAGGGAAATCGCTCGACACCCTGGTCGTGCGCAAGCTGTCGATGAGGGAGGGGTTCGGCGCGCTGCTGACCCATTTCCTCGGACAGCTGGCGAGAGGAACCGACGCGTACCGGCCGTCCGACGGGCCTCGGCTGGGGACGGTCGCGGTCGACCTGGTGTCCGCGTTGTTCGCCCAAGCCCTGGACGCCGACGACGCCCTCCCGCCGGAGACGCGCCAGCGGTCTCTGCTGTTGCGCATTCACGCCTTCATCGAGCACAACCTCGCCGATCGGGCCCTGACGCCCGCCGCCATCGCGGCCCAGCACCACATATCGGTCCGCTACCTGCAACTTCTCTTCCAGCAGCGGGGCGAGACCGTCATGGGCCGGATCCGCCGGCGACGCCTCGAACGGTGTCGCGCGGACCTCGGCGACGCCTCGCTGCGCGCCCTGCCCATCAGCGCCATCGCCCGGCGCGGAGGTTTCGCCACTCCTGCCGACTTCAGCCGCGCGTTCCGTTCCGCGTACGGCGTGTCCCCTTCGGAATACCGTCATGCGGCACACGCCGGCGACCTGGGTGCGACAACGCGTACCGGCGGTCCGGAGTAGCAGGGACGGCCTCTCGCGGGGTGAGATCAAGCCGCGCCGACGGTGTCGCCCTTCGTGCCCGCACGTGCGCTCATCGCCAAGGAATCTTGCACGCTGCGGTAAAGACTTCCGCAACCGCTTGTCAGGATACTGAGCGGGTCGATCGCCATGGGCGGACCCGGCACCGCACGTTTCCTGAACGCCTCACCCAAGGGGAGAGAAATGAAGCGGACACTCAAACGATGGAGCGCCCTCGGCTCCGCGGCCGTGTTGCTGGCCGGCGTCATGGTCGCGGGTGGGACCACGTCGGCGCAGGCGGACACCCGGTGCGAGTGGAGGTGGATCCGGATCAACGACAGCCCCGGCGGAGATCCCATGACCGATGCCCGTGGTCACTCCCACAACACGGGCAACCACTACGTCCGCGGCTACTGGCGGGACACCAACTCCGGGATGTACATATGGGACTGGTGGGCGGACAACGACGGCGGGTCGGACGGTGACACGCCGGACACCTACTTCAGCTCCCGCTGGTGCAGCAACGCCCCCTGGTGATCGAACCTGAACGAGCGGCGCCACCGCTCGCGAAGGCCCCGTTGCCCGGGAGCCCGCCGCTCACGAGGAGCGGGCGAACGCGTCGGGCGAGATGCCGACCTCGCGGGCGGCGGCCATGTGCGCGTGCTCCAGCAGCCGGGGCCGCGACAGGACGTTCGGGTGGAGCGTGTAGCGGATGATCAGCCCGTCGAGCATCGCGTCGATGCGTTCGGCCGCGCCCGCCGGGTCCTCACAGCTGAACTCGCCCGTGTCGGCCCCTTCGGAGATCACCTGCTCCAGGGCGCGCAGCCACGTCGTCTCCAGCTCCAGCACGATCTTGCGGACGGCCGGCTCCCTGAGCGCGGTGTTCCAGGCATCGATCCACAGCAGCCAGCTCTGGTCGGAGCGCGACTGCGGGATGTAGAAGCGCAGCACCCTGTCGAGGCGTTCGACGGCGCTGCCCTCACCGGTGACCAGCTGGTCGAGCCGGGCGCTCTCGATGTCGAGCGTGGCCCGCAGCATGGCGGTGATCAGCTCGTCCTTGGTGGCGAAGTGGTAGTGGATGAGCCCGCCGCTGACGTTGACCGCCTTGGCGATGTCGGCGACCCTCGTGTTGGCCAGGCCGCGTTCGAGAACGACCTTGCGCGTGGCCTCCAGCAGCTCGGCCCTGCGCTGGTCAGCCTGGTCCGCCCTGCTGCCTCGGGCACCGTCCGCACGTCGCACCGGCCAAGACTAGCCGATGCCGCGGCGCGGGCGGCGCCCGAGGTCGCCGGGGCATCCCGGGCCCACCCGGAGGTCACGCGGCGCCCGAGGTCGCCGGCTTGCCGGTCCTCAGGATGAGCGACGACGCCTGCCCCGCGCTGTCGACCGCGACCAGCCAGGTGGCGCCGTCCTGGTGCGCCTCCAGGTAGGCGGTCAGCTCATCGCCGGCCTCCCAGCCCGGACCACCGCCGCCTCCGGGCATCCGGCCGCCGCCCGCCCGTCCCGCCGGCCCGTCCTGCCCCTGCGTCGCCCCCTCCCCCGCTTGTCCCGGCGCCTCTCGTCCCGGCAACCCGTGACCCGGCGCCCCTTGTCCCGGCGTCCCGTGACCCGGCGCCCCTCGTCCCGGCGTCCCTTGACCCGGCGTCCCCTCCTGTCCGGGCGCGCCTTCCCCGCCCGGAAAACCGTCCGCGCCCGAAGGCCCGTCCCCACCGGGGGACCCGACTCCGCCCTGCGGCCCGTCGGCGCCGCCCAGACGGCCGGCGTCACCGGACGGCCCCGCCGTCGGGTTGGTCCCGTTGACCGGCGCGCCCAGCGGTGTCACCGCGTACGCGCCCTGCCGCGCCCCTTCTCCTCCACCCGTACGGCCCGCACCCCCGGTAGCGCGCGGCCAGCTCCTGGGCGATGCGCCAGGTGCCGTCGGAGCTGGCGTTGTCGGCGATCGTGATGCGGAAGCCGTAGGGGAAGGACGTGGTGAGGTGCTCGTGCAGCCTGGCGACGCAATCCGGCAACGCCCGCTGCTCGTTGTGGACCGGGACGACCACCTCGACCAGGCGCGTCCTGAGTGCAGTGTTCATGGGTCCACGGTCGCGACAGCGTCTTGAACGTGACTGGGGCCGCTCTTAAGGGTGAGTGAGAACCGGCGATCCTGGCAGGTCGACACGCGCGATCACGCCGCCGCCTGGGGCGTTGTCGAGCCGTACCTGTCCTCCCGCCTCCTGGACGGCCTGCGCCACGATGGCCAGCCCGAGCCCCGAGCCGGGCAGGCCGCGCGCCGACGGGGAGCGCCAGAAGCGTTCGAAGACATGCGGCAGCTCCTCGGCCGGGATGCCGGGGCCGTGGTCGCGGACCGTCAGCTCGCCGCCGTGCAGTTCCACCTCGACCTTGCCGCCCGGGCTGAACTTGGCGGCGTTGTCGAGCAGGTTCATGACGGCGCGTTCGAGCGAGGAGGGGTGGCCCACGACGTACCAGGGGTCGAGGTCGGTGGTGACGTCCGCGCCGCGCAGCCTGGCACGGGCGGCGGCGGCGCCGACGACGTCGTGGAAGGCGTGCTCGACGTGCGGCTCGTGGTCGGACTGGCCCCTGGCCAGCTGCAGCAGGTCGCCGACCAGCGTGGTCAGCTCCTCGAACTGCGCCTTGAGGTTGACCAGCAGGCGCTGCTTGGCCTTGGGGTCGATGGCCCTGCCGGTGTGCTCGCTGCGCAGCAACAGGTCGATGTTGGTGCGCAGGCTGGTGAGGGGGGTGCGCAGCTCGTGGCCGGCGTCGGCGACCAGTTGCTGCTGGCGCTCGCGGGAGCCGGCCAGGGCGCCGGTCATGGCGTTGAAGGACCGGCTGAGCCTGGCGATCTCGTCGGTGCCGTTGACCGGGATGGTGGTGTTGAGGTCCTCGGTCCTGGCGATGTGCTCGACGGCCTCGGTGAGGCGGCCGACGGGGCGCAGGGCCGTACGGGAGACGAGCAGGCCGGCGCAGGCCGCCCCGAGCACGCCGATGGCGGCGACGCTGGCCAGCAGGAACGTCAGCGTGCGCAGTGTGCCCAGTAGCTCGCCGAGCGGCCGGCTGTCCATGATCGCCATTCCTGGCACGGGGCTCTCGACGAAGACGCGGACCGGCTTGCCCTGCTCGGTGGTGCCGTTGAAGATGTCCGAGCCGCCCTGGGCCGCGATCCGCCGCACCGTGGGGGTGACGGTCAGGCCGGGGCCGACGTAGCAGTTGGGCCGCCCGTCGGCGTAGACGACCATGGTCGACTGGGGCGGCCGGCCGTAGTGCCCGGTGCTCTGGGCCGTCGGCTGGCAGTGCTTGAGCAGCCACTCGACGTCGTACCGCTTGGCCTCGGGCGGCTTCATGCGCTGCTCGTCGAAGGTGCGGTCCATCTGCACGTACAGCTCGTGCTTGACGATGAGGTAGCAGCCGACCGCCGAGACCGCGACCGCGACCGCCACCGCCAGCGTCACCAGCAGTGTCAGTCGCGAGCGCAGGCTGCGCCGTCTCACGCGGCGGCCCGCAGCACGTAGCCCACCCCGCGGACGGTGTGGATCAGCCGGGGCTCGCCCTCGGCCTCCAGCTTGCGGCGCAGGTACATCACGTAGACGTCCAGCGAGTTCGAGGTCGGCTCGAAGTCGAAGCCCCACACCTCGGTGAGGATCTGCTCCCTGGTCAGCACCTGGCGCGGGTGCGCGAGCAGCAGCTCGAGCAGCAGGTACTCGGTCCTGGTCAGGTCGAGACGGCGGCCGCCCCTGGTGACCTCGCGCGTGGCCGGGTCCATGCGCAGATCGCCGAAGGCCAGCGCGGCGCCGCCCGCGCCGCGCCCGCCGAGCGAGCCGCGCCGCAGCAGCGCCCGCACCCTGGCCAGGAGTTCGTCCAGCTCGAAGGGCTTGACCAGGTAGTCGTCGGCGCCCGCGTCGAGTCCCGAGACGCGGTCGCCGACAGCGTCCCTGGCGGTGAGCATGAGCACGGGAACGTGGTTGCCGATCGCGCGCAGCCTGCGGCAGGCGGTCAGCCCGTCGACGCGCGGCATCATCACGTCGAGCAGCACCGCGTCGTAGCTCTGCCGGCCCAGCTCGTCGAGGGCGGCCTGGCCGTCGGCGACGGCGGCGACCAGGTACCCCTCGAACTCCAGGCTCGACTGCAGCGCCTCCCGCAGGGCGGGCTCGTCGTCCACCACCAGCAACCGCGCGCCATCACTCATGGTGACCCACGGTAGACCCGCTTCATGAGAACGTCATGAAGGTCCCCTCAGCAGCGCCATCGCGGCGTTGTGCCCGGGGATGCCGCTGACGCCGCCGCCGCGCCGGGCGCCCGCGCCGCACAGCAGGATGCGCGGGTGCTCGGTCTCGACGCCCCAGGTGCCGGCCTCGCCGTACGGCCAGGCGAGGTCGCGGTGGAAGATGTGGCCGCCGGGCAGCCCGGCCTCGACCTCCAGGTCGTGCGGGGTCTTGGCCTCGATGCACGGCTCGCCGTCCGGACCGGTGAGCAGGCAGTCCTCCAGCGGCTCGGCGAGGACCGAGTCGATCGAGCGCAGGGTCGCGGCGACCGCCTCGTCCTTGTGGCGGGGGAAGAGCCTGGCGGGCATGTGCAGGCCGAACAAGGTCATCGTCTGCGCGCGCAGCCCCGGGCCGAGGATGGAGGGATCGGTGAGGGAGTGGCAGTAGACCTCGGCGGGCGGCAGGTCGGGCACCTCGCCGCGGGCGGCCTGCGCGTAGGCGCGCGCGAGCTGGTCGCGGCTCTCGTTGATGTGGAAGGTGCCGCTGAAGGCCTCGCGCGGGTCCACGTCCGGGTCCTTCAGCCGGGGCAGCCTGCTCAACACCATGTTGATCTTGAGCTGGGCGCCCTCGGGCGCCGCCGGGGAGCCTCCCATCAGCCGGTCGAGGACGGCGGGCGGCAGGTTGACCAGCACCCGCTCGCCGGTGACGGTGTGCTCGCCCCCGGCGTCGCGGAAGGTGACCTCGCCCGAGGGGTCGATCCCCACGATCTCCGCGCCCGTCGTGATGGTGGCGCCGGCCTTCCTCGCCGCCTCCTCCAGCGCGCCGGTGACCGCGCCCATCCCGCCGACGGGCACGTTCCACTCGCCCGTGCCGTCGCCGATGACGTGGTAGAGGAAGCACCTGTTGGCCAGCAGGTTCTCGGCGGGGTCGGCGAACGTGCCGATGAGCGCGTCGGTCAGCACCACCCCGCGCACGGTGTCGTCGGCGAAGCGCTCGTCGACGACCTGCCCGATCGGCCGCTCGAACAGGTCGCGCCAGGCCACCTCGTCGCCGACCACCTCGCGCAGCCGGTCGGCGGGGCGCAGCGGTTCGAGCAGGGTGGGGGCCAGCCGCTCGGCGACCCGGGCCGTCATGGCGTAGAACTCCCGCCATGCCCGGTAGTCGGACTCCCCGCCGGTGACGCGCCGGAACGACGCGGCCGTGCGTTCGTCGTCGGCGTTGTCGACGAGAAGGCCGCCGTCTCCGACGGGCGTGTAGGAGGCGAAGCGACGCCGGCGCAGGTCGAGGCGGAGCCCCAGGTCGTTGACGATCTTCGTGGGGAGAAGGCTGACCAGGTAGGAGTAGCGCGACAGGCGGGCGTCCACGCCGGGGAAGGCCCTGGTGGAGATGGCCAGGCCGCCCACGTGGTCCTGGCGTTCGAGGACGAGCACGCTGCGGCCCGCGGCGGCCAGGTAGGCCGCGGCGACCAGACCGTTGTGGCCGGCGCCGGCGATCACGACGTCATATGGCATACGACCTATTTGTCCATGAATATGTAGCGAACCGTCAAGGTGTCACGGCCGGGAGGCGATGGCCAGCAGGGTGGCGGCCGGCCCGGTCAGCGACCTGCCCCTGCGCCACACCGCCCGCAGGTTGCGCACCAGGTTGAGCCCCGCCAGCGGCACCTCCACCAGCCGTCCCGTGGCCACCTCCGCCTCGACCGCGTGCCCGCTCAGCACCGCCGGCGCCGCACCCGCCTGGGCCGCGCCCTTCACCGCCGCGTTGGAGCCCAGCTCCAGGCGCGGGCTGGCCACGTGCTGCCCGGCGAAGGCCAGGTCCAGCGTCTCCCTGGTGCCCGAGCCGGGCTCGCGCACCACCAGCGGGGTGGCCGCCAGCTCCGCCACCCGCAGCACCGTACGGCGGCGCGCCCACGGATGCCCTGGTGAGACCACCACGACCAGGCGGTCGGTGGCCACGACC
Organism: Nonomuraea sp. NPDC003754; assembly: GCF_053605785.1. NCBI lineage: Bacteria > Bacillati > Actinomycetota > Actinomycetes > Streptosporangiales > Streptosporangiaceae > Nonomuraea > Nonomuraea sp. NPDC003754. Next base: position 112,198 of record NZ_JBSGJX010000006.1, read on the forward strand.
CTGCTGGCCAGGCCGTCGGGCACCGTCGGGCCCTCCACGAACCCCAGCTCCACCTTCTCGGCGAGCACGCGGGCCGCCACGTCGGCCGAGTTCATCACGTCGAGCCCCACCTGGATGTCGGGCTCCCGGCTCTGCAGCTCGCCCAGCCAGCGCGGCACCAGGTACTCCGCCACCGTCATGCTGGCCGCGACGTGCAACTGCGCGGCCTCGCCCTGCCGTACGGCCTCGACCGCGCGCATCAGCTCGTGCGCGGCGGCCAGCACCTGCGCCGCCCAGCCGGCGACCATCCGGCCCTCGGCGGTCAGCGCCGACCCGCGGGGCGTGCGTTCGAGCAACGGCACGCCGAGCCGGCGTTCGAGCCTGGCGATGCGCTTGCTGGCCGAGGGCTGCGCGATGCCCGCGGCCCTGGCCGCCTGGCCGAGGCTGCCGAGCTCGCCCGCGTCGACCAAAAGCCGCAACGACTCCAGATCGGGCAATTCACTCATAGCCACAGGCTATGGGCTCCCAGTCAAGATCGGTCTACTGGCGGCCCCGACCTGCCCGAAGACTGGAGGCATGACCCTCACCGCCAACGCTCCCGCCACCTCCGCCGCCGTGCGCGGGCTGCTGCCAGGACTCGGCCTCACCGCCGGCGCGGTCGCCGTCGCCCTGGTGGTGAACAGCCTGGTGCCCGCGGTGAGCGCGGCCATCGTGGCCGTCGTGCTCGGCGCGGCGCTGGCCAACACCACGGGCGTCGGCGCCGTGTTCGCGCCGGGCGTCAGGTTCGTCTCGCGGACCGTCCTGCGCGCCGCGATCGTGGTGCTCGGCCTGCAGATCGCGGTGCCGGACGTGCTGGCACTCGGCTGGCAGCCGCTCGCCGTCGTCGCGCTGGCGACCGGCGTCACCTTCGCCGTCACCCCGCTGGCCGGCCGGTGGCTCGGGCTGTCACGGGGCACGTCACTGCTGGTCGCCACCGGCGTGTCCATCTGCGGCGCGGCCGCGGTGGCGGGCATGCACGAGGCCACGGGCGGCGAGCGCGGCGTCAGCGATGACGACGACGTGGCCGGCGCGCTCAGCGTGGTCGTCCTGTACGGCACGGCGCTCATCGCGCTGCTGCCGCTGCTGGCCTCGTGGCTCGGCCTGAACTCCCACCAGCTCGGCGTGTGGGCGGGCGCGTCGGTGCACGAGGTCGCCCAGGTCGCCGCCATCGGCGCGGCCGGCGGCGCCGCCGTTCTCACCGTGGCGGTGACGGTGAAGCTGGCCAGGGTCGTGCTGCTCGCGCCGCTGGTGGCGCTGACCTCCCTGCGCCTGCGCCGCGAGGAGGCCGGCGCGCCCGGCACGAGGGCGGGCACGGGATCGGACCCGGAGGCGCCGCGCAGGGCCACGCCGCTGGTCCCGGCGTTCGTGCTCGGCTTCCTGGCCATGGTCGCGGTGCGCGCCACGGGTCTGGTGCCCGAGGCGGTCACCGGCGCGGCGCCCCGGCTCAGCGCCCTGCTCCTGGCCGCCGCGCTGTTCGGCCTGGGCACCGGCATCGATGTGCGCAGGCTGGTCAGGGGCGGCAGGGCGCTGCTGCTCGGCGGCATCGCCACCACCGTGATCGTCACGCTCTCGCTGGGCGGCGTGGCGCTGCTCATCTGACCAGGGGTAACCTGCTCTTTTTGGAACAATCCCCGGCCATTGGCCCGTTCCAGAAGACACCAGCACCAGCACGTCCAAGGAGCACGAACCACCCCATGCCCAGCACGACTGACCCCATCCTCCGCCCGTCCGCCGAGGTCGCCGAGGCGCTGGCCGCCGGAGCGCCCGTGGTGGCCCTGGAGTCCACGATCATCTCCCACGGCCTGCCCCAGCCGCGCAACCTCGAGGTCGCCAGGGAGCTGGAGGAGATCGTCCGCAAGGCGGGCGCCGTGCCCGCCACGATCGCGGTGCTGGACGGGGTGGCCAAGGTCGGCCTGGACGAGGACGAGCTGATCCGCATCGCCACCGAGCCCGGCCTGCGCAAGCTCGGTCAGCGCGACCTGCCCGTCGCCGCCGCCCTCGGGGCCAGCGGCGCGACCACCGTGTCGGCGACCTCGTTCCTGGCCGCCAGGGCGGGCGTACGGATCTTCGCCACCGGCGGCCTCGGCGGCGTGCACCGCGGCTGGACGCAGGACCAGGACGAGTCGGCCGACCTCGACACGCTCGCCCGCACCCGCATCACCATCGTCTGCGCGGGCGTGAAGTCGATCCTCGACGTGCCGGCCACGCTGCAGCGCCTGGAGACGCGCGGCGTCACCATCGCGGGCCTGCGCACCGACACCTTCCCCGGCTTCTACCTGCACAGCTCGGGCGAGCCGGTCGACTGGCGGATCGAGTCGGCCGAGCAGGCCGCCGCCATCATGCGCGGCCAGGACGCTCTTGGCGGCCCCGAGACCGCGCTGATCATCGCCAACCCGGTGCCGGTGGCCGAGCAGCTCGACCCGGAGCTGCACGACCGCGTGCTGGCCGAGGCGCTGGCCGCCGCCGAGCGTGAGGGCGTGACCGGCCAGGCCATCACCCCGTTCCTGCTGTCGTACCTGGTGCGCGGCACCGGCGGCGCGTCCCTGGAGGCCAACCTCGCCGCCGTCCGCGGCAACGTCCGCGTCGCCGGCGACATCGCGGTCGCCTGGGCGCGGGGATGAGCGCGGGACTCCTGGTGATCGGCGACGTCGTCACCGACGTCGTCGCCATCCACAACGCCCCGGTCAGCACGGGCACCGACACCGCCGCCGACATCGTGCTGCGCCCCGGCGGCTCGGGCGCCAACACCGCCTCGTGGGCCGCCCACCTGGGGGCCGACTCGCGCCTGCTGACCAGGGTGGGCTTCGACACCGGCGAATGGCACACGGCCGAGCTGACCAAGGTGGGCGTGCGCCCGCACGTGCGCGTCGACCCCGACCACCCGACCGCCGTGGTGATCGCGATGGTCGACGTCACAGGCGAGCGCTCCATGCTCACCAACCGCGGCGCCGGCGGCCACATCTCCGTCGACGACTGGTCCCCCGACCTGCTGGACGGCGTGCGCCACCTGCACATCTCCGGCTACACGCTGTTCGCCGAGCCGGGACTCGAACTGGCCAGGCTCGCCATGACGTCAGCCGCGGCGCTGGGCCTGTCCATCAGCGTCGACCCCGCCTCGTCCGGGTTCCTGCGCGAGTTCGGCGTCGAGCGCTTCCTCGCCGAGACCGCGCGGGCCGGGCTGGTCATCCCCAACAGGGACGAGGCGCTCCTGCTGACCGGCGCCGGCTCCCCCGAGCCCGCCGCCGAACAGCTCAGCGACCGCTACGGCACGGCGGTGGTCAAGCTCGGCGCGAGCGGCGCGATCCTCGCCAGGAACGGACGTGTGACCGCCACGACCGAGGGCAGGGAACGCGCCGTGGTCGACTCCACCGGAGCGGGAGACGCCTTCGCCGCGGGATTCCTCACGGCGAAGCTCGCCGGCGCCGGTGACCTGGCATCTCTCGAGGCGGGATGCGATGCCGGGGCCGACGCCGTGGCCATCGTGGGGGGTCGGCCCCGGTACGGTTTGGGTTCCAACCAGCTTTACCCTATTCACACCGATTGATAGCTTGCGGCGTAGGCTGCACCATTAGCCACACGCGTCACAACTCTCTGGGGAGGATGCGGTCCGCCGATGGACGTCGAGTCATCGATCTGCCTGAGCGACCTGGTCCCAGCGCTGCGCTGGAGCCGTCCTCAGCAGGTCGCCGAAGCCCTGGCCGACCCTCGCCTCCCCGCGGGCTGGTGGGGTTCGCTCTCGCTGTCACGGGCCCTCGGCACCACCGGCGTCGAGTGGATGTGCGAACGGCTGGCGCGCCTGGCCGCCTCCCGGTGGGACCATCTGCCGCTGGCCGACGTGCTTCCCGCGCTGCACGTCCATCACGTGGACCCCTCCCTGCCCGGCTGGCCGGAGCCCGCCCGCACGGTCATCACCGACCTGGGCGGATGGCGCGTGCTGCGCCGGCTGAGCACGGGAGACCTGGGCTCGCCGCCCTCGTCCGCCTCGACCGAGGTCGTGGTGGAGTCGGTGTTCAGGGAAGTGCTCGGCAGGATCCCCGCGACGTCCGACGCCACGGCCGTACGGCCCGCGGGAGCGCTCCCGCAACGCCCCGGCGCCGAACCCGCCCAGGGCCTCTCGCAGCCGCCTGAAGGCGGCTTCTTCGCACCGCACCAGGCCGCCCCGCAGGACAGGGGCGCGAGCGCACCGCTGCCCCAGCGGCCTGGCGGCCAGAGCCAGGGGCATGGACCGGCTCAGGCTCAGGGGCAGGGGCAGGGGCTTCAGCACGGGGCCGGCGCGCAGGATCCCGCCGCCGCGGCGCAGCGTCCGGGTGGTTCCGGGCCGACGGCCGGCGGCGTGTCGACCGGCTCCTTCCCTGCCGTGCCCGGCCAGACCTCCACCGGCTCGTTCGCCGCCCAATCCGGCACGGGGCACCCTTCCACCGGCTCCTTCCCCGCCCAGCCGGTCGCGGGTCCTCCGTCGAGCGGTTCCTTCCCCGCCCAATCCGGCACGGGGCACCCTTCCACCGGCTCCTTCCCCGCCCAGCCCGTCGCGGGACACCCTTCCACCGGCTCCTTCCCCGCGCAGCCGGTCGCCGGTGCCCCCGGCACGGCGGGCGCGCCAGGGGCGCCGGGTCAGCCCGGTGCGGCGGCCCCGAACGCTCCCGGTCAGCCTGGTGCTGCCCCGGGTCAACCCGGTGCTGTCCCGGGTCAGCCTGGCGCGGCGGCCCCGGCAGGCGGCGCACCGGGTTTCGCGGGCCAGCCGGGTGCTGTTCAGGGCCAGCCAGGAGCCTCGTCCCCGAGTGGCGCCCCGGCCGCGCAGGGCCCCGCCGGTCAACCGGGTGCTGCCCCGGGTCAGCCCGGCGCCGCGGCGGCTCCGGCGAACGGCGCGCCGGGTTTCGCCGGCCAGCCGGGCGGAGTCGCGGGCCAGCCGGGCGGAGTCGCGGACCGGCCCGGCGGAGTTTCGGGCCAGCCCGGTGCTCCGGGGCAGGGCGCCGGCACTCCCTCCGCCGGCCAGCCCGGTGGCGCGCAGCCTGCCGCACCGAACCAGACCTCGCCGTTCGCCGCCCAGCCCCAGGGCTCGGCCTACCCCAAACCGCCGCTGGCCGCGCCGGCCGCGGGGAGCCCCGACGACGACTACCCGATGGTCCGCGTCGTCGACGGCCTGTTCCGCTCCTTCGACCGTCTGGAGCTGGCGGTCGCCGTCAACCGCCTGTTCGCCGCCGAGCCCGACACCCTGCGCTCCCTCGCCCACAAGCTGCTGGTCGACAGGGAAGTGCTGTCCCAGGCCCAGCGCACCGCCGAGGAACGCGTGCTGCACTGGCTGCGCTCCTCGGAGTCCGCGCCCGTCACGGGCCACATGTTCCGCCTCACCGAGTGGCTCGGCACCGCCGCCACCGAGGACCAGCTGATCGGCGCCGACCCCGCGCACCCCGTCATCGTGCCGACCCTGCGCAGCCCGCTGTGGCGGGTACTGGTCACGCTCATGCCGGACCGTCGCCTGCAGGACGGCTGGCTCGTCGTCGGCGACCTGGCCGGGTTGCAGGCGCGCACCAGGCGACTGCTGGCCGCCCATCCCGCCGACGCGGACGTGGAGGAACTGCTCGGCGAACTCGGCATCAGGCGGCACTCGGCCAAGGCATGGCTCGACGCGCTGCCCGCCGAAGCCCTCGTCGAGACGGCCGCGGCCGCGCCCGCCGTACAGCAGCCGCTGCCACGCCGTACGCCGGGGGCCAACGGCCACCACCACAGGGGCGGACAGCCCGTCCCGCCCGCGCCGCAGGGCCCGATCGATCCCAGCGCCGCGCTGGCGACCCTGTCGGCGCTCTCGGGCGGACGCTCGCCGCTGCTGGCCGGCGCCGGCACACCACCCCCGCTGCTGGCGGGCACGCCCTCCTCTCCCCCGCCTCCGCTGCCGAGCCCCGCCTCCGACCCGCGGCGCTGGCAACGCATCGACGTCACCCCCGAGCACCTGCGCGGCGGCCCCGTGGCCGTGCCGGAGGGGTACGCGGCCCAGCTCGGCATGCGGCCCGGCACCCTGCTGTCGGTCACGGGCCCCGGCGACAACGCGATCGTGCTCGTCTGGCGCGACCAGCAGCCGGTGTTCGACTCGCTGCAGCCGGTCCTGATGCGCCTGAACGCGAGGCCGGGCGACCAGGTCTACGTCACCGTCGACGGCTACCGCCTCGAGGCCCAACTCACCAGCTGACCCCCGCCTTCTGCGGGAGTCGGGGTCTCGTCCGCCCTCCCGGGCTGGTGCTAGCACGCACTCCAGGCCGTGGGTCACGTAGCTCGGACGCAACCTCGTCATGGAGCTGCAGGAGGCGGGCAGCACGGCCAGAGCGGGTTGCGCAGGTAGTGAAGCCGTTAAGAATCAACACGGCGAGATGGAGGCAAGGAGCGCGGCTGCGGTCCGGTGGCGAGTTGGGGCGGGTGCGGGGTTGTAGCCGTCGTGTTCCAGGAGTGGGCGGGTCTCGATGAGGGTGTTGCCGATCGTGCGGGGGCTGACTTCGAACAGTTCGCTGAGGGCTTGCCGTGTGCAGGCTTTCCGCTCGTAGAGGATGGCGGCGAGAATCCGCTCGGCGTCGGTGATCTTCTGTTGGAAGATGCCGCCTCGGGCTCCGGGGAGTCGTTCACCGCCGCGGCGCTGGTAGCGGAGGCGTTCGAGGCGGGCGGCTTGGAGCGGGGTGAGTCGCTCGATCATCAGGCGGAGTTCTTCGCGGCTCATTCCGGTCAGAGTGGGATGCGAGAGCGTTTCGGAGATCCGGGGCCGCTGGGCGGGGACATCGTCGTTGTCCAGGAAGCTGCGCAGCTGTGCGGCGGTGGTGAACCGCATGGTGGTGGCGGGGACCGTGACCTGGTGCTCGGTGAGCAGCTTGCGAGTCTCGGCAATCCAATAGCCGATCGTGAAGTCGCTGACCTCGAGCAGGTCCGACAGGACCTTCTGGGAGCAGATCTGGCGGAGGTAGACGACTGTGATCAGCACCCGGTCCGCGTTGGAGAGCAGGCTGTGGGACCCGGCGCCCTTGGCGCGCCGGCGTTCGCCGCCGCGCTGGTGGAAGGTGCGCTGCTCGGCTCGAGCGGCCTGGGCGGGGGCGAGCCGGCGCGCCAGGTCGTCCAGTTGGGCTTCGGTCATGCCGGTCAGCCGGGAGTCGGCCAGCGCGCGTAGTGCGGCAGCGTGGATCTGCGCGCGGTCGGTGCCGACGACGGGTGGCCGGTCGGCGGCGACCAGGGCGGGGTGGATCGTGTAATTCCAGGAGCCGTGGGTGGGGTGGGCGTGGATTGGCAGCTCGGCGAACCGAGCCTTGCTCACCGTGACGCCCAGCGGATACGAGGCGGTGTCGAGTTCGGCTTCGACTCGCAGCCCGGTGCGGGTCCTCGTTGAGGCGATGATGTTGACGACGACCTCGTGGCTGGTCAGCGGCCGTCCACGCCAGTTCATCGTGATATGGGAGAACAGCCGGTGCTCGATCTTGTTCCATTTCGAGGTGCCCGGCGGGAAATGACACACAGTGATCGCCAGACCGGTCTCCGCGGCCAGGGCGGCGAGCTCGGCCTTCCAGACCCGGAACCGGTAGCTGTTGGAGCCTCCCGCATCCGCGGTGATCAACAGCCGGGAGGCGTCCGGATAGTCCAAGCGGCCGCGGGCCTGCCACCAGCGGCGGATCGAGGCGACCGCGAACGTTGAGGTGTCGTGGTCGATGCCGACGTTCACCCAGCCGGTGTTCGCGCTGATGTCGTAGATCCCATACGGGATGGCCTGCTCGACGTCCGGCCCAGTGAAGAAGAAGCTGTGGTCCTCCACCTCGATCGGGTCGCCCTTCGGCCGCCACTCACGGCCCGGGTTGGGAAGCCGGCCGAGCTGCTCGCGTTTCTTGGTATCGACGCTGATCACCGGCTCGCCCGCAGCCTGATGCTGCTTGACCTGCTCGCTGATATAGCGGAACTGCGCATCCCGGTCCGGGTGCTGCTTCCCTTCCAGGGTCTTGGCGTTGCCCTGCAGGCTGAACCCAGCCTCTCGCAGCAGCCGCCCGACCGTCGGCGGCGATACCCGGTGCCCCTGCGAGTTCGAACACCCCCTTCCGCACGGTGGACTCGCTCACCCCGGCGACCCGAGCGACCGCACGAACTCCGCCATGCCCCAGTAACCGGGCCTCGGCTGCCAGCAGCAACCGCCGCTGCCGCTCGTTCAGATGCGGCAACACCACCTCGAACTTCAACGCCAGCTGATCGAGAACAACGGGCAAGATCGCCATAACATGACATCCAACCCGAAAGATCGAATCGCTGTGTTATTTCCTCACGGCTTCAGTGGCTGCGACACCGTTGCCAGGTCGCACCCGCCAAGGTGGCACCGATCGCGGCGACCAACCCGGCGTGGCAGTCGGAGATGACCAACTGCACCCCGGACAGGCCACGAGCCACCAGGCCGCGCAGGAAGGCCAGCCAGCCCGCGCCGTCCTCAGCGCTGGTGACCTCCAACCCGAGGATCTCGCGCTGCCCGTTGGCGTTCACGGCGGTGGCCACCAGCGCGTGCACGTTGATCGTATGCCCACCCTCGCGCACCTTCCTGGTCAGCCCTACGATGACCCGGTGACCGAGACACCGCCCACCGTGGACGTTGACCTCTTCGACGTTCACCGGCTCCGCCTGACGGAGGTCGAAGCACCGCTGCTGTCCCCCGAGGAGGAATCCGCCAGGGACCGCGTATGGCACAAGGCGGTCCAGGCCAACCCGAGCCTGTTCGACGGTCCTGTGGTGGCATGCGCGGCGGTGGAGTGGGAGGGGCCGCACATTCTCGTCCTCTCCTGGGCGCGGGTGACCTACCGCCACTACGCCCTTCGTCGGGTACCAGGCGCCTCGTGGCTGCCGTCCATGTTCGTAAACGTGGTCCAACCGACCGACGATGGGCGTGTGCTGGTAGCGAGGATGTCGTCATCAACAGCTGCCCCGGGACGCTGGCAGCTTCCCGGTGGTTCCGTAGAGCCACCTGAGCACCATGGGGAGCTCGATGAGGTGGCTGTGCGTGGCCATGCCGCCCGAGAGCTGGCCGAGGAAATCGGTGTCGACCTCGTGCCCGAGGAGCTGGGCCTGTGGGCCGTGACTCGCGGCGAGAACCGGAGCATCGGCCTGGTCTTCCTCGCCCCGCCTCGTCCGGCGGCGGTGCTGTATGAGCGGTTTGAGACTGTGACGGCCGCCGACCAGGCCCAGGGTCGTGAGCCTGAGCTGGACGGGATCGCTCTGGTGAGCTCCCCAGCTGAGGTTGCCGACCTCGAGGGTCCGCACGCGGACTACCTACAGCCGATCGTGCGCCGTTACATGGAGGCACCGCTCCGACACGATGCCTGAGCTGCGTCGGCCACTCGGTCGGTGGATTCTCGTGAACGGTTCCGGACGTGGTCGGCTGTAGTAGGACCTGTCGTCAGGTGCTGGTGAGGAAGTCGCGTGCCCGTTCGTCGAGGTCGGCCACGCACCGCAGGCCACGTGCACGAAAACGGGCGAGGTCTGCACGCATACGGTTGACCGCCTTGCGAGTGCGGACTGACCGCACGCCGTCCATGTGGTCGATGGCCTGGTGCCAGGTGGCACACGCCTGTTCGATGCTGCCGCGCTTGAAGTGCATCTCGGCGGCGGCCACCAGGTCAAGGGCAACGATTCGGGCGTAGGTTCCGGCAGGGCGGGACGCGGCGGCGAGGGCGTACTGCTCGGCGGCGGCCCGATGGTCGCCGAGCGTTTCGTGGACCTTGGCGGTCCGGGAGTACACCGCGGCGGCCGGGGGTCCCCAGGCCAGGGCCCAGAATGGTATTTCGTCGCCGGGGGCGTCGGTCAGCAGCACGCGCGCCTGCTCGGCCTCGGCGAAGGCAGCGCACCGATTGCCGGCCTTGGCCAGAGTGTGGGCGTACATCACCCGGAACAGGGCCTCGGTCTGGGCGTCGACGCGACCCATGGCCCGAGTCAGGCCTGTCTCGGCGAGGTTCAGGCAGTGTTGGGGGTGGTGAAGCTTGAGGCCCTGCATGGCCATGGTGCGCATCACGAACCCGTCGTGCCCGGTGATGCCGGACTCGCTGGCCAGCGCGTAGGACTGGAGGTAATACCGCTGGGCGAGCCCTTGCTGGCCGGCGTCGTAGCTCTTCCAGCCCAGGAGGTGTACGCCGCGGCTGGCCGCCGAGAGCATCTGCCGGCGGGCCTCTTCGGTGCGGAAACGGCCCCGGCACAGCGGAGCGACGTCGTCGAGCAGATAGGTGACCAGGGCGCTGCGGCCGTGCTGCCCGCCGTGGCGTTCGTCCATCTCGGAGAACGCACTGATCATGTCGCGTACCGCGGCGACCTCGGCCATGCCGACGATGTGGCCGGTGCGGGCGGCGGCCGTGCGGGCGGCGATCTCCTGGAGGTGGGTGAGCGGTAGGGCGGAGGCGGCCACGGAGTAGGCAGAGGCGGTCAGGAAGTGGCGCCGGTCCAACTCGAACCTCCACATCGGCAGCAGGGCGTCCAGCGGGTCGGCCCCGAGAGATAGTCCGATGGTGTCATTGTCCGCCTCGTCCACGTCTGGCAGGCCGAGGTCGGCGGGTGTGAGGAGGCGGCCGAGGCGCCGGGATAGAGCCGTGGCGAGGTATCGGCCTGTGTCGCGGCGGGGTATGGCTCCGGCGATCCAATGTTCGACGGCGGATTTGTTGGTCCGCAAGACGATGCTGCCTTCGGCTGCCACTACGCGCACGGCCTTGGCAAGGGCCTCGTAGGTGAAGCCGGATTCGGCGACGAGGTCGCGGAGCTGGTGGTTCGGCGTGCGCGTGGTCATGAGCACCTGTCCGTGTATACGCGATATACCGCTTGGCCTGCCCGGCACAGTACCTCGACAGAGCCTCTCCGGGTTGACTCTTCATCAGGCAAGAACGCGCCGGTGGGACCCGGGTCCCACCCGACCGATCGCCGAGTCGGCGGGCTTGTTCGACGTCTGCTCCTGGCCGTATCTCCCGAACCGCACAGACCTTTGGGAGGAATTTGATGGATGAGCGGGAAAGACAGTGGAGCTTGGCGGCGGCGTGCCTGCTCGCCGCAGAGCGTTCCAGGGTTCCGGTCGCTCCGCTGACCGCGCAGCCGCCTGGGCTGACCCTCCGGGAGGCCTACCGGATTCAGGCGGCGGCTGTTGCGCGCCGGGTTGCCGGCGGGGCCCGCGTCGTCGGCCACAAGGTCGGGGTGACCTCGCAGGCGATGCAGAACCAGATGGGGGTGGACGAACCGGACTCGGGCGTCCTTTTGGATGACATGGTGCTGCCCAGCGGCAGCGAGCTGGTACGGGGCGACTTCCTGACTCCGCGGGTGGAGGCGGAGATCGCCTTCCGGCTCGGCCACGACCTGAAGGGACCAGTCACCCTGGAGGCCGCCAAGGAGGCGGTGTCGCAGGTGTTCCTCGCACTAGAGGTGATCGACACCCGCTTCAGCAGCTGGCGGATCGCCCTGGCCGACAGCATCGCGGACAACGCCTCCTGCGCGCGGGTCGTCACCGGGGCCATGGTCCCGCTCGATCCCGCGTGGGACCTGGCTGCCGAGCAGCTCGTCGTCAGCATTGACGGCAGGATCGTCGCCACGGGGGAAGGCAGGGACGTCCTCGGCGACCCGTTTCGCCCGCTGGTCTGGCTGGCGGACCGACTGAGCAAGGTCACCTCCTCATGCGGCCTACAGGCCGGTGATCTCGTCCTGGCCGGGGCGGTGCACGCCAGCCTCCCCCTGAATGCGGGAACGACAGTGCGGGCCGTCGCGCCGCACCTGCCGCCGGTGCACCTCCGCGTCGCCTGAGGCGCCCGTCTTTCCTCTTCTGCGGCGGCCGCCTGGCCGCCCTCGACTTGCGATCACCCACGAAGGAGTGGCCCATGGCCGATGCAAGGACACGAGTCGCGGTGCTCGGAGCAGGTCTGATCGGAACCGACCTCGTGAGCAGGGTCCGACGCTCGCAGGCGCTGGACTGCCGTCTGGTGGTGGGCCGCAACCGCGAGAGCCTGGGATTGAGACGGGCAGCCGAGATGGGATGCTCGATATCCGCCGGCGGGATCGACTCTCTGCTGGAGGCCGGTCCGTTCGACGTCGTCTTCGACGCCACCAACGCCGACGCCCATGCACGACACTGGTCCCGCCTCAGTGAGACGGGCACGACGCTCATCGATCTGACCCCTACGCAGCTCGGCACAGCGGTCGTGCCGCCCGTCAACGGCGAGCAGGCGCTGGTGCACCGCCACGTCAACCTCGTCAGCTGCGGCGGCCAGGCGGCGATTCCGATCCTGCACGCCCTCGCCCAGCACTGCACCCCGTACTACATCGAGGTGGTGTCCACCGGGGCAAGCGCGAGCGCGGGCCGAGCCACCCGGCTCAATCTGGACCAGTACATCGCCACCACCCAGGCCGCCATCCGGTCCTTCACCGGCGCGCTGAAGGCCAAGGTGATGGTCAACCTCAGCCCCGCCAAGCCGGCGCCACCGTTCCGGGTGGCCATGACCGTGCTGGCGTCCGACCTGCGGCCCGAGCTCCGCTCGATCGTCGAGGCCGCGGCCACTAGCGTGCGCGCGTACGCGCCAGGGTTCGCCGTGACGTCGGTCGGAGTGGAAGAGCGAGGCCGGATCAGCGTCGCGGTGGAGGTGACCGCCACCGGCGGCCGCATCCCCCGGTACGCGGGAAACCTCGACATCATCAACGCGGCCGCCGTGCTCCTTGCTGAGCAGTACGCGGCCGTCCGGACCCGGTGAAGGAACCCCGCTCATGGACGAAGCCAGCACCCGGGTGCTGATACACGATCCCACGCTCAGGGACGGACACCACGCGGTGCGCCACCAGCTCGACGCTGACCAGCTGCGCGACTACGCCGCCGCCGCCGACGCCGCCGGGGTTTCGGTGGTGGAGGTCGGTCACGGCAACGGGCTTGGCGCCTCCTCCTTGCAGATCGGCCGGGCCCGCCTGCGTGACACCGAGATGCTGAAAGTTGTCCGCGAAGCGCTCATCAGCTCCCGGATGGGTGTCTTCATGGCCCCGGGCTGGGGCACAGGCGACGACCTACGCGCCGCCGTCGCCCTCGGTGCGGACGTGGTGCGAATCGCCGCGCACTGCACCGAAGCCGACGTGACCGAGCGCCATCTCGGCATAGCCCGCGACCTCGGCGCCGCCGCCCACGGCGTCCTGCTCATGAGCCATATGGCCAGTCCCGACCAACTGGCCGACCAATGCGCTCTGCTGATCGAGTTTGGCGCGCAGGCGGTCGGCATCTTCGACTCCGCCGGCCACTACCTGCCTGCCGATGTCACCGAGCGGATCACGGCTATCGCCGCGGCGGTCGACGTCCCGGTGATCTTCCACGGTCACAACAACCTCGGGATGGCCATCGCGAACTCCGTCGCCGCCGTACAGGCTGGAGCTTCGATCATCGACGGGACTGCGCGCGGCTTCGGTGCCGGAGCCGGGAACACCCAGCTGGAGGTCCTCGTGGCCGTACTGAAGCGGATGGGCTTCTCCACCGGAATCGCCCTGCGCAAGCTTCTCCAGGCGGCGGACATCGCCGAGGAGCGGTTGATGCCAGCCCCGCCGACGATCGACTCGGTCAGCCTCGTCAGCGGCCTAGCCGGGGTGTTCTCTGGGTTCAAGCGACCCGTTCTGGAGACTGCTCGCCGCGAGGGAGTCAGCCCCCTCGATCTCTTCTTCGAGCTGGGCAAATGCCAGGTGGTCGCGGGTCAGGAGGATCTGATCGGCGACGTCGCCCGCAAACTGAAGGAGGCGTGATGCGAGACCACAGCGAACCCGTCGGGGTGGGTGAATCCACGGCGGTCATCTGCGCCATCGGCGCGGCACTGCCCACGACAGTCGTCTCTAACTCTGACCTGTGCGCCCATCTGGACACGACGGAGGAGTGGATTCGCTCCCGCACCGGCATCACCCGGCGGCATATCGCCGACGCGGAGGTCTCCACCGAGGACCTGGCGGTGCAGGCCGCCTCGGCCGCCCTCACACCCTGCCAATCGGGCACGATCCAGGCACTGGTACTCGCCACGACCACACCGGATCGCTGCTGCCCCGCCACCGCACCCAAGGTGGCCGCCCGGCTGGGCCTGACAGGGGTCCCGGCGCTGGATCTCGCGGCAGGCTGCACCGGTTTCCTCTACGGCCTCGCCACGGCGGCGGGCCTGCTCGCCTCGCGGACCGCGGACGCCGTCCTCGTCATCGGTGCCGACCGGCTCTCCACTCTCCCGGCCCCAAGTGACCGTACGACGGTGCCCCTCTTCGGCGACGGCGCTGGAGCCCTGGTGCTGCGGCGCGGACAGGCAGGCGAGGACGGGGCTCTCGGCCCGATCGTGCTCGGCAGCGACGGCACGCACGCCGAGCTGATCCGGGCCGAGCGTCCCGGATCCTTGCAGATGCAAGGGGCGGAGGTCTTCCGCCATGCGGTGGACCGCATGTCTTCCGCCTCCGCGCAGGCAGTCGCGGCGACCGGTTGGCGCATGGCCGACGTCGACCGTCTGGTGCCGCACCAGGCGAACGCGCGGATCACCGCCTTCGTCGCCCGGCAGCTCGCTGTCCCCGACGACCGGCAGCTGCACAACGTCGCCTCCGTGGGCAACACGGGCGCCGCCTCTATCCCCCTGCTCCTGGCCCAAGCCGCCGAAGACGGTCGACTCAAGGCCGGACACCGCCTCGTGCTGACCGCGTTCGGCGCCGGACTGACTTGGGGAGCCACCACCGTCACCTGGCCCGATCTGACCCACGCCCTCTACGAACCGGAGGAGACCTTGTGACCGGCGACCTGGAAAACATCCTGCTCCACGACCTCAAGCTGCCCGCAGAAAGGCTAACCCCCAACGCGAGCCTCGAGGAGGCCGGCTTCGACTCGCTCGCGGTTGTCGAGCTGTCCGTCCTGCTCAGCCACCACTTCGGCATCGACGTCTCCGAAGACGACATCAACAGCGTTGCCACCGTCGAACAGCTCGACCGCCTCATCCAGCGCAAGCGCGACGAAAGGTGAAGCCCGCCATGACGAAGTACCCACGTCCCGGCCGGGCCTGGATCATCACGCCCGGCCTGCGCCTCAGCCGATTCCAGGCCGCCCGGACCTGCGGCGCCGGGGTGGCCCTCGTCGACCTCGAGGACTCCGTCGCCATGCAGGACAAGCAGGCCGCCCGCACCGAAGCACAGCAGTTCTTCAACCTGCCTGACCCTCCGTGCACACTGGGCATCCGCATGAACGCGCCGACCACCCTGGAAGGAACCAAAGACCTCGTGGCCATGGCCGCCTACGCGGCCAAGCCCGACCTCATCCTCGTCCCGAAGACCGAATCGGCCCGAGACATCGAGCTCGTCGCCAGCGTCCTGGACACTGGGGACTACGCCCCGGACATCTGGGCGCTGATCGAGACCCCACGCGCCTTCGCCAAGCTTGGCTCGATCATGAAGGCGCCCCGGCTCGGCGGCGTCGTCTTCGGATCGGCCGACTACGCCGCAGCCGTCCACTGCGGCCTGGGGTGGCAGGCCCTGCTGTATGCCCGCTCGGCCTTGGTCAACAGCGCGAGTGCCGCCGGGGTCCCCGCCATCGACGCGCCGACCTTCGACCTGAACGACCTCGATGCGCTGCAGCGCGACGCCGAAAAGGCCAAGGAGCTCGGGTTCTACGGCAAAGGGGCCGTCCACCCCCGCCAGGCGGCCATCATCAACACCACCTTCGCCCCCTCCGAGGACGAGATCGCCCACGCGCGAGCGATCGTCGCCGCCGGGCAGGAGAGCGGAAGCGGCATCACATCCGTAGACGGCCAGATGGTCGGCACCCCCTTCTTCAAGGCGGCCCAGGCCCTCGTCCGCGAGGCCGACGGCTGAACAAGCCCGCCCGAGACACATCGGAGTCCACCATGAGCAACGATCTCCCAAAGGGCTACCGGCGCATCACCGAGGGCCGCATCCGCGAGAACGTCGGCCTCGGATACGACGAGCTCCCCGTCGGCCTGGTCATCGAGCACCGGCCGGGGCGCACGGTCACCGAGGTCGACAACCTTCTGGGCACAGCGCTGACCGGCAACACGGCGCCCATCCACACCGACGCCCACTACAGCAGCTGCACCGAATGGGGCCGCATCCTGGTGTGCGGTGGCGTCACGCTGAACCTCATCGCGGGCATGAGCGTACGCAGCACCAGTGGCCTCACCATCGCGAACCTTGCCCTCACCGACGTCCGCTTCGAGGCCCCCGTCTTCGTGGGCGACACCCTCTACGCCGAGACGAAAGTCCTTACCCGCAGGCTCTCCGAAAGCCGCCCAATCAACGGGATCGTGACGTGCCGTACCAGCGGCCACAACCAGGCGGGCACACGAGTGCTGTCGTTCACGCGAACATTCCTCGTCCCCATCGACCCCGACGCCGTCCGCGCCCTCACCAACTACTAGTAGGCGATCCATGAGCGAACTGTCCTTCATCCAGGCCGACGACAACCTGTGGCAGCAGTACGACGACCTGGCCAGCCGCGCCTACGGCCACCGCGTCGGCGACATCACTGACCTACGTGAACACGTCGACCTACGGGTGGCGATCCGCGACGGCCGGGTCGTCGCGGGAGGCCTCGGCCTGCTGGTCAACCAGTTCTTCGGCGGCTCCCCGGTGCCCAGCGCATGCCTCGGCGCTGGCTGCGTCGCCCCGGAGGAACGCGGCGATCATCTGGCCACCCGCATGGCGGTCGAACGGCTGCGCCCCCTGCAGGAGCAGGGCGCGGTGATCTCCGCGATCTCGACGTCCTCGACCGGCTACGCCCGACGGCTCGGTTGGGAGGCCCCCGTGCCGGTGCTCGCCTGGGCCGTTGCCGCCGATGACCTGAAGCGGTCGTTCGCCTGTGAGGACGTCGAGATCGAACACGGCTACACGCCGGACGCCCAGAACCTCCAGCGAGACCTCGCTCGGCAGTGGAACGGCCCCGTGGAGCGGCCCGGCTGGTGGTTCCCCTGGAAGCAGAAAAAGAGCGCCCTGACCGTGTACCGCTTCCACAAGCCGAGGCAGCCCACGGCCGGGTTGCTGTCCCTGGCCACGAAGCGGCGTGAGCGCCATGGCATGAACCTCATCGTCCACGACTTCTGGGCCGCCGATCAGAACACGACCGCGGCCATGCTCGCCTTCCTCGGCCGCCACAACAGCCGCGCCGAGACCATAGAATTCCGGCGCGGCGCACTTCCGCCCTACCCCGTCCTGCTGCACAACCTCCACCGTCACCGGCCCACCGCCGAGGCGTGGCACCCCTGGATGCTGCGCATCCTCGACATCCCCGAAGCCGTCCGCCTCCGCGGCTGGCCCGAAGACCTCAACGCCACCGTGTCACTAGAGATCCAAGACGAGAACGGCGACGCCCGGGACCGCTACATCCTCCGAATCAACGCCGGATCCGCCGAGATTGGCCCGACGCACGCCGAGGGCCAGGTGATCCTTACCCGCCGGCAGCTCGCAGTCTGGTACGCCGGCGGCTATCGCACCGTTACCTCGGCCCGCATGGCGGGCGTCCACGCTGCATCGGAGAAAGCACTTTCGACCCTCATCCGCAGTACGACCAGCCGCGAACCTTGGCTGCCCGACCACTTCTAGTAACTGCACGCACGGTCCGGGGCTGAGCCTGGCTACCGTGAAGGTCTTGCGTCGAAGTGATTACGGGCCCGGACTTTGCGCCGAGGCCCGCAGTTACGAGGGCTCGTGGAGGTGTACACGAGGTAACTCGATCACCCCTACTAGGGCCTGTACGGACTTCGGATCTTCAGACGGGTTGGAGGCTTTGGATCCACAAGATCGCTCCGCGTAGATGCAGGCCTGCCAGATAGCTGTCGGCAGTCTTGTCGAAGCGGAAGCCGCCCCGAAAGCCGAGCTTCTTGCGGTTGGCCGCCTGGTCGGCCTTCTCCGGGATGACGGCCTTGATACCGCGTCGACGCAGATAGGCGCGGTTGCCGCGGGAGGAGCATGCCTTGTCGGCGGCCACCGCGCCTGGGCGGCCGACGGGCAGGCGGACCTTGATACGCGACAGCACGGCGCGAAACTGCGGGCCGTCTCTGGCTTGGCCTGGGTCAGCACGAACGACAGCGGACGGCCTCGCCGGTCGGCCGACACCAACGGCGTGCGGGAACGCGCCTTCGGCTCGCTCAATTACGAGCGGCTTACCGCGAGGAGAGCCGCGACGATCCCACCCTCGCCCTGCACGCCCATGCTACCGCGCCGACTTCAACAGCCAGCGCCCGTACGAGGGCATCGCCATGAACCGGCCGATCGGGGTCTACCTCGGTCAGGCCGACCCGACGACCCCCCAACTTGCCCCGCCCAGAAACCCTGCCACCTTCTTGACGCGGGACAATCGCGTGAAGTCGCTGGGATACCTCGCTGCACCATCGGTGTCACGGACGTATGCCCGGTGCCTGGGCTGCGGCGGCGAGTCTGAGCGCTCGTCCCACGGCGGCGATCGGTGGGTGCTGGGAGGCCTCCCAGACAAGGTTGAGGCCGGTCGCGCTCTGTAGGACCAGCCTGCCGTAGAGCAGGACCGGGAGCTGGGCATTGTTCTTGAAGCGCCGGTCGGGACCGCCTTTCACGTTGACGTATCGCCATGTGCTGTCGACGACATGCCCGTCCGCTGGCAGGGGGCCTGTCTCGATGAAGCGGGTGGGGGAGGTGGTGACGTGGAGGTGCTGATAGGGGATGTCGGCGAAGTGTTTGCCCTCTTGAAGCAGCACCCGGTCGGGGAGGAAGTGGACGGAGCGCCGCCCGGCGGTGAGCGTCGGGACCACAACGTTGGTGACCAGGCAGCGGGGGCCGGTCAGCGTGAGGGCGGCCGGGTGGCGTTGCAGCAACTTGGAGGCGCCGCTGTTGACCTTGTACTGATAGGTCGTGGTGACCGCGCCTGCCGCCGCGATGTGCCAGAGACGGCGGGCATTCTGGAGCGCGGTGATGGCCTGAACGATGTGGGCGAAGCGCTGGGCCGCCTCGTCATTGACGTCGTACATCACGACCACCGATCTGGCCGCGCGGTCGCGGAAGGCAAGCCAGATGACGGCGGGTGCGCTGATCAGGATGATGAGCAGTCCCCAGCCGCCGATTGTGAGGCCGATGAGGACGAAGACGGCCAAGGCGAAGGGCCAGAGAGGCCAGCGGCGGGCGGCGGCCTGGAGTTGCCGGACGATGTCGCTGGCATCGGTGGCTACAAGGTTCTGGATCGCAGCGCCGGTGACGTCATGCATAGTGATGCCGGGTCCGGGGGGAGCGGGCGGCAGGTGAGGCTGTGGGATGGTCTGGTGAGCGGCCCGGCGGGGCAGGGTGGTGCGGTAGGAGATGGTGCCCGCGCCCATGCGCACGTAGTTGCCGCGCGGGCCCATGCCAACCCTGAACCCTGGGACGCCTGCTGACACCCCGAAGCCGGCTGAGGACAAGGTGAATCGGAACGGTCCAGCCTTGAGACTCGTTCGTACATAAAACCCCATGGACATTCCCTCCCCACAGAAATCCATCGGGGCCTGTCCCGTGTTACCGGCGCTGTTCAGTCCGGAACCAGCTGGCAAGCGTGGAGGGTTCCGCCCCGCAGTCGCGAAGCGATATCCACGCCCGAGTGCGCAAAGACCGCATCGACCCTTCTGGAAGCGGTCACCCTGCGTGTGAACGGTCGGTTGCACCACGTCGGCAGACGAACCCGCGCCCCGACCCACATCATCCTCCTGGCCGATGACCTACACGTCCGCATCGCCAACGCCGTAACTTGGGAACTCCTGCGCGAGCTGACCATCGACCCCACCCCGCGACTACCATCCCCAGGCAAACCCCAAAACGACGAGCCCGCGGTGACTCCTCCGGGTCCCAACCGTCGCTGTATAGCGACCTCCATGGCTTGCCGTAGGTAGCCGACATCGGCCCCATGAGCGTTCTGTCGAGGTCAAGATGGCCAGGGGTGGTATACGATCTTGCCCGTCAGGGCGAGCGCTCAGTTGCGATAGGGATGCTGGCAAATCCTGGGGCGACCTGGGGAATACCATCAAGATCACCCCGAATATGTCCCCTGATCATGGTCCTATGGCTGCATACGGGGCGCCCTCGGTTGCTATATCAAGGCCCACCGAGCAGAAGGCCTGCGGTCGAGAAAACCGCAGGTCGGAGGCTGAAAACGCCTGGTGGAGAAGAATACTTCCGGCATGTTTCGACCATGCGAAACCCGCTTTTGGAGGGCGATTGTCTTTCTCGGTGATTACTATCCTGAGCTGCAAAAACTGTGTACCTATTGATCGCCCCTCTATTGATAATTCCGTACATACTCCGCAGTCCGAGACTTGGAGAACAGGTACCTCCCCTGGGGTGGAAACCGCTCAACGAAGGAGTCGTGATAGTCGCTGCCACCTGCGTACATGCCTTCGAAGTCCCAAGCGGAGCCGTCCCGGGCGGCTAGATCGACGTCTCCAATATGGTGGCCCCGACGAGTGCGCCGCAGAATGAGGACGCCGGCAACGCCTCATGGATAAATCCAGCGCGCCACGATCACACTCTCTCCATGCTGGAGGCGCGACACAGCGACGAGGGCGCTGCCGCAGATATGGGCCAGGTACGGGCACCTCCCCTGGCACGACACCCGAGGAGCGAGAGAACCTTCGCGCCCGAAGAGCCGAGCCAGAAGACCATGGCGTCACCCACCTCCGCGAACACCGAACGCGGACGCCCTTCGACACGGTTCGGAGACCGATGGAACCGTCCCCGCTCCCGCAGCAGGACACGGACCGGGAAACTACGACGCCTGGCAGGGTGCGGTCAGGAGGCGAGGGTGTCGAACAGGTGGAGGCGGTGCGCGGTGGCCGCCGCCTCCCCGCGGGACGAGGCGCCCAGCTTCGCCAGGATGTTGGAGACGTGGACGCTGACCGTCTTCACCGAGATGAACAGCTCGCCGGCGATCTCCTTGTTGCTCTGCCCGTCCGTGACCAGCTTCAGCACCTCGAACTCTCTGGCGGTCAGCCCCAGCCGGTTGTCCTCGACCGGTTCCTCTCCCGTCAGCGAGACGCGGGCGCGTCTGGCCAGCGAGTCGATCTCGGCCACCAGCGGTGCGGCGAGCAGGCGTTCGGCCAGCGGCCGGGCCGCCGACAGCCGCTGGGCCGCCGCCTCCCTCGCGCCCGCGAGGCCTCCCGCATGACCACCCATGTGGCCGCCCGCCGGACCGCCGGCGTGGCCACCCGAAAGATCGCCCGGGCGATCACCTGCGAGACTGCTCGCCGGACCGCCGGCGTGGCCGTCCGAGAGACCTCCCGCCTGGCCCCCCGCCGGACCGCCGGCGTGGCTGCCTGAGAGACCACCCGCGTGGCCGCCTGACAGACCGCTTGAGTGGCTACCCACGAATCCGCCCGCACGGGTGCCTGTGGCACCCGCCGGGTTGGTGGCGGGGTCGGCGACGGCGGCGCGCGCCGCGCCGAGCAGCGCCATGGCCTGCCGGTACGGCTGGCCCAGCGCCCCCCACACCTGCGCCGCCGCGTCCCACACGGCCAGCTCCCGCGTCAGCCACGCCTCGAAGGTCAGCCGCCAGGCCCGCTGGAGGTCGCCCTTCGCGTCGACCTCGGCCGCGATCTCCAGCAACGACGCCAGCAACTCGTCGGCGGACGGCACAGGACCCTCGGCAACCTCACCGCCATACCGCCCCCCAGACCCGGTCGCCCCGGCACCACCGACCCCTGCCCCGATCTCAGGAGCACGCCCGGCGCCGCCATACCGCGCCCCCGCCTGCGGTGCCTCGCCGGCCCTGCCACCGCCGATGCGCGCACCGGACTCAGGCGCGCCACTGGCCCCGGCACCACAGCGCGCCGCCGACTCAGGAGCGCCATCCGACCCGGCGCCGCCGTACCGCGAGCCACCCTCCGCAGCACCGCCCGACCCCGCGCCGCCGTACCGGACCCCTGACCCCGAAGCACCACCCGACCCGGCGCCGCCGTACCGCGAGCCACCCTCCACAGCACCGCCTGACCCGAAACCGCCAAACCGCGCCACCGACTCAGGAGCACCGCCCGACCCCGCGCCGCCGTACCGGACGCCGGACCCCGGGG
Source organism: Nonomuraea sp. NPDC003754 (assembly GCF_053605785.1). Taxonomy (NCBI): domain Bacteria; kingdom Bacillati; phylum Actinomycetota; class Actinomycetes; order Streptosporangiales; family Streptosporangiaceae; genus Nonomuraea; species Nonomuraea sp. NPDC003754. The sequence continues at coordinate 134,232 of NZ_JBSGJX010000006.1, forward strand.
CACCGGTCGAGCCGGTGTGGCCGGACAGGCCGTGGGGTGGTGGGGTGGTGAGGGCCTGGATGGCGGTGAGCATGAACGGCCACGCGTAGCGGGGGTTGCCCGGCAGGTCCTGGGTGCGCAGCGCCCGCGCGATCACCTCGAGGGCGGCCTCCTGGCGCCCCTCGGCCAGCTGGATCGCCAGTTCCCTGCCGAGGTTGGGCAGCACGGTCTGGTCGCGGTAGAAGCCCACCGACAGCAGCCCGGCGGCCTCCTCGAACAGGGCCCGCGCCCGTGCGGTGTCGCCGCGGGCGAGCGTGATGTCGAGGGTGAATCCCAGCAGGCTGGCCCGGTACGGCGGCGGCGGCGCCAGGTCGAGTGCGTGCTCGATGACCTCCAGCGCTTCGTCCCAGCGGCCCAGGGAGACCAGCGGCTCGGCCAGGTTGATCGCCAGGAACGCGCCCGAGGTGCGGGCCAGGCCGTAGTCCTCGGCGCCGGCGATGCCCCGCCTGGCCACCACGGTGGCCGCCTCGTGCCGGCCCCAGCCCTCCAGCGTGTCGGACTCGGAGATGGCGGCCCTCATCAGCGCGTTGTAGGCGCCGGCCGTGCCGGCCACCCGCCTGGCCTCGGTGTAGCCGTCGAGCTGCTGGTCGGCCTCGGCGTTGTGGCTGTCGGCCCAGGTCAGCGTGATGAGCGCGTGGGCCTCGGTGGTGGCGTCGCCGATCTGGCGGGCGATGCGCAGCGCCTCCTCCGCGTGGGCGACCTTCTCGGCCCACAGGTCGGGCGTGTTGAGCATGCGGGCCAGCGCTTCGAGGATCTTGGCGCGCAACGCCGTCGGCGGCGAGGCGGGCACCAGGCGTGCCGCCTCGCGCAGGTCGTCGACGTATCCGCGGCGGCCGAGGTCGTAGCGGGCCAGGCCGCGGTGGCGCAGCAGTCTGGCGGTGGTGATCGGGTCGGTCTCGGCGTCGACGAGGCGTAGGGCCGCCCGCGACAGCGAGATGGCCCGTTCGAACTCGCCGGCCAGATGGGAGACCATGATCTTGGCGCGCAGCACGTCGATGTAGGAGGTCTGGATGAGCTCGGCGGCGTCGGGCACCTGCTCCCACAGGTCGATGACCCTGCTGAGCATCCTGAGCTGTTCGTCGTAGGCGGTGGCCTTCCGCGCCGCGGCCGCCGCCCGCCATGCGCTGAGCAGCGCGGGCCTGACCTCGTGGGCGGCGTGCCAGTGGTGGGCCAGCTCGATCGCCGCCCTGGTGGCGGGCAGCAGCGCCGGGTGGTCCTCCAGGGTCCTGGCGTAGCGGGTGTGCAGGCGGGTGCGCTCGCCCGGCAGCAGGTCGTCGTGGACGGCCTCGCGGATCAGCGCGTGCCTGAAGGCGTAGCCCTCGCCGTCGACGACCAGCACGTTTCCGGCGACGGCCGGGCGCAGCGCCCTGGACAGCGCCCCGTCGTCGAGCCCCGCGACCGCGGTCAGCAGCGCGTGGTCGATCCGCGCCCCGCCCGCGCTGGCCACCCGCAGCAGCTCCTGGGTGTCGTCGGGCAGCCGTTCGACGCTGGCCAGCAGCAGGTCGCGCAGCGAGTCGGGGACGCTGTCGTGGCCGTCGCCCGCCAGCAGCGCCTCGACGAACAGCGGGTTGCCCTCGCTGCGGGAGTAGACGTCGTCGATGTCGAGCCGGCCGGGCAGCCCGCCGAGGATGCCGACGGCCTGCTCGATCACCTCGCGGCGGCTCAGCCTGCGCAGTTCGAGGCGGCCGACCCACTCGACCCTGCCCAGCTCGGCCAGCAGCGGCCGCAGCGGGTGGGTGCGGTGCAGGTCGTCGGCCCGGTAGGTGACGACGATCAGCAGGGGCAGATCGGAGCGCTGGTAGCGGACGAGGAAGGACAGCAGGTCGCGGGTGGAGCGGTCGGCCCAGTGGGTGTCCTCCACGATGAGCACGGTGGGCTCCCGCTCGGCCAGCCCCTCGAGCAGCCCGAGGACCTGCTCGAAGAGCCTGGCGCGCGCTTCGGGCCCGTCGCCCTCAGGCTCGCCGAACTCGGGCAGCAGCCTGCCGAGGCCCCGGGTGGAGCCGCCGGGCACCATGGCGGCGATCGCGTCGCGGCCGAGGTCGCGCACCAGCTTGCGCAGCACGGCGGTGAAGGGGGCGAACGGCAGGCCGTCGGTGCCGAGCTCGAGGCAGCCGCCGACCAGCACCCGCGCCTCGGTGACGCGCTCGGTGAACTCCCTGATCAGCCTGGTCTTGCCGACGCCGGCCTCGCCACCGATCAGGACGGTCGACGACATGCCGGCGCGGGCCCGGCCCAACGCCGCCTGCAGCGCGGCCAGCTCGTCGGCGCGGCCGACGAACAGGGGGCTCACCGTGTTGATGCTCACGCCCAACAGGATGCCATCAGCCGCAGACGGAACTCAGCGCAGCACCTTGCGGTAGAAGCTGGCCGACTGCTCGTAGCCCAGCGCCCGGTAGAACTCGGGGGCGCGGCGGGTGGCGAGCGCGACGTAGCCCGCCTCGCGCTCGCGCGCCCAGACCTCGAACTCCTCCAGCAGGCCGCGCCCGATGCCCTGCCGTCGGAAGCCGGTCTGCACCATCGCCTCCTCGACCCAGGCGACCGGCCCGTTGGCGAACAGGGTGAGGTGCACGAAGCCGAGCAGGTAGCCGTGGACGCGGCCCTCGACGACGGCGGTGAGCACCAGCGCGTCCTGGTTGGCGAGCAGTTGCGGGAAGGCCTTGTCGAAGGCCGCGCGTTCGGGCCTGAACGTCAGCCCGAACTCGCGGGCCAGCGCGAAGATCTCGTCAGCGTCGCTCGGCTCCGCCCTCCGTATGTGCAGATCGTCTGAGGTCATGAGGTGGACCATAGATCGTTCCCGCTGGGTCGTCCAATCCGGAACTCCGGGAACACGAGCATATGTCCTCTATCGGACCTCAGAGATCCGCCATGCCGAGCTGCCTGGCGATCAGCATGCGCTGCACCTCGCTGGTGCCCTCGCCGATCTCCAGGATCTTCGCGTCGCGGTAGAAGCGGCCCACGGGGAACTCGTTCATGAAGCCGTAGCCGCCGAAGATCTGGGTCGCGTCGCGGGCGTTGTCCATGGCCGCGTTGGAGGAGACCAGCTTGGCGATGGCCGCCTCCTTCTTGAACGGCCTGCCCGCCTCCATGAGCGACGCGGCGTGGTAGTAGGCCAGCCTGGCGGTGTGGGCGCGTGCCTCCATGTCGGCGACCTTGAACTGGATGGCCTGGTAGTGGCCGATCGGGTGGCCGAAGGCGCGCCGGTCGCGGACGTAGCGCAGCGACTCGTCCACGCAGCCCTGCGCGAGGCCGACGCTGAGCGCGGCGATGGCGACGCGCCCCTCGTCGAGGGTCTGCAGGAACTGCGCGTAGCCCCTGCCCCGCTGGCCGAGCAGGTTGGCGGCGGGCACGCGGCAGTCGGCGAAGGACAGCTCGCGGGTGTCGGAGGCGTTCCATCCGACCTTGGAGTACTTCTTCGAGACGGTGAACCCGGGGGTGCCGGACGGCACCAGGATCGTGGAGATCTCCCGCTCGCCGGTCAGCGCGGCGACGGCCACGACGCCGGTGATGTCGGTGCCGGAGTTGGTGATGAACGCCTTGGTGCCGTTGATCACCCATTCGTCGCCGTCGAGCACGGCCGTGGTCCGCATGCCGCCGGGTACGTCGCTGCCGCCGCCCGGCTCGGTCAGGCCGAAGGCGCCCAGCACGCGTCCCGAGGTCAGCTCGGGCAGCCACCGGGCCTTCTGCTCGGCCGTGCCGAAGCGGTAGATGGGCATGGCGCCGAGGGAGACCGCGGCCTCCAACGTGATGGCGACGCTGGAGTCGACCCGGGCGAGCTCCTCCAGGGCCAGGCACAGCGCGAAGTAGTCGCCGCCCATGCCGCCGTGCTCCTCAGGGATGGGCAGCCCGAACAGGCCCATGGCGCCCATCTGGCGGACGATGTCGTAGGGGAACTCCTCGCGCTCGTAGAAGTCGCCGATGACGGGGGCGACCACGTCGCGCGCGAATGCCTCGACGGTCTTGCGCAGCTCTTCGTACTCGTCGGTGAGCATGGTTCTTCAGCCTTTCGAGAGGGCCTGGACGACCCGGGACGGACTGGGACGGCCGAGCCGTTCGGCGAGCCAGACGCTGGTGGCGACGAGCTTGCCGAGGTCGAGTCCCGTGTCGACGCCGAGCCCGTTGAGCATCCACACCAGGTCCTCGGTGGCGAGGTTGCCGGTGGCGGACTCGGCGTAGGGGCAGCCGCCGATGCCTCCGGTGGAGGCGTCGACGACGGTGACGCCGGCCCTGAGCGCGGCGAGCGTGTTGGCCAGTGCCTGGCCGTAGGTGTCGTGGAAGTGGACGGCGAGCCGTTCTGGCGAGGGGAAGGCCTCGATGAGCGCGGTGGCGTGGCCGGGGGTGCCCACGCCGATGGTGTCGCCGAGGGACAGCTCGTGGCAGCCGAGGTCGAGCAGCCTGGTGCCGACGCGCACGACCTGCTCGATCGGCGTCGGCCCCTCCCACGGGTCGCCGAAGACCATGGAGACGTAGGCGCGCACCTTGACCCCCGCCTCCAGGGCGCGGGCGACAACCGGCTCGAACATCTCGAACTGGCTGTCCAGGCCGCGGTTGAGGTTCTTGTTGGCGAAGGTCTCGGTGGCGCTGGCGAAGACGGCCACCTCGTCGACGCCGCACTCCAGCGCCCGGTCGAGGCCGCGCTCGTTGGGGACCAGCACCGGGTAGCGGATGCCCGGCCGCCGCCGCAGCGTGGCCAGCAGCTCGCCGGAGTCGGCCAGCTGCGGCACCCACCTGGGGTGGACGAAGCTGGTCGCCTCGATCACGGTGTGCCCGGCGTCGGCCAGCCTGTCGATGAAGGCGGCCTTCACCTCGACGGGGATGACGGCCTTCTCGTTCTGCAGGCCGTCGCGCGGCCCGACCTCGTAGACGGTGACCCGCTCGGGCAGGCCGTCCAGCCGATACGGCATGCGGCTCACTCCTCGGAAGAGACGACGGCCAGCACCGCGTCCATGTCGACGGGCTGGCCCGCCCTGACCGGCAGCTCGGTGACGGTGCCCTGGACGGGGGCGGTGACGGTGTGCTCCATCTTCATGGCCTCGACGACGACCAGCGGCTGTCCCTCGCTCACCTGCTCGCCCGGCGCCACCTTGACCAGCAGGACGGTGCCCGGCATCGGGCTGCGGACGACCCCGTCGCCGCCGCCCGCGCCGCCCGGCCGGTCGCCGGGGTCGCCGATGCGGTGCCTGGTGAGCGTCCAGGCCGCGCCGTCGCGCCCGAGCCAGAGGGTGTCGCCGTCGCGGACCATGACGAACCGGAGGACGCGGCCGCCGAGCGTGACGGCCAGCTCCCCGCCCTCGGTCACCGCCCTGGCAGCCACGACGCCGCCACCCGGAAGGAGCGCCTCGGCGCCGGTGCCCGAGAGGCGCGCTCCGGCGCCGGTGTCCGAGAGGCGCGCTCCGGCGCCGGTGTCCGGCAGGCGCACCTCGGCGCCGGAGGCGGGCAGGCCGCGCACCTCCACCTGGTGAACCCCGTCGCGCGACTCCAGCCGCCAGGTCGTCCAGGCAGGATCGCCGATCCGCCAGCCGTCGGCGATCTCCCACGGGTCGGTGGCGGGCGGCGTGGCGTGGAAGGCGAGCGCGGCGGCCGCCAGCGCGTCGGCGGGCACGTCCGCGCTCAGCGCCAGCTCGGGCAGCACCCTTTCGACCAGGCCGGTGTCGAGCCTTCCCGCCACGACGTCGGGGTGGGCGGCCAGCGCCCGCAGGAAGGGGATGTTGGTCGTCACGCCCAGCACGCACGTCTCGGCCAGCGCCCTGTCCAGCGACCGCAGGGCGGCCCTGCGGTCCTCGCCCCAGGCGACCACCTTCGACAGCATCGGGTCGAAGTCGCTGCCGACGACCACGCCTTCGGCCAGGCTGGAGTCGACCCTCGCGGTCGAGGGCTCGCGCAGCGCCAGGACGCTGCCGCCGGTCGGCAGGAAGCCGCGGGCGGGGTCCTCGGCGTAGACGCGCGCCTCCACGGCGTGGCCGCGCAGCCGTACCGACTCCTGGCCGAACGGCAGCGGCTCGCCCGCGGCCACCCGCACCTGCAGCTCCACCAGGTCCAGGCCGGTGACCAGCTCGGTGACGGGGTGCTCGACCTGCAGGCGGGTGTTCATCTCCATGAAGTGGTAGTCGCCGGAGACACCGTCGACGATGAACTCGACGGTGCCCGCGCCGGTGTAGCCGACCGCGCGGGCCGCCTCGACGGCCGCCGCCCCCATGCCCTCGCGCATCGCCTCGGTGACGAAGGGCGAGGGCGCCTCCTCGATGATCTTCTGGTGCCTGCGCTGCAGGCTGCACTCGCGCTCGCCCAGGTGGACGGTGCCGCCGTGGGCGTCGGCGAGCACCTGGATCTCGATGTGCCGGGGGTTTTCGATGTAGCGCTCGATCAGCAGGGTGCCGTCGCCGAAGGCGGCCTCGGCCGTACGGCGGGCAGAGGCGAGCGCGTCGGGCAGCTCGGCCGCCGAGCGCACCAGCACCATGCCCTTGCCGCCGCCGCCCGCGGACGGCTTGATCAGCGCGGGGAAGGCGCTCCACGTCTCGAGGTCGGCGCCGGTGCCGCCGGGCACGACCGGCACCCCGGCCGCCGCCACCGTCCGCTTGGCGCGGATCTTGTCGCCCATGGCCTCGATCGCCTCGGCGGGCGGCCCGATGAAGACCAGCCCATCGGCCGCGCACCTGCGGGCGAAGGCGGCGTTCTCCGCGAGGAAGCCGTAGCCGGGGTGTACGGCCTGCGCGCCGGTGGCCCTGGCCGCCGCCACCAACGCCTCCATGTCCAGATATTTCGGGATCTGGAGGGCTCGGTCGGCCATGCGCACGTGGAGCGCCGACGCGTCGGACTCGGTGTAGACCGCCACGGAGGTGACCCCCATGGCGCGGAGCGTCCTGATGATCCGGACGGCGATCTCGCCCCGGTTGGCGATCAGTACGGTGCTGAACATCATCACATCCGGAAGACGCCGTAGCCGACGGGTTCGAGCGGCGCGTTGGCCGCCGCGGACAGGCCCAGCCCCAGGACGGTACGGGTGTCGATCGGGTCGATCACGCCGTCGTCCCACAGCCTGGCCGTGGAGTAGTAGGGGTTGCCCTGGTGCTCGTACTGGGCCCTGATGGCGTCGGCGTCCGCGGTGCCGACGGTGGTCAGCACGTTGGCGGCCTGCTCGCCGCCCATGACCGAGATGCGGGCGTTGGGCCACATCCACAGGAAGCGCGGCGAGTAGGCCCTGCCCGCCATCGCGTAGTTGCCCGCGCCGAACGAGCCGCCGATCACCACCGTGAACTTGGGCACGCGGGCGCAGGCCACCGCGGTGACCATCTTGGCGCCGTGCTTGGCGATGCCGCCGGCCTCGTAGGCCTTGCCGACCATGAAGCCGCTGATGTTCTGCAGGAAGACCAGCGGGGCGCGCCGCCGGTCGCACAGCTCGATGAAGTGGGCGCCCTTCAGCGCCGACTCGGCGAACAGGATGCCGTTGTTGGCGATGATCCCGACGGGGTGGCCGTGGATGTGGGCGAAGCCGGTGACCAGTGTCGTGCCGTACTCGGCCTTGAACTCCAGGAAGCGCGAGCCGTCGACGATCCTGCGCACCACCTCGCGCACGTCGTACGGCGTGCGGGTGTCGGGGGGCACGATGCCGTACAGCTCCTGCGGGTCGAGGTGCGGCTCCTCGGCCGCCCGGCGCTCCCACGGCGGGGCGGCCTTGGGCGCGAGCGTGGCGACGATGTCGCGGACGATCGCCAGCGCGTGGGCGTCGTCCTCGGCCAGGTGGTCGGTGACGCCGCTGACGCGCGCGTGCAGGTCGCCGCCGCCCAGTTCCTCCGCGGTGACCTCCTCGCCGGTGGCGGCCTTCACCAGCGGGGGCCCGCCGAGGAAGATCGTGCCCTGGTTGCGCACGATGACCGCCTCGTCGCTCATGGCGGGCACGTAGGCGCCGCCCGCCGTGCAGGAGCCGAGGACGGCGGCGATCTGCGGGATGCCGCGCGCGGACATGGTGGCCTGGTTGTAGAAGATGCGCCCGAAGTGCTCGCGGTCGGGGAAGACCTCGTCCTGCCTGGGCAGGAACGCGCCGCCGGAGTCGACCAGGTAGAGGCAGGGCAGGTGGTTCTGCAGCGCCACCTCCTGGGCGCGCAGGTGCTTCTTGACGGTCATCGGGTAGTACGTGCCGCCCTTGACGGTGGCGTCGTTGGCCACGATCACGCACTCGCGTCCCGACACCCTGCCCACGCCGGTGATGATCCCCGCGGCGGGCGCCTGGTCGTCGTAGAGGCCGTTGGCGGCCAGCGGCGACAGCTCCAGGAAGCGGGATCCGGGGTCGAGCAGCCCGTCGACCCGGTCGCGTGGCAGCAGCTTGCCGCGCTCGACGTGGCGCTGCCTCGACCGCTCGGGCCCGCCCTTCGCGGCCTCGGCCAGGCGCTCGCGCAGCTCGGCCGCCAGCCGCTCGTTGACCTCGGCGTTGCGCTTGAACATGCCACGTAGGTTAATCATCATTAACGTCTGTGTCTAGAATGTGAGATGTGAGCACTCCTACCCGCAATCGCCGCGGCGAGATCCTGGAGGCCGCCGCGACCCTGTTCGCCGCCCGCGGCTACCACGGCGTGTCCATCGAGGAGCTCGGCGGCGCGGTCGGCGTGTCGGGTCCCGCGCTCTACCGCCACTTCAGCGGGAAGGAGGCGCTGCTGGTGGAGATGCTCACCGGCGTCAGCACGCGCCTGCGCGAGGCGGCGACCGCCGTGGTCACCACCGCCCACGACCCGCGAACCGCCCTCGAGGCGCTGCTGGACGTGCAGATCACGTTCGCGCTCGAGCAGCCCGCGCTCATCACGGTGCACGACAGAGAGCTGGGCAACGTGCCCGAACCCCACCGGCGCCAGATCAGGCGGCTGCAGCGGCTCTACGTCGAGGAGTGGGTCACCGTGCTGGCCGAGTTGCACCCCGCCTGTCCGCCCCCGCGGCTGCGGGCGGCGACCCACGCCGTGTTCGGCTTGCTCAACTCGACGCCGCACAGCGCCGGCGAGCTGCCCGCCGAGGCGATGCGCACGCTGCTGCGCGGGATGGCGCTGGCCGCCTTCGACACCCTTGGTTAGCGAACGTTAACACTCTCCCCCTTCCAGAAAACCGCTTGTTGCGCCAAATATCTAGATATATCGTTTAGGTATCTCGATAGTTGGAGTGCGACCATGCCGGATTTCGCACCGAGGGTGCGCAAGGGCGACGTGCGCGCCGCCCTGCTCAGCCTGCTGGGCGAGGAGCCCAAGAACGGCTACCAGATGATCCAGGACATCGAGCAGCGCAGCAGGGGCGTGTGGCGGCCGAGCCCCGGCTCGGTCTACCCCGCGCTCCAGCAACTGGAGGACGAGGGGCTGCTGGCCGGCGAGGACGCGGGCGGCAGCCGTACCTACCGGCTCACCGAGCAGGGGCGCAGGCATCTGCGCGAGCGGGAGGCGACGCTCGCGCCGTGGGAGCAGGTGGCGGGCTCCGTGCCCGAGGACCGGCACCAGCTGCGGCTGCTGTGGGCGCAGGTCAGCGAGGCGTTCGGGCACCTGGCGCAGACCGCCGACGACCGCCAGGTCGCCGCGGCCTCGCAGTTGCTCCGGCAGACCCGCAGGTCGATCTTCAAGATTCTGGCGGAGGGCGAATGAGCGCGGTCACGGTGAAAGACCTGACCAAGACCTACGGCAAGGTCGAGGCCGTCAAGGGCATCGACTTCGAGGTGCGGTCCGGGGAGGTGTTCGGCTTCCTCGGCCCCAACGGCGCCGGCAAGACCACCACGATCAGCATGCTGTGCACGCTGGTCAATCCGACGGGCGGCAGCGCCACGGTGGCGGGCCACGACGTGGTGCGCGAGCGCGACCAGGTCCGCCAGAATATCGGGCTGGTCTTCCAGGACCCCACCCTGGACGGCTACCTGACCGCCGAGCAGAACCTCCGCTTCCACGCCGAGCTGTATGGCGTGCCCAAGCCGCTGGTGGCCGGGCGCATTAAGCAGGTCATGGAGATGGTGGCGCTGTGGGACCGCAAGGACGCCAAGGTGATGACCTTCTCCGGCGGCATGAAGCGCCGGCTGGAGATCGCCCGCGGTCTGCTGCACTCGCCGCGCGTGCTCTTCCTCGACGAGCCGACCGTCGGCCTCGACCCGCAGACCCGGGCCGCCATCTGGGGCTACATCAACAAGCTGCGTCACGGGGAGGACATCACGATCTTCATGACGACGCACTACATGGACGAGGCCGAGTACTGCGACCGGATCGCCATCATCGACCACGGCGAGATCGTCGTCATCGACTCCCCCGAGGCGCTGAAGGCCAGTGTCGGCAAGGACAGGGTGCAGATCCACACCGGCGACGACGACACGGCGATCACCGCGCTCAGCGAGAGGTTCGGCATCGAGGCGGCCGTCCACGAGGGCGCGGTGACGTTCGCGGTGGCCTCCGGCGAGGAGTTCGTGCCGCGGCTGTTCGCCGAGCTCGGCCTGCCGATCAGGGCGGTGAGCGTGTCGCGGCCCTCGCTCGACGACGTGTTCATGTCCTACACCGGCTCGACGATCAGGGACGCCGAGTCCGGCACCGGCAACGAGTGGATGAAGGCGATGGTGAGACGATGACGACGACCGACCCCTCCACCCGCGACGACGTGGTGAGCGTGCGGATGCCCGCGCGCGGCCTGGCGCACGACCTGCGCGCGATCAAGGTGGTGCTGCACCGCGAGATGCTGCGCTTCGTCAACGACCGCACCCGCATGCTGTCGATGCTCATCCAGCCGGTGCTGTGGCTGTTCGTGATGGGCACCGGCCTCGGCACGCTGGTGCGCGGCTCGATCCCCGGCGTCGACTACCGCACGTTCATGTACCCCGGCATGATCTCGATGACGGTCATCATGACCGCGATGTTCTCCGCCGGGTCGATCGTGTGGGACAGGGAGTTCGGCTTCCTCAGGGAGATGCTGGTGGCCCCGGTCTCGCGCGGCTCGATCGTCGTGGGCAAGTGCCTGGGCGGCGCGGTGGTGGCCGTCGGTCAGGGCGTCGTCATCCTGGCGATGGCCGGCCTGGTGGGCGTGCCGTACTCGCCGGGGCTGATGGTGACGCTGCTGGCGGAGATGTTCCTCGCCGCGTTCACCATCACCGCCTTCGGGGTGACGCTGGCGGCCCGCATGCGCAACATGCAGACGTTCTTCGGGCTGATGCAGATGGCGATCATGCCGATGATGTTCCTGTCGGGCGCGATGTTCCCGCTGGCGAACCTGCCGTCGTGGCTGCACGTGCTGACCACCGTCAACCCGCTCACCTACGCGGTCGACCCGATGCGGCAGGCGGTCTTCTCCCACCTGTCCGTGCCCGCGCAGGCGCAGGCGGTGCTCAACCCCGGCGTGCGGTGGTTCGACTGGCAGGTGCCGGTGCCTGTGGAGCTGGGCCTGATCGCGCTGATCGGACTGACCCTGCTCGGGCTGGCGGTCGCCCAGTTCAGGAAGGCCGAGTAGCCGGGCGGCCACCGGCCGGCGGGACCACGCATGGAACGGGGCCCGGTCAGGAGACCGGGCCCCGTTCCGCCGTCGCCTACCTCTTGACGCGGACGTAGTCCCTACCGCTCTGCGAGCCGTAGGTGTCGGAGTCGCCGCTGAAGACGAACTTCCAGTAGCCCGACCTGTAGGCCTTCACCTTGGTGTACAGCTTCCCGCTGCCGGTCGAGCGGGTGGTCTTGACGTACTGCCACTTGCTCGAGCCCTTGGGCAGGAAGTACAGCGCGACCTTGGCCTCGTAGCCACCGCCGTCGACCAGGAGCGCGCCCCTGAACCGCAGGTACTTGCCGTACGTGACCGGCTCGGGGTAGGCGTTGAACGCGACCAGCTTGCTCCTGTCCTTCGCCGGCGGGGGCGGCTCGGCCACCCTCACCCAGTCGCCGGCGCTGCTGGAGCCGTCCACGCCCCGCGTGCCCTCGTACACCGCGCGCCACCAGCCGGAGGCCTGCGCGGTGGCGTCGGCCCAGAAGCGGCCGTCGCGGCCGGTCCGGTCAGCGGTCACCCGCTCCCAGCGCCTGGAGCCGTCGGCCTTGAACAGGATGACCACGTGCTGGCCGGGAAGCCCGTACCAGCCGCGCGACCCCTCGGCCTGCAGGGCTCCGGTGAAGACGAGCCTGTCGCCCTTGTCGACCGGCTCGGGGCGGGCGTCGAAGCCGACGATCCTGCTGTCGCGGGAGCCGGCCCTGACGTCGACCCTGTCGGTGTCGCTGACCGAGCTCTTGGCGCTCGCGTGGCCGCCGAACTCGGCCCGCCACCAGCCGGTGGCCTCGGCCGTCACCTTGGTGGCGAACCAGCCGCCGCGACCGGTGTCGACCGTGGTGACGTGCCGGTAGGCGTCGGTGCCCTTCTCGCGGAAGGTGATGGTGACGCGCTGCCCGCCGTAACCCTGCCAGCCGCCGCGCTCGACCTGCAGCCGGCCGGAGACGGAGATGCGCTCGCCCTTGGCGACCAGGTCGGGGTGCGCGCCGAAGTCGACGAGCCTGGTGTCCGAGGCCGTCTTTCTGACCTCGACGCCGAACGTGCCGTCAGTGGACTTCTCCCCGCCCTGCCCGTCGTGGGCGATCGCCAGGAAGCTCCACCGGCCCTCGCTCTTGGCGTCGAAGGTCTTCTTGCCCGTCCACCTGGTCCACTCGCCGTGCGGCGAGGCGGTCAGGTCGACCGGTGAGCCGACGCTCACGTCACCAGGGGGCTTGAGCTGCAGCTCGGCCTTGCCCGCGCCCTTGGTGGTGAACGAGAACGTCGCGGTGACCTGCTGGTCCCCGGTCACGACGATGGGTGAAGGCGAGACGTCCACCTTCGAGATGCTCGGTGCCGCCGCCGCGGTCGCGGGGGACGTCAGGGCCAGGGCCCCTGCTCCCACCGCCAGCGCCACGGCGGCCGCTCGGAAGCGTTGCAACATTCGGGTACTCCATTCCTTTACCCGTGGTTGAACGCGGCATGAGGGTGCCACGTCGTACGTAAAGTAGACGTTTTGGACAGGCAAAGCGTTTGAGATGTTGACAAACTGTCATTCAGATCAGTCAGACAAGAACCTGGTCCTCGCGTTCGGGCAGACGAAGACCCCATGCGCGGGACATAATCGGGCTTGTGGCGCGCGACACTGTTGAGACTCATTTCACCGAAGCGGTTGCGACGCTCAAGGCGGGCGCTCGCCGAGATCCGGCCCAACCCGTCAGAGACGGCACCACCCTGACCGGCCAACGCTGCCGTGAGCTGTTCGACCGGCAGCTGGGCAGCAGGCTCCTCGACGTGGCGGCCAGATGGTTGCGGGCGCAGAACGAGGGCTTCTACACCATCGGATCGGCCGGGCACGAGGGCAACGCCGCCGTGGCCGCGGCCGTCAGGACCACCGACCCCGCCCTGCTCCACTACCGCTCCGGCGCCTTCTACCTGACCCGGTCGGTCATGGCGGGACGCCTGCCCGAGCAGGGGCTGCGCGACGTGCTGCTGGGGCTGACCGCCTCGGCCGAGGAGCCCATCGCCGGCGGCCGGCACAAGGTCTTCGGCCACCCCGACCTCGCGGTCATCCCGCAGACCTCCACGATCGCCAGCCATCTGCCGCGCTCGGTCGGCGTCGCGCTGGCCATCGAGCGGGCCAAGGCGATCGGCCTCGAGACGGCCTGGCCCGCCGACGCGATCACGATCTGCAGCTTCGGCGACGCCTCCACCAACCACGCCAGCGCGCTGTCGGGGTTCAACACCGCCGCCTACGCCACCTACCAGGGCCAGCCGCTGCCGATCCTGTTCGTCTGCGAGGACAACGGCCTGGGCATCTCGGTCCGCACACCCAGGGGATGGGTGGAGACGGCCGCCCGCCGTCCCGGCATCGAGTACTTCCAGGCCGACGGCTGCGACCTGGCCGAGACCTACGACGCCGCCGTCCGCGCGGCCGACCACGTCCGCTCGACCCGCTCGCCCGCCTTCCTGCACCTGAGCACCGTGCGGCTGATGGGCCACGCCGGTTCCGACGTGGAGTCCTCCTACCGGACCCAGCGCGAGATCCGCGCCGACCACGAGCGCGACCCGCTGCTGCGCACCGCGGCGCTGCTGGTCGAGGCGGGGCTGGCCACGCCCGAGGAGCTGATCAAGCGCTACGAGTCCGAGCGCGAGCACGTGCTGCGGACGGCGCTGGAGACCACCCGCACCGCCAAGCTCACCTCCGCCCGCCAGATCGTCGAACCGCTGGCACCCCGCCGGTCCGAACTGATCGCCAAGATCAGCCCGGTCGCCGCCGAGCCCTCGGTCAGGGAGAAGGCCTTCGCCGGCCAGCTTCCGGAGAAGGACAAGCCGCTCACGCTGTCCCAGGCGATCAACCGCACGCTGGCCGACGCGCTGGCCGTCTATCCCGAGATGATGGTCTTCGGCGAGGACGTCGCCAAGAAGGGCGGCGTCTACGGTGTGACGCGCGGCCTGCAGAAGCGCTTCGGCGCCGCCAGGGTCTTCGACACGCTGCTGGACGAGCAGGCCATCCTCGGCCTCGCGCTCGGCTCGGGCGTGTCGAAGCTGCTGCCGGTGCCCGAGATCCAGTACCTCGCCTACCTGCACAACGCCCTCGACCAGATCCGCGGCGAGGCGGCGACGCTGTCGTTCTTCTCCCGCGGCGCCTACCGCAACCCGATGGTGGTGCGGGTGGCCGGATACGCCTACCAGAAGGGGTTCGGCGGCCACTTCCACAACGACAACTCCATCGCGGCGCTGCGCGACATCCCCGGGGTGGTCATCGCCTCGCCGTCCAGGCCGGACGACGCTTCGGCGATGCTGCGCACCTGCCTGGCCGCCGCGCGCACCGAGGGCTCGGTGTGCGTGTTCCTGGAGCCGATCGCGCTGTACAACACGCGCGACCTGTTCGACGAGGGCGACAACGGGTGGCTCGCGCCGTACGCGCCGCCGTCCCGGTGGGCCGAGACGCACGTGCCGATCGGGCGGGCGCGCGGCTACGGAGACGGCCGCGACCTGACGATCGTGACGTACGGCAACGGCGTGCGGATGAGCCTGCGGGCCGCGGTCAGGCTCACCCAGGACGGCGTGAGCTGCCGGGTGCTCGACCTGCGCTGGCTGGCGCCGCTGCCCGTCGAGGACCTGATGCGGGCGGCGGAGCTGACCGGCAAGGTGCTGATCGCCGACGAGTGCAGGCGCACCGGCGGCGTCTCCGAGGGCATCGTCACCGAGATGCTCGACGCGGGATTCACCGGCCAGATCGCCCGGGTGACCTCGGCCGACAGCTTCATCCCGCTGGGCGAGGCCGCCAACCACGTACTGCTGTCGGAGGTGGAGATCGAGCAGGCGGCCAGGAAGCTGCTCAGCTGAGCGTGCCGGGGGTACGGCAGGCGGCCCGCGCGGGCCGTACCCCCGGGCTCCGCGGCCCCCCGACGGGGTGAGGCTCGCCGGTCACAGCCAGTCGCGGCGTTTGAAGACCAGGTAGAGGACCAGGCACACCGCCGCCATCAGCACCAGCGCGAACGGATAGCCGACCGCCCAGTGCGTCTCCGGCATGTGGTCGAAGTTCATGCCGTAGATCGTGCCGACCAGGGTCGGCGCGAACAGGATGGCCGCCCACGCGGAGATCTTCTTGACCTCCTCGCTCTGCGCGTAGCTCGCCCTGGTCTGCTCCTGCGCCACCAGCGTCGAGTTGATCACCAGGATGTTCTGCAGGAGCTGGCGGAATCCGGCCACCCGCTCCGAGACGGTGATCGCGTGGTCGGCCACGTCGCGCAGGTAGCTCTGCAGTTCCTCGTTGACCCCGTACTTCGGCGCCCCCGCGATGAACCCGTCGATCATGGGCAGCAGCGGCCTGGTCGCCCGCTGGAACTCGATGACCTCGCCGGACAGCTCGTAGACCCGGCGGGAGACCGAGGGGTCGCCGCCGAAGACCTGCACCTCGATCTCCTCGATGTCCTTCTGCAGTCCGGCCACGACGGGGGCGCAGCCGTCGACCACGGCGTCGAGGATCGCGTAGAGCACCGCCTGGGGGCCCTGGCGCAGCAGCTCGGGGTCGGACTCCATCCGGCGGCGCACGGCGGCCAGGTCGGGCGACTCGGCGTGCCGTACGGTGATCACGAAGTTGCTGCCGACGAAGACGTGCACCTCGCCGAAGGCGACCTCCTCGACGTCGTCGAGGTAGGTGGCGGCGCGCAGCACCACGAACAGCATCTCGCCGTAGCGGTCGGCCTTCGGACGCTGATGGCCGACGATGGCGTCCTCGAGGGCCAGCTCGTGCAGGCCGAACTCCTCGGCGAGCTTGGCCAGCTCCCAGTCCTTCGGCCGGTAGAGGCCGATCCACGCCATGCTGCCGGGGGTCTTCTTCAGGCTGTCGAAGGCGTCGGCGAGCGAGGCGGGGGTGCCGATGCGGTGCCCGTCGAGGTAGAGGGCGTTGTCGATCACGGTCGGCCGGTACGGCGAAGCCTCGCCCGAGCGCGGATCCATCGAGTGCTCGGGGGCGGGCTCGCGGACACCGCTGCGCAGGAAGCTCCTCATCCGTGCCATACCGGACCTCCTAGGACAGCTGGAACTCGTTGAGAGCCTGGTGGGCGTGATCGCGGATGGTCTTGCGGAACACGGGCGTCCAGCCGAGCAGCGGCCCCGCCGGCCTGCCGAGCGCCATCTTGGACCAGTGGCGGAAGTCGAAGTCGTCATGGTGGCGGACGATCAGGCCGTCCTCGAAGCGGAAGAAGGCCTTCACCTCGTTGACGACCTCGCGGCCCGTGGTGGTCAAGGTATAGCGGGCGATCCAGTGGGCGCTACCCGCGGAGGAGGAGGCGGCGAGGTCGCGGTAGGTGACCACCATGCCGCTTCCCGTGGCAAGCAGCAGCCGCCACCTGGCCATCACCCGGTCGCGGCCCTGCAGCTCCTGGAAGAGGGGGTCGCCGAAACTGACGTCGGGGTGGTAGCAGCGCTCCATGGTGCCGGTGTCGCCCTTGCTGAGCGCCGCGAAGAACGTGGTGAGCAAGGCCACGTGCCGATCGTCCATGATGTCCCCCTCTGTTTAGATCATGCGTTTCGCATTCTCCCAGCAGACCGCGCGCAGCCAGTCATCGCCCAGACCGAGTCTGTCCAGGCCGTCGAGCTGGTGGGCGTAGGCGTACGGAATGGTGGGGAAATCGCTGCCGAGCAGCACCTTCCCCGCAAGACCCAGTTCACGCAGACGCGGCCGGAGCGCGTCGGGGAACGGCGCCAGCCGGGCGGCGAAGTCCGTGAACGCCATGGTGGTGTCGAGCGCGACGCGCTCGTGGCGTTCGGCCAGCGCGAAGAAGTCCTCGTACTCGGGCATGCCGAGATGGGCGATGACCATGCGCAGGCGCGGGTGGCGGCGCAGCACGCCGGCGACGGGCTCGACGCCGACGCAGCCGCCGGCGACGGGCACGGAGCTGGCGTGCACGACGACGGGGACGCCGGCCTCGGCCAGCAGTCCCCAGACGGGGTCCAGTTCGGGCATGCGAGGGTCGAAGGCGCCCACCTGGAGATGGATCTTGAAGATCGCGGCGCCGTCGTCGAGCGCCTGCCGGACGTAGCCCAGGACGCCGGGCTCGGGGAAGAAGGTGGCCGACGGCAGGCACGCGGGGACCTTGCGGGCGAAGTCCAGTGTCCAGGCGTTGAGGTCGGCGGCCATGGCGGGCCGGTGCGCGTAGGCGAGGGCGGGGAAGGCCCGCACCCCCATCGCGGTCAGCAGGTCCACGCGCTCGCCGACCGGCTGCCGGTAGCGGATCTGCCAGCCGTCGCCCATGAGGGGGCCGCCGTGGTCGAAGTGATGCCAGACGCGGCGCTCCATCCGCTCGGGCAGGAAGTGGACGTGCAGGTCGATGAGACCGGGCAGGCCGAGCGCCTGCCACCAGGCCGGAACGGCAGAATCTTCTTCTATCGCCACATCGGCGACCTTACCCCTGTGGTCACCTCCGCCCCCCTTCGCCGGCCGGACGGCCCTGTCAGGTCGAGCGAGCATCCGATCAACAGGAAGAGGGCCGACCGGATAGGGTCTGGCTTGATGGACAAGCTATGGGCCCACCTGGTCGAGGCGCAGCCGCCACCCGAGCTGTGGGTCGTGGCGCTCTCGGCCCTGGCCGCCTTCGCGATCGTCGCCTACCGCCCCTCGTGGCACCTTTCACGCGGCCTCGTCACGATCGCCCACGAGGGCGGCCACGCGCTGGTGGCGTTGCTGAGCCGCCGCCGGCTCCAGGGCATCCGCCTGCACTCCGACACCTCGGGCGTCACCCTCACCCGGGGCAGGCCGACGGGCCCCGGCATGATCTTCACCGCGCTCGCGGGCTACCTCGCCCCCTCCCTGCTGGGCCTGGCCGGCGCGTGGCTGACCGCCGAGGGCCGGGTCACGCTGCTGGTGTGGAGCGTGCTCGGCTTCCTCGTCTGCATGCTGCTGCTGATCCGCAACCTGTACGGCGCGCTGATCCTGCTGGTCACCGGCGGCGCGGTGTTCGCCCTGTCGATGTACGCGCCGGGCGACATCCAGATGGTCGTGGCGCACGTCGCGGTGTGGTTCCTGCTGTTCGGCGGGGTCCGGCCGATCCTCGAGCTGCAGCACAAGCGGCGCAGAGGGCAGGCGCCCGACTCCGACGCCGACCAGCTGGCCCGGCTGACGTTCCTGCCCGGCGGCTTCTACGTGCTGTTCTTCCTGGTGGTGGGCGCCGCCTCCGTGGCGGGCGGGGCCTGGCTCATGATCCCCGTCACCGAGCTCGCCTGGTGGTGACCGAAGGGCCCCACAGCGGCTGACCGCTGCTCGCCTGGTCGAAGCCGCCGCTCGTCAGGCGCGCGGTGAGCCGCTGAGGAAGGCGCGGACGTCGGCCGCCTCCGCCGCCCACCGGCCCGCCGCCTCCGGCTGCTCGAAGGGGGCGAGCGTCACCTGCTCGCCCTTGCGCGACCAGGTGCCCTCGATGACGCCGTCGGCCAGCATGACCGGGCGCAGGACGCCGCCGCCGGGGAACACCGCGCGCCGGTGCCGCTCGTCCAGGATCAGCGTGCGGTCGGCCCAGCCGAGGAGGTACTCGTCGAAGGCGGGCGCCAGCCGTACCGCAGGGGCGCCCGCCTGCCCGCCCGGCCCTGGGCGCGGGCAGGCGGGGCCGGGCGCTGAGTCTGGACGGGCGGCGGCGGGGACCGTTCGCAGGCGGGCGCCACCGCGCGGGGCGTCCTCGAGGGAGGCGGCGACCAGGCCGAAGGCGGCGCGGGCCGTCCCGAGTGGCAGGCCCGACCAGGCGGCGAGGTCGTCGGGCGTGGCGGGGGCGTGCGCGCGCAGGTAGCGCCGGGCCAGCTCGGCCAGCGCTGTGTCGCGGTCGGGCTCGAAGGCGAGGGGCGCGCCGAACCAGTCGGCCGTGTGCACGTAGGTGGGTTTGCCACGGCGGAGCGGCCCCAGGACGGCCAGGCCGTGGAAGGCGGCCAGCGCCACCAGGTGGACGACGCCCTGCCCGGTGGCCCGGCCGGCGAGCCTGTCCTCGAGCTCGGCCTTGGTGAGCGGGCCCTGCCCCGCGAGAGCGCGGTCGATCAGGGCGAGCAGGTCGTCGCCCGCCACCCCCTCCTGGGCCAGCCTGCGCAGGGTGCCGGTGTCGTTGCGGGTCAGGGCCAGCAGCCACGGCAGGTCGTCGCGGTGGACGAAGTGGAGGGTGCCACGTGGCCCCCACACCCTGACGATCTCACGCGCCTGCCAGGCGGCCTCGACCTCCTCGACGGTGACCGTGGCGGATCGGGCGCGGAAGGCCAGCAACGCCGAGGGGACGTCCTGCGCCTGGACGGCGAGCAGGTGGCCGACCATCTCACCGGCGCCGAGGCCGGGCGGGCGGTGCAGCAACTGGGCGGACAGGCGGGCGCTGCGCAGGTCGTCGGGCACGGGCGAGAGCTTAGAAGCGGGCACCGACAAAGCCGCGCGTCGCCGCGGCATACGCCCATGTCCCCCTGGTACCGGGCCTGGCGCCATCCGGTACCCGCCGGCGGGTGGGCGGTCACGTCAAGTGAAACGCAACCAATCCGAAAGTGTGATTTGTCACTTTATGTCCGATATACGCCCCCCCTTGGAGGTCGGCGGTGCATCACCACGGCCGCCTTCACTGAAGACCCCGCGGGCAACCGGCGCCACACCTCGGAGAGATCAGATGATACAGACACAGCGGCTCACCAAACGGTTCCGCGCGACCGTGGCGGTGGACGACCTGTCCATCACCGTCGAGCCGGGAAAGGTCACCGGCTTTCTCGGGCCCAACGGCTCTGGCAAGTCGACGACCATGCGCATGATCATGGGCCTGGCCCGCCCGACCAGCGGATCGGCCACGGTGAACGGCCGGCCGTACCGCAAGCTGCGCCACCCGCTGCGCGAGATCGGCGCGCTCCTGGACGCCGAGGCCGTCCATCCCGGCCGTTCGGCGGCAAACCACCTGCTGTGGATGGCGCAGACCAACGGCCTCCCCCGCTCACGGGTCGACGAGGTCCTCGGCCTGGTGGGGCTGTCAGGCGTGGCCGGCAAGCGGGTCGGCGGCTTCTCCCTCGGGATGAAGCAGCGCCTGGGCATCGCCGGCGCGCTGCTCGGCAACCCCGGCGTCCTGGTGCTCGACGAGCCGATGAACGGCCTGGACCCCGAAGGGATCCTGTGGGTCCGCACGCTCATCCGGTCCTTCGCCGCGCAGGGCCGGGTCGTCTTCGTCTCCAGCCACCTCATGAACGAGATGCAGGACACGGTCGATCACGTCGTCGTCATCGGCAGGGGACGGCTCATCGCCGACGCGTCCATGAAGGACTTCGTCGCCGGCAACTCGCTGGAGGCGGTGCGCCTGCGCTCCCCGCACGCGTCGATGCTCGGCCCCGTACTGGTGGAGGCGGGGGCGCGGGTGAGCGTGGAGCCGGACGGCTCGCTCACCGTGACCGGCCTCTCCTCGACCCGCGTCGGCGACCTCGCCCTGGCGGCAGGGGCGGCGCTGCACGAGCTCTGGACCCGGACGGAGTCGCTGGAGTCGGTGTTCATGAAGCTGACCCGCCAGAGCCTCGACTACCAGGCGAGCCCGGCCCCGGCCCGGGCGTGAGGAGCAGGACGACATGAAGACACTGACACTCCCGGCGCCGGTGAAGCCCCGGTTCCGCACCATCGTCCGGGCCGAGTGGACCAAGTTCCGCTCCGTCCGGTCCTTCCGCTGGTGTCTCGCGGTCTTCGCGCTGCTCGCCGTCGGCACCAGCGTCATCGTCGCCGTGGCCGGCGCCCTCTCGCCGCACGGCCCCGAGACGGTCACCATGGGCGAGACGGTGAGCATGGTCCAGCTGGGGATGGGGTTCGCCGAACTGGTGATCCTGGTGCTGGGCGTCCTTATGGCCACCAGCGAGTACCGCACGGGAACCATCCGCGTCTCGCTGATGAGCGTCCCCCGGTGGGGACGGCTCCTGCTGGCCAAGGCGCTGGTGCTCACCGCCGTGGTCGCGGTGGCTTCCCAGGTCGCGGTGTGGGCCTCGTTCGCGATCCAGTACGCCACGGGCGAGACGCTCGGCGGCCTGGAACCCGAGATGCTGCGGGCGCTGTTCGGGTACGCCGCCTACCTGGCCGTGCTGGCCCTGTTCGGGATGGCCGTCGGCGCGATCGTGCGCCATGCCGCGGTCGGCGTGCTCGCCGGCATCGGCCTGGCCTACCTGCTGCCGGCGTTCGTCAGCCTGGCCCCGATCGTCGGCGAGACGGCGGTCCAGTTCCTGCCGTTCCCCGCCGGATCGGCGATCGTCAACATGACCGCCGAGCTTCCGTGGCTGCGGTTCGGGTTGTGCTGCGCGTGGGCCGCCGCGATGTTCGTCCTCGCGATCCACCTGACGCACCGGCGGGACGCATGACGAGGGCACCCTCGGCGACCTCGCGCCCGCGCGTCCTGCGCCTGCCCGTCACCGGGGGCGTGCCGCCGGGCCCTCGCGTCCTGCGCCTGCTCGGTGCAGGAGGCGTGCCGCTGGGCCCTCGCGTCCTGCGCCTGCTCGGTGCAGGGGGCGTGCTGCTGGGTCTGCTCGCCGCCGGTTGCGCCGCCGGCGGGCAGACCGACGCCAGACCGCCGTCCGTCCCCGCCGACGCCGGGGCGTTGCGCCCGTTCTACGAGCAGCGGATCTCCTGGAAGGCGTGCGAGGACGGCTTCGAGTGCGGCCGCATCAGGGTGCCGCTCGACTACGCCGATCCCGGCGGGGACACCATCACCGTGGCCGTCAACCGCAGGCGGGCCGCCGACCAGCACCGGCGGATCGGCTCGCTGCTGCTCAACCCGGGCGGTCCCGGCGCCTCCGGGCTGGCCTTCGCGCAGGAGTCCGGCTCGGTCCTCACCGATCGGCTGCGCGCCCGGTTCGACGTCGTCGGCTTCGACCCGCGCGGCGTCGGCGCAAGCGCGGCGATCAGCTGCCCCGCGCAGACGGCGGGCACGATGGCCACACCGGTCGTGCGCAACCCGCGGGTCGCCGCCGAGCCCACGGCGAGCGACTACGTGACGGCCTTCAAGGAGTTCGCGGCCAGGTGCCGGGCGGGTTCCGGCAGGCTCCTGGGCCACGTCTCCACCGTCGAGGTCGCCAGGGACATGGACATCCTGCGCGGCGTGCTCGGCGACACCAGGCTGCACTATCTGGGCTACTCCTACGGCACCCTGCTCGGTGCCGTCTACGCCGACCTGTTCCCGTCCAGGACCGGCCGGCTGGTCCTGGACAGTGCCGTCGACCCTCGTGCGTGGCCCTCCGGCGCGCCCCTCACCCAGGCGATGGGACACGAGCTGGCCCTGGACTCCTTCGTCACCGACTGCGCCGGACGCGCCGACTGCCCGTTCGGCACCGAGCCGAAGGCGGCCAAGCGGAACCTGGTCGCGCTGCTCGACCGACTCGACCGCACCCCGCTGCCGGGAGCCGGCGCGGACCGGCTCGACAGGCGGACGGCCGTCGCCATCATCGGCATGGCCCTGTACAGCAAGAAGTCCTGGCCCGTGATGCGGGCCGCCTTCGCGGACGCCCTCGGCGGCGACGGCACGGCTCTGCTCGACCTGGGCGGGTCCGGGGAGGCCGGCGAGAACAACCTCGTGGAGGCCTCCACGGCGAACTTCTGCCTGGACGGCCCGCCCGGCCTGGCGACGACCGCGCAGGTGGAGGCGGTGCTGCCGGCGATCAGGAAGGTGGCGCCCATCTTCGGGGAGCAGAAGGCGTGGTCCGGTCTGCAGTGCGCGTACTGGCCGGTCAAGGCGGTCGGGAAACCGCATGCGATCGCCGCGCGGGGGGCGGCGCCGATCCTGGTGGTGGGCGTGGTCAGGGATCCGGCCACGCCGTACCGGTGGGCGCGGGGGCTGGCCGGGCAGCTGTCCTCGGGAGTGCTGCTCACCTACGACGGCGACGGCCACGGCGCCTACGGCAAGGACGGCAGCGCGTGCGTCAACGACGCTGTCGACGCCTACCTCGTCGACGGCCGCCCGCCCGCGGACGGCAAGCGCTGCACGTGACACCGGTTCGCGGAGGTCGCGGCGCGGCCCGTGCCGTCAGGGTCCGTGACGGCGGCGTCCGTGACGGCGGCGTCCGTGACGTCAAGGTCCGTGACGGCGGCAGAGTCCATGACTGCGGGACCTGCCGTGGCGGGACCTGTCACGGGACGGTCTGTCGCGGGACCTGCCGCGGCCGGACCTGTCGCGGCGGGGTCTGTCGCGGGAGGGTCTTCGGGCTCCTCGGGCCTGCGCGGGCCTGAGGACCCTTCCCTCTCCGCGGCGTGCCCGGCCGCCGGACCGCCTGCCGCCACGACGCGTCCGCGCGCGAAGTGTCGGCGGGAACCTCTACCTTAGAGCGCGTGCCCGAACCGCCCCTGACCCTCGACGCCGCCCTCTCGGAGGAGGCGGTGCTGTCCACCTACCGCAGGATGTTCGCGGCCCTGGCCCGCGACAGCGGTGCGGTGGTCGACGATCCCGCGATGGTCGACATCGCCGAGACGCTCTTCGCCGCGTTCGCCGAGGCGGGTGAGGAGTGGCTGACCCACGAGCAGATGCGGTTCGCCTGCCGCGCCTACCCGGCCGACCAGTTCGACAACCGGCTGCGGGTGCTCAAGGGGCTCGGCGCGATCCGCGAGGTGTTCCCCAAGCCCAACCAGCTGCGCTACCGCGCCTCCTTCACCAGCGTGGTCGGGCTGATGTTCATCAGGCGGATGATGGACGACGGCGGCCAGTCGGAGATGCACCGCCTGCTGGCCCTCGAAGACCTCAACGTCGCCGACCCGCGCACCACGATGGAGCAGGCCAGGCAGAGCGCCGCCAACCTGGCGCGGGCCTTCCGCCTGTGGGCGCTCGAGCTGATCACGCTCACCACCGGCACGATCGAGGAGCTGCGCGAGCAGGCGCCCAAGCTGTGGGGCACCGAGGAGATCGCCCGCCGCGCGCAGAACCTGCACGGCACGATCCTCACCCGCTGGCCCGAGCTCGACAAGGTGTGCACCGACCTGCGGGCGGCCATCTACGCCTACAGCGACGCCTCGCGCCGCGCCGCCGGCCGACTGGCCGACTCGGCGGGCACCACCCGCAACCTGACGCTGCTGCCGTCGGAGACCTGGCGCACCTTCGCGCAGACGGCCTCGAAGGAGCGGCTCGCGGCCGTCCTCGACGGGTTCGTCTTCGACGCCCCCGCGCCGTGGCACGATCCGGCGGCGATCGCGCGCGCGGTCGACGAGAGCCCGCGGCCCGCGCCCGCCCAGCCCACTCCCCCGCGCTCCGACCTGCCCGACCCTGGGCCCGCCGACTCCCTCGACCAGTCGCCGGGGGCGGCGGTCGAGCGCCTGGCGGCGGTGGCCGAGTCGGTGCTCGGCGGCGCCGACCGGGTGGCGCTGACCGGGCTGCTGGGCTCCGACTGGGCCGCCGCACGGCGCCTGCTGGCCGACCTGACCAGCATCGACCTGCGCCCGGAGCTGCCCTACCGGCTCACCTGGTCCGACGAGTTGACGGCCGACCCCGCCCACGAGCCCGCGTGGCTGTCGCACGGCTTCCTGGAGCGCACCTCATGACGGATTCCCTCGCCCACGCCCGTGCCAGGGCGGAGGGTCCGCTGCGGCTGGGCTCCGGAGAGGCGACACCGGCGGGCATGGTACGGCTGGCCGACCTGGCCGTCCCCGTCTGGCCCGACGGCGTGACGCCTTCGCTGCTGGAGGAGCACCAGGTCGCCCCGATTCCCGTCGAGCGGTCGGGCGAGACCAGGCGGGTGCTGGCGGCGTGCCTGAAATGCTGCTGGGTGGACCTGTCCGGCGACCCGTGGCCGGGGGCGACCGCGCCGGTCGAGCTGGTGCTCGACACGTACCGGGCGCTGATCGGGCGGACCGACGACCTGATGCGCAACTGGGCGGTGGGCGCATTGCGGCGGCTGCACGACTCGTCGTGGGTGGTGATGGCCGACGGGTTCGTCCGGCTCGGGCCGCGGTGCGCGACCTGGCCCGTGGAGTCCTACGGGCAGTTGAAGGAGCTGGTCAGGCGGCTGCCCGAGGCTGACCGGACGGCGCTGACCGTGGTACGCGACGCCGACCTGGTGGCCGCGGCGGCCTCGGTCATGACCGGCCGGAAAGACCCGGCGGAGCCCGGCATGGACGACCCGACCGCGCCGCCGGCGAGCGACCGCCCGTCCAACGTCGCCACACCACCCGAACCGTCCGACGCCACCACGTCGCACGGGCCGTCCGACGTCGCCACGTCGCACGGGCCGTCCGGCGCCACCACGTCGCACGGGCCGTCCGGCGCCACCACACCGCCCGAACCGTCCGACGCCGCCACACAGCACGGGCCTTCCGACGTCGCCACGTCGCACGGGCCCACCCCCGGGGACGGCGTGACCGGCCCGCAGGCCGCCCCCGCGCAGGTTGAGGGCATGCCGCTCGCCTCCGCCGTCGGGGGCGACGCCACCGCACCGGCGGGCCGCGCCCGCGAGAGCGGCGAAGCGCCGCCCGGCTCCCCTCACGGGGGCGCCGACACATCGCGCCGCTCCACCCGCGACGACAGCGCCGCCGCGCGACCGGGCACCGACCATGTGGACGACCGTGCGGACATCGTCGACGACCCTGCGCAGGAGTTGCTGGGTGGCCGGGTGGAGGCGGCGCGGGCCGAGTTCGACGACCTGCTCGACGCCTTCGACGAGCGGCGCAGGGCCGAACTGGTGGCCGCGTTCATGGCGGTCGAGTTCGCCGCCGAGCCCGTCCAGGAGGCACGCTTCGCCGCGCTGCGAGACCCTGCGCTCCGCCGTACCCTCGGCGAGATGCTGGCCAGGCGCGGGCGCACGCTGATCCAGCTGCGGGAGCGGTGGATCTCCGGCTACGACGCCGGCGTGGCCGCGCGGGCGGGCAGCACGCTCGGCGAGAGCGAGCGGGCCGTTCTGACGCTGGTGCTGGTGCACTCGGTGGCGATCCCGCGGGCGGAGGGTCTGCTGCCCGAGGACACCTGGCTGTCACCGCACGCCACGCCCGTCGAGGAACTGCGCCGCCACACCCAGCTGCCCATCGGCGAGCTGGAGGCGGCGCTGCGGACCCTGCGGCATGCCGGGTTGCTGTCGCAGGTCAAGGCCGGTGAGGAGGCGGGCGGTTACGTGCCGGGCCCGCAGTTCCACCGGCTCACGCAGGCGGCGCGGCGGCGCCTGCAGGAGGAGCTGATTCTCGCCGCGGGGCCGCACACGCCGCTCGCGGCGGCCGTTCGAGCACAGCGGAAGACGGGGGACGAGTAAGTGGCACTGGTGGAGAACGTCGTCGGGGACAGGGTGCTGATCGCCGTCCAGGCGGTCAACATCTCGCGGCTGTCCACCCATCCGGTGCCGACCGTGCCCGGCACGCTGATCGTCGTGGCGGGCGCCGGGCCGAAGGACTCCAACGGCGCGGGAAAGTCGTCGTTCATCGCGTCGATCACGGCGCTGCTCGGTGACGAGCAGTGGCGGTTCGCGTCCGGGGCGAAGGCGGTGTCGGAGCTGCTGTTCAACGCCGAGCTGGCCAGCGGGGCCGGAGGACGGCAGTGGGCCAGCGCCGACCACGGCTACATCGTCGGCGTCTTCGGGCCGTCCGCCCGGACGGCGCTCCCGGGCGCGGGCGCCTCCGAGACGGCCCCCCAGGGCGTGTCGGAGGCGGTGAGCGCGGGCGTCGGACAGGGCGGCGGCGCACCCGCCGTGGGCGCGCCCTCCGCGCGAATTGACGGCGCGCCCTCCGCGCGGAGTGACGGCGCGCCCGGCACAGCGGGCGCGGGCGCCGGGCGGAGCGGCGGCGCGCTTGGCGCGGGTTCCGGCAAGGGCGGCGGCGTGCCGGGTACGGACTCCGGCAAGGGCGGCGGCGCGCTGCCGGACGGCCTCCAGGCCGAGCTGGGTGGCCCGGACGACGACGGGGAGGGGCTCTTCCCCGCGCCCGACACCGCCAACGGCCCGATCACCGTCTGGCTGCGGGTCAACCAGGAGGCGCCGCACCTGGAGATCCGCTGGCGCGACGGCATCCACCTGGCCGCCGCGAGCTCGGAGGCCGAGCGGGTGGCCAGGGCGGACGAGGTGTGGTCGGCGCTGCCGAGGTCGGCGGGCCGCCGCGACGTGGTCGCCCGGGACCTCACCAAGGTCCTGTACGGCGACCGCGTGCGCTGCGTGTCGTTCCTGTCCACCTCGGTGCGCAGCAAGGTGGCCACCAACCTGCTGTCCCAGCCGCTCAACGAGATCTCCCCCGAGCGGGTGTTCGAGGCGATCGCCGCGCTGACCGGCCTCGACGCCGAGCTGGAGCAGGAGCGGGAGGCCCGCCGCGACGAGCACGCCAAGCGGGTCAAGGCGGCGCAGGCCGTCGAACGGCTGGCGGAGTTCGAGACGGAGTCGAGCGCGCTGCTGGCCGCGTTCGACCGGCGCGACCAGGCCAGGGTGCGGCTCGCCGAGGCGTTGCGGTGCTGGCGGGGACGGCAGGCGCGCAGGCTGGCCGACGCCGCCGACCGGGACGAGGCGTTCGCCGCCCAGCTCGAGACCCTGGAGGTCGCCGGGGAGACGGCGACCGAGGCGATCGCGACGGTCAAGGCCGAGATCGCCACGCTGAAGGACGACACGCTCGACCGCAGGGTGGCCGAGGCGCGCAAGGAGCTGGCGGTGCTGCAGGCCAGGGCCGCCAAGCTGGAAGCCGACCGGGCGGTGGCCGAGAACTCCGCCGACGAGCTGCGCGGCATGATCCCCTCGCTGGAGGAGCGGCGCCGCCTGGCCGACGGGCGTGACGTGCCGGCGGCCGAGCGGGAGCTGGCCGAGGCGCGCGGACGGCTGAACGAGGCGCTCAAGGCGCTGGGCGTGGCCGACCGTGAGGTCGCCTCGGCGCAGGCGGCGCTCGACGACGCGGAGGGCGGGCCGGCCGCCGCGCAGCTCACCGCGCTCGCGGCGGCGGGGGTCGGCGCGACCGGCCTGCTCGACGCCCTCGACGTGGCCGAGCAGGCCCGCGACCACACGGGCCTGCGGGGCTGGCCCACCGAGCACGCGGTGATCGTCGACGCCGCCCAGCTCGGCGTGGCCGCCGAGGCGCTGCGCGACCTGCCGGGCTCGGTGCTGGTCAGCTCGGCGGGCGTCAGCGTGGTCGGCGCGTTCGACGGGGTCGCCACGGGCAGGGAGGCCCGCATCAAGGCGGCCGAGCAGCGGCTCAACCGTGCCAAGGACACCCAGGAAGAGGCGGCGCAGGCCGTCAAGGCGGGCGAGGAACGGGTGGCCGAGGCGCAGCAGCGGCTCGACGGCGCCCAGGCGGGTGTGCGGCTCGGCGAGATCGAACAGCGGCTGTCCGAGCGCAGGGCCCAGCTGGCCGAGCTGACCGAGACGCTCCAGGAGCTGACGCCCGCGGTGGCGGTGGCCGAGCAGCAGGCGTCCGCGCTCGACTTCCGGGCGCGTACCCGCGACATGGAGATCGAGCGGCTGGAGGGCCGCAGGGGCCGGCACGAGGCGGAGCGCGCCCAGGCGCGCGACGCGGCGGCCAAGCTCACCGCCGAGCGCGAGGGGTTGCGGCTCGACGAGCTGGGCCGGGAGTGGGGCGGCGCGCTCGACGAGGCCCGCGCCTGGATCGCGGCGCTGCAGGAGGAGGAGCGTCCGCGCACCGCGGAGGAGTGGTGGCGGATCGCCGAACGCCATCTCGACCAGGCCTTCCGCGACACCTTCCCGGGCGACGACGAGGAGGAGGTGCCCGAGGAGCTGCGCTTCCTCATGAGCGAGCGCACGGGCAGGGCCAGCAGGGAGCAGGCCACGTTCGCGGCGGTGTGCGGGTCGCTGGCCTCCTACCTGCGCGGGCAGGAGGAGTACGAGAAGCACCAGCGCCGCCAGATCGAGTCGCAGGTGGTGACCCGGCAGCGAGACCTCGCGGCGGCGGACAAGGGCGCCGAGGAGGCCGCGCAGTCGACGGCGGTGCACAGGGCGGCGCTGACGGCGGCGATCAAGGCGCGGCTGGGCCGGGTGGCCGAGGAGTTCGAGAAGCTCGACACCTCCTACGGCGGTTACGGCGCGACCCTGGAGTTCCCGGTGCCGCCCGCGCCCGCCGACCCCGAACAGCGCTGGCAGTGGCGGGTCACCCCCAAGTGGCGGCGCGGCGAGGGGCAGGGCTTCGTGCCGTACAACCGCAGGGCGAACACGGCGCTGATGGACGAGAAGGCCGTCAAGCTGGTGTGCGCGGCGGCCATCGCGTCCTCGGGCGGCGGTCACCTGTGCCTGGTGCTCGACGAACTGGGCCGCAACCTGGGCAAGGAGCACCGCAGGGAGGCGGTGGCGCTGTTCCGCCGGATCGGCGAGACGTACGGGATCACGGTGATCGGCGCGCTCCAGGACGACATGGAGCCGTACGCGATCGACGCGTGCGGGCAGTACATCAAGCTGCGGCGGAGCTCCGACGCGATGCCGTACAACGAGCCGCCGGTGATCGTGGGTCACGACGAGCACGCGGAACGGGTACGTGCGCTGGCCGCCTACGTGAGCCGCCCCCGCGCCCTGGAGCCCACGACCTGACGGAGGCCACTCACCGCGCGCCGAGCCCCACCCACGTAACCTGCGCGCCGAGGCCCGCCCACGTCGCCTTCATGCCGAGGCCGGGGCCGGGCCTCGGGCGGAAAGCGGCGGGTGCCGGTTGATCCAAGGCCTGGGCTGCGGGTATGACGCCAGGCGATGACACATTCCGCTTCCGATGCCGAGGGGCATCGTGCCATGGCGCTGGCGTTGCGGGTCGGCGAGCTGTTGCTGGGCAGCGGCGAGGCGACCGAGAACGTCGCGGGCGCCATGCGCAGGATCCTCGAGAGGTACGGCATGCGCCAGGTCGAGGCGGACGTGAACCTGTCCGCGATCACCCTGTCGCACGTCCCGTCCGACGGCAGGCCGCCCGCGACGGCCGAGCGGCGGGTGCGCAGGCGTCAGCCCGACTACGACCGGCTGATCGCCGTGCATCACCTCGTCGGCGAGGTGGCTTCGAGGGAGCTGTCGCTGGCCGAGACCGAGGAACGGCTGAGGGAGATCACCAGGCGGGTGCGCGTCTATCCCGAGTGGGCGGTGGTGACGTCGTCGGCGTTGATCGCGGCGTCTGCGGCGGTGCTGATCGGCGGCGGACCGACGGTGGCGGCGGCGGCGTTCGTGGCGACGGTGCTCGGCGACAGGGCGGCCGCGGCGCTGGCGCGCAGGGGCGTGGCGGAGTTCTTCCAGACGGCGGTGGCCGCGATGTTCGGCTCGATGGTGCCGGTCCTGCTGATCTGGCAGCGCGTCCCGGTCGAGGCGGGAGCCGCAGTGGTCGGCGCCGTGGTCGCGCTGCTGCCC
Source organism: Nonomuraea sp. NPDC003754 (assembly GCF_053605785.1). Classification (NCBI taxonomy): domain Bacteria; kingdom Bacillati; phylum Actinomycetota; class Actinomycetes; order Streptosporangiales; family Streptosporangiaceae; genus Nonomuraea; species Nonomuraea sp. NPDC003754. The sequence continues at coordinate 164,952 of NZ_JBSGJX010000006.1, forward strand.
GGCAGGCCGCTGGTGGCCTGCGTGCAGGACGGCATCGCGGGCGAGTACGTCACGGCGACCGCGCGGCTGAGCGAGGTGGTGTTCATCGTGGCGGCGGTCATCGCCGGCATCAGCACGACGCTGACGGCGGCGGTCAGGCTGGGCGTGCCGATCACGGTGGAAAGCGTGCCGTCCGCGCCGCTGTCGCTGGCGCCTGCCCAGGTGGGCGGCGCGCTGGCGCTGAGCCTGACGTTCGCGGTGGCGCTGCTGGTGCCGCCCCGCCATCTGCTGCCGGGTGCGCTGGGCGGCGGGCTGATCTGGCTGACGTTCGTGTCGCTGGCCGCCAACGGCGTGCCCGCCCTGGGTGCGACGACGGTCGCGGCAGCGGTGGTCGGACTGCTCGGCGGCGTGTACGGGCGGCTGGTGCGGGTGCCGTCGGCGGTGGTGGTGATCCCGTCGATCGGCCCGCTGCTGCCGGGCAGCGCGCTGTACCGGGGGATGCTGGAGCTGAGCCTCGACAACGTGCTGTCGGGCCTGCTTCACCTGGTCGAGGCACTGTCGCTCGCGGTCGGCATCGGCGCGGGAGTGATTCTGGGCGCGGAGATCCTGCGCGCGTTCCGCGGGCGCGGCATCGCCCGCAGGACGCGTCCCGCCGCCCGCCGCACCCGCGGCTACTGACCGGGCGGGTGACGGTACGGCGGTGCCGCCGGCCGAGGGTTCCCCGAGGACTGGCACGCGCGGTGGGCGTGGGTCGTGCTGACCGGTGAGTACGGCGGCAAGGCCGGCTCCCGGCACGTCATGGACGGTCTGGCGGTGGAGGTGAAGGAGGAGGAGCTGACGTTCGAACTGGTCCAGCGTGCAACGCGATGACCGGCAGGCCGCTGACCGACGACGAGATCCGGCTGATCGCCGCTCATCCGCGCGAGCTGCCGCTCCTGTTCCCTGGCCGGCTGTGACTCACGTCCACCATGCGACCTTGTTGAGCCATGGCTTGATTCGCCCCCACCATGCGGCCTTGTCGTGCCATGGCCTGGCCGGCTTTGTCGCGCTCCCCGGACGGCCTTGTCGCGCCGTGGCAGGGCCGTTGTCGCGTCTCCCCGTTCCCCGGTCGTCCCGAGCATCGCGCCGCCGTCCCTTTGAGGGGTGTTTCTCCAGCCCCGGACCGCTATTCTCCGGCGAGCCGCCGTGTGCCGGTCTCCGGCAGGGCGAGCAGGCACAGCAGGCTCAGAACGGCCATCGCGGAGACGTAGACGCCGACGTAGAACACCGGCAGCCCGCTGACCTGCATCTGGGTGGCGGCCAACGGCGGGATCGCGCCGCCGAGGACACCGCCCAGGCTGTAGGCCACCGACGCGCCGCTGTACCGGTACTCGGTGCGGAACAGCTCGGGCAGGTAGGCGCCCATCGGCCCGAAGATCAACCCCATCAGCGTCAGCGCGCCCGCGAGCGCCAGCCCGACCAACGGCACGGAGGCCGTCTGCATCAGCGGGAACATCACCAGCCCCCACCCGATCGCGGCGGCGGTGCCGTAGCCGAGCGTACGGCGGCGGCCGATGCGGTCGGAGGCCGACGCGGAGACGGCCGTGCCGATCCCCATGAACACCACGCCGACCATCGTGAGGGCCAGCATCGTGGTCCGCGGGATCTTCAGTGTCGCGGTGCCGTATGCCAGGCCGTACGTGGTGGCCGTGTAGAAGAGGGTGTATGTGATCACCATCGTGCCCGCGCCGAGAAGTACCCTGCGCCACTGGTGGCGCAGCAGGCCGGCGAGCGGCACCCTGGCGAGCCTCCGCTGGTCCATCGCCACCTGGAAGACCGGCGTCTCGGAGATCTTCACCCGGACGTAGAGGCCGACCGCCACCAACACCAGACTCGCCACGAACGGCAGCCGCCAGCCCCATCCGAGGAACTGCTCGTCGGTCAGCACACCGCCGAGGACGAGGAAGAGCCCGTTGGCGGCGATGAAGCCGACCGGCGGTCCGAGCTGCGGGAACATCGCGTAGTGGCCGCGCTTGCCCGGCGGCGCGTGTTCGGTGGCCAGCAGCGCGGCGCCGCCCCACTCGCCGCCCAGGCCGATGCCCTGGGTGAAGCGCAGCAGCACCAGCAGCACCGGCGCGGCCACCCCGATGGCCGCGTACCCGGGCAGCAGGCCGATCGCGACCGTCGACAGTCCCATGAGCAGCAGCGACACGACCAGCATGGACATGCGGCCGATGCGGTCGCCCCAATGCCCGAAGATCGCCGAGCCGAGCGGGCGTGCCACGAACGCCACGGCGAAGGTGGACAAGGCCGCCAAGGTGCCGGCAAGTTCGTCCAGTTCGGGGAAGAAGGCGGTGTTGAGTACCAGGGCGGCGGCCGTGCCGTAGATGTAGAAGTCGTAGAACTCGATCGCGGTGCCGACGAGGCTGGCGGCGGCGAGGCGGGTCCTGGTCGGCGGCGGCCTGCCCACCCGCGGCTCGGGCCCGTTCGACAGCATGCCCGCCTGCGGCTCGGATCCGTTCGACGGCGTGCCCGGCTGCGGGTCGGATCCGTTCGACGGCATGCCCGCCCGCGGCTCGGGTCGGCCCAGTGGCGGCGTGCTCATCCGTGGCTCAGGTCGATGACGCAGAACCTGTTGCCCTCCGGGTCGGCGAGCACGACGAAGTCCGCGTCGTCCGGGTAGTGGTCCCATTGCACCCGCTCGGCGCCCAGCGCGACGAGCCGCTCGATCTCCTGCTGCTGCTCCTGCGTCGTCTCCGCGAACAGGTCCAGGTGGATACGGGGGACCGGCTCCACCGGCGACGAGCTGAGCCCCAGCGCGACGGGGACGCCCAGGCCGTTCACCGGATCGAGGATCGTCCATCGGTCCGTGACCGCTCCAGCCCTCGGGATGTAGTGCAACGCCTGTGTCCAGAACCGTACCGCCCGTGGCATCTCCGTGACGCCGAGAACCACCTGCCCGATGCTCACCATGCGCCCATCCTGTCAGGCGAGGGCACCGGGCAGCCGCGCCTCCACCGTCAACGCCGGGATCGCCGCGGTCGTGTCCGGGTGCGGCGGCCTCTGGGACACGGCCGCACGGCCGGGCCACACCGGCGCCAAGCCACCGTGACCGACAGCGTCGATCCGGGCCCGCGCCTCGGCCAGGGGACCGTGACCGACAGTGTCGATCCGGGCCCGTGCCTTGACTAGGGAGCCGTGACCGACAGCGTCGATCCCGCCCGCGCCTTGGTGACCTTGAGCTGCGCCGGAATCCTGGTGCGCAGCTCCCCCACGTGGCTGACGATGCCGACCGCCCTCCCGCCGTCGCGCAACCCGTCGAGGATGTCGAGCACCCCGTCGAGCGTGTCCTCGTCGAGCGTGCCGAACCCCTCGTCCACGAACAGCATCCCGATCTCCGCGCCGCCCGCCTCCGCGCTCACCACGTCGGCCAGGCCCAGCGCCAGCGCCAGCGAGGTGATGAAGCTCTCCCCTCCCGACAGCGTCGCCGGGTCGCGGTCGACGCCCGTCCACGCGTCGAGCACCCGCAACCCGAGCCCGCCGCCCGCCCGTCCACGCGCGCCCGCCGTCTTGCGCAGGTCGTGCTGGAGCTGGTAGCGGCCGTCCGACATGTGGTCGAGGCGCTCGTTGGCGGCGTCGACGACCTGCCTGAGCCGCTCGCCCAGCACGTATGACGACAGGCTCATACTCCACTGGTTGTCGCCCGAGGTGCCGTTGGCCAGCGCCGCCAGCCGTTCGGCCAGCCGATGCCGGTCGGCCGCGGGCTGCCAGCGGTCGAGGCAGGCGACCAGCTCTTCGTGCAGCTCGGCCAGCCTGCGCACGCGCCGCTCCGCCCGGTCACGCGCCGAGGCGAGCGCGGTGTGCGCCCGTTCGGCCTCCTCCCTCGCGGTCGCCATCGCCGCCAGGTCAGGCACCGGCTCCGCCGCGGCGGCCAGCAGCTCGGGGTCGGCCAGCGCGCGCGTCACCGCCGCGTGCGCGGCGTCGAGCTCGCGGAGCCGTTTGGCCTTCCGCTCCCTCTCTTCAGAGGTGCGTACGGCAGGCAGCACGTCCTCCACGTCCGCGAACCCCGCGGCCACGGCCGCCTGCTTCGCCGCCTCGACGGCCTTGCGGTGCTCGACCGCGGCGGCTTCGGCGGCCTGCGTGGCCTCGTGGGCCTCGCGCAGGAGCTGCGCCTCCTCCCGCAGCCGTTCGAGCCTGGCGGTGAGCGTCGGGTCGGCGCCCCTGGCGGCGTCGATGCGGGACGCCAGCCGTACGGTCTCGGCTTCGAGCTCCTCGCACCTGGTACGGCAGGCGGCCAGCCGCAGGCCGAGCTCGCGGAAGGTGTCGGCGGTGCCGGCGTGTTCGGCGGCCAGCTCGGCCGCCCTGGAGGCCAGCCTGGGATGCGCGGCGGCGGCCGACCTCAGCCTGGCCATCTCCCGGTCGGCCGCGTCGAGCTCGGCGGCGGCCCACGCTCTGGTGACCCGGGCCGCCCAGGTCCGCGGATCCGCCTGGCGGGCCGGGACCTCGGGCTGCCGCTCAACCGCCCCGTCACCACCATCGGGCCTCGACCAGTCAGGCGAGGACAGGGCTGCTCCGGCGGCGACGGAAGAGGGCGGATTACCCGCGACGCCACCGCCCGTGATGCCACCGGAGTGCCCAGCGCCGGAATGCCCCGTGCCGGAGTGCTCGGTGCCGTAATGCCCAGAGCCAGGATGCCCTGCGCCGGGGTGCTCGGTGCCGGAGTGCCCTGCGCCGGAGTGCTCGGCGCCGAAGTGCCCAGAGCCGGGATGCACTGCGCCGGAGTGCTCGGCGCCGAAGTGCCCTGCGCCGGGGTGCTCGGTGCCGGAGTGCTCGGCGCCGGGGTGTCCGGTGCCGGGGTGTCCGGTGCCGGAGCCGTTGCATCCGCTGTCATCCGCCCTGGAATCGACCGAAGCCGCGGCGGGGACCGAGACCGGGGCAAGGAGCCGGGCGAGGGTGTCGAGGGCGTCGTCGAGCCGGGCGGTGATCTCCTCCACCCGTTCGGCGGTTCTGGTCAGCTCGGTCAGCAGGCGGATCTCGTCGCCGAGCCGCCGCCTGCGCGCTCCCAGACCAGCGTCGGCGCCCCGCGCTGCTTCCAGGCGAGCGTGGATGCGCTCCCGCTCCCCCGTCAGCGCCGACACCTCCGCCCGCGCCTCCGTCAGCCGCCGCTCCGTCTCGTGGAGCTGGTCACGAGCCTGGTCCAGCTCCGACTCCAGCGCCAGCACGGCGCGCTCGCACGCGGACTCCTCCCCGGCCAGCGCCGCCAGCACCGCCATCTCGCCCTCAGCGGCGGCCAGTTCCGCCTCCGCCTCCTCGGGGGCGGGGGCCTCGGCCAGTTCGTCCAGCCGCGAGATGAGCGAGGACAGCAGCCCGTCGGACGCCTGCCGCTCGGCGAGCGCGGCGTCATAGGCGGCCTGCGCCTCGATCTCGTCATCTGCGGCATAGGCGATCCCGGCGGGGGCGGCGGGCGCGGGGTGCTCGGCCGAACCACACACCGCGCACGGGTGCCCGTCGGCCAGCTCGGCCGCCAGTTCGGCCGCCATCCCGTCGATGCGGGCCTGCCGTACCTCCTGCAACCGGTCGCGGAGGTCCTGTGCGAGCTCGACCGCCATGCCGTGGGCGGCGCGTGCGGCCTCCAGGTCGCCTTCCAGCTCCTGCCGCCGCCCGGCCGCCGCGAGCCGGGACGCCGCCGTATCCCGGACGGCCGCCGCCGACGGCAGTCGGCCGGCGGCGGCACGCGCCTCGGCCAGCCGCGCCGCCATGTCGTGAAGCGCGGCGGGAAGCTCGTCCACGGCGGCCCGGCCCGCGGCTTCACGTTCGGCGAGCGTGCCAAGCTCTCCGGTCAGTACGGCGAGCCGTTCGTCGAGATCGGCGAGCCTGGCCTCGTCGGCGCGCAACCCTTCGAGAGCGGCGACCTGGTCGCGCATCGCGCGTTCGGCCGGCCGCCCCCACGCCGTGACGCTCCGCCACGGCGCTTCCTGCCGGGAAAGACCCGTCGCTGCCGCGGCCACGCTGGTGTCGCCGGAGTCGGCCAGGTGGTCCGCCAGGTTCGCGAGCGCATCGCCGAGCGCGAGATCCCGCCGGCGGATGTCGTGCTCGGCTCCGGCCGGATCCGTCAGCCAGGCCACCAACTCGTCGATGACCGGCCGGGTCGCCGCCTCGCCACCGGCCCCACCGGTCCTACCGGGGCCGATCCGGCCCGCCTCCGGGTCAGCCAGAGGCAGATCGCCCGGGCCGGCTTCGGCTGGGCCCGTCAAGTGGGTCAGCAGGTCGGTGAGCGCATACGCGAGGGCCGGGTCGCGGAGGCGGGCGGCCAGGGCCGTCCGGGCGGCGGCGACGTCGGCCAGCAGGTAGTCGCGGCGTTCGATCGCCTCGAGGCGTGTGACGGCGCCGGACCTGGCGGCCTCTGCGCCGGGGATCATCGCCGCGTCGAGCCTGGCCTTGGCCGCGGCGTCATCGGCCGCCTTCACCAGGCCAGGGAGTTCTTCCAGGCGGGCGGCGGCTGCGCGCTCCTTGGTGGACAGCGCCACGATCTCCTGCTCGCCGGCGCGCAGCTCGTGCCGGAGCTGGACGAGCCTGCTCTCGTCGGCGAGCAGTTCGGAGACCCTGGTGATCTCGCCCAGCCGTTCCCGCTCGAGCTCTGCCAGCACGCCCGGAGCAACCGCGAATCCGGGCGAGCCGGCTCCAGGCCGACCAGGGAATCCCACGTCCCCGAGCGCGTAGGCGTCCGGTCGGCCTGGGGAACGGCCGGGCCTGTGCGCGTCGGCTCCAGGTTCGTCCAGGTGTGGGCCGCCGGGTCGCCCACCATCGTCGAACGCTTCCCGGCCTGTCCCATGAAGCGCGCCGGAAGAGGTGAGCGGATCAACGGCTGGGCGGCTGCCCGGGGGTGGGGTCGTGGGGGCGAGGTGCGCCCGGGTGTCGAGGAAGGGGGTGGCGCGGGCTATCGCGTCGGTGGCGAGGTGCCGAGCCTTGCTCGCGGCGGCGGCGCGCTGGCGGGCGGCGTTGATCAGCGGCAGCACGCGGTCGGCGCGTGCCGCCTCGTCGAGGACCGTGAGCAGGTCGGAGCGCTCCTCCGCGCGTTCGTCGAGCGTCCGGCGCTGGGCCAGCGCCTCGGCGTGACGGCGCTGCCGGTCGGCCAGCGCGCTCGCCCGCTCGAACCTCTCGCGGTGCTCCCGCAGGGCCGCCTCCCCTGCCTCGCACGCCTGGGTGGCACGGTTCACCACCGCCGCGGCCGCCGCGCGCAACAGGCCGGACCACGCCAGCGGGTCGCTCTCCGCCGTCGGAGGGTCGTCGGCGCCGCTACGGGGAGCGGGCACGGCGCCCGGCGACACGGCGCGCACCGCGGCGCCGCGGGCGGCTCGGGGAGCGGGAACATGCGAGCCAGGGTCGAGCCCTTCGCCACCGGGACCCACGCCGCCAGGAACGGAACCCCTGCCGTCAACGACCCGCCCCATGGCGCCAGGCGCGGAGCCGGAACCGTCACCACCGGCGCCGACGACCCCAGGAGCGGAGACCGAACCGTCGCCGCCCGTGCCCGTGCCAGGAGCGGAGACCAGGCCGTCGCCGTCCGCAGCGCAGGTAAGGCCGTCGGGTCGGGACGAGGCGGCCTCGAGGACGTCGCCCGCCGCCTCCTCCAGTCGCTTGACCGCGTATTCGACCTCCTGCCGCCCCTCCTGCGACTCCCGCCAGGTCTGCTTGCGCCGTTCGGCCAGCCACGTCTCCGCCGCGGTGAACACCTTCACCGTGAACAGCCGCTCCAGCAGCCGCCGCCGTTCCTCCCCGTCGGCCCGCAGGAAGCGCGCGAAGTCGCCCTGCGGCAGCATCGCGACCTGGCAGAACTGGTCGGCGTTCATCCCGAGCAGCCCGCCCACCAGGTCGCCCGCCTCGTCGGCGCGGGTGGTCAGCCCCTGCCAGCCCTCCTCGCGGACGTGCTCGGAGACGATGACCTTCGCCTTCTCCTCGGTGACGCCGGTGCCGCGCAGCTTGGGTCGCGTCCAGGCGGGCGAGCGCTGGATGCGCAGCAGCCGCCCCCGCAGCGTCACCTCGAGCGTCACCGAAGGCCCCACCGACGGCGGCGCGTGGTCACAGCGCAGGCTGCGCGCGCTGTTGCGCTGCCCCGGCACCACGCCGTAGAGGGCGAAGCAGAGCGCGTCGAGCAGCGTGGTCTTGCCCGCGCCCGTGGGCCCGTGGACGAGGAACAGCCCCGCCTCCGACAGGGTGTCGAAGTCGACCGTCTCGGTGCCGGGGAAGGACCCGAAAGCGGTGAGGGTCAGCCGGTGCGGCCGCATCTAGACCATGACCTCCTTGATCCTCGACGCCTCGACGGCCTCGCGCAGCAGCCGCTCCTCCAGGGGGTCGGCGGGCTCGCCTCTGACCTCGCGCACGAAGTCGAGTGCCACCTCGACCTCCGGGCGCCCGGCCAGCCGTACGGGGCGGCGGGCGGGGGCGGCGCCCTGCGGGTCGAAGGCTAGGGCGAGCGTGTGCGGGAAACGGGCGCGCAGCCGGTCCATCGCCGACCTGGGGCGCACCGCGTCGGTCAGGGTGACGTGGAGCCAGTGGCCCTCGCGCGCGGCGAGCGCGGGGTCGGCCAGCAGGTCGTCGAGCGTGCCGCGCAGCCTGCCGACGGGGCGGGGCACGGGCGCGGGCACGAAGTCGGCGCCGGGTGAGCCGACCGTCACCAGCCACGAGCCCTTCACGTGGTCGGTCTCGGAGAAGGAGTAGGCCAGCGGCGAGCCGGAGTAGCGGACGTGGTCGGCCATCCGCTGGCGGCCGTGCAGGTGGCCGAGCGCGACATAGTCGACCCCGTCGAAGGCGGCGAGCGGCACGTGGGCGACGCCACCGACGCTGATGTCGCGCTCGCTGTCGCTGGCCGTGCCGCCGGCCACGAAGGCGTGGGCGAGCACCACGGAGTGGCGGTGCCGTACGGCGTCGGCCCTGATCAGCCCCATCGCGTGGGACAGGGCCGCGGTGTGGCTGCGCTCGGCCAGCTGCCACGGGCCGCGCACCAGCTCGGGCTCCAGGTAGGGGATGCCGTAGAGGGCGACGTCGCCGACGACCACGGGCTGCCACGCGCGCGCGGGGTCGGTACGCAGGTGGACGCCCGCCGCGTCGATGAGATCGGCGCCGAAGCCGAGACGGCGGGCCGAGTCGTGGTTGCCGCTGATCATGACGACTCGGGCGCCCGCCGCGACGAGCCGGCGCAGCGCCTCGTTGCAGAGCGCCACGGCGTCGACGGGCGGCAGCGCCCGGTCGTAGACGTCGCCGGAGACCGCGACGACGTCGACCTTCTCCGCGCGCACGGTCTCGACCAGGTGGTCGACGAACGCCGCCTGCGCCTCGATGAGGCTCTCGCGGTGGAAGGACCTGCCGAGGTGCCAGTCGGAGGTGTGCAGGAGGCGCATGTCGCAGGAAGCTAACAGTTCCCACCGACAAAAGCAGTCTCAACGACATCCAGAGCATCACTCCACCCCCCGGGAGTAGGCTGAAAGATCAGCGGGCAGACCAACTCACATGGAGAGGCCGATGCGCAACGGCCGAGGCACATTGAGCGTGGCGGTCGGCTTGGTGCTGATGGCCCTCGCCACGGTCGGCTACGCGCTACCCCCTGCCTTCGACCCCCCGCCCCTGGCCGCCGACCCGGTCTTCCAGTCGCTGCCGCCGCAGCCGGCGGCCGAGCGGCGGCCCGTGGCGGCCACCGGCACGTTCCGCACCGAGCGCTTCTCCATCCCCGCCGAGGGCCAGTGGCTGCACGGCACGATCAGGGCGCCGCTGGCGCCGGGCAGGCATCCGGCGATGGTGTTCGTGTCGGGTTCGGGCAACGGGTCGAGGGAGGAGTTCACGCCCCAGGCCGAGTTCCTCGCCAGGGCGGGCGTGGTGACGCTCGCCTACGACAAGCGCGAGGTCGGCTACAACTTCCGCAGCAGGGACTTCGGCCTGCTCGCCGACGACGTGCTGCGCATGGTGGCGCACCTGCGCGCCAGGCCCGACGTCGATCCGCTGCGCACCGGCGTGTGGGGCGTCAGCGAGGGCGGCTGGGTGGTGCCGATCGCCGCGGCCAAGAGCACCGACGTGGGCTTCGTCGTGCTGGTCTCCTCGCCGAACGTCTCGCCGCTGCGCCAGGTCGCGTGGGCGCTGAACGAGCAGTTGCTGCGCCTGCACGCCCCGATCGGCGCGCGCGACCTGCTGACCAGGGCGATGGGCGGGGTGGGCTTCGACTTCCTGCGCTACGACGCGACGCCGGCGCTGGAGCGGATCAGCCAACCGGTCCTGGCCCTGTACGGCACGGCCGACCCGTCCATCCCGTTCGTGGAGAGCACCGAGGCGCTGATCAAGGGCTTGGCGAAGGCCGGCAACGCCAGGTACACGATCCGCTACCTGGCCAGGGCGGACCACGCGATGCGCATCAGCGGCGGCCCGTTCACCCCCGGCTACCTCGACACGCTCGGCAACTGGATCCTCGGCCTGCCCCGCACCGCCGAGCCCCCGCTGCGCCTGGCGGGCGCCACCCCGGTGCAGCGTTTCGCGGCCAGCGACGTGCCCGCCGCGCCCTGGTACGCCGGCGGGGCGATGCTCGGGCTGACGATCTGCCTGGCGGCCGTCGGCTACGTCGCCGGTCCCGTCGCGGTGATGTTCGTACGGCTGCGCGGCCGCCACACCACGCTGGAGGAGACCAACGCCAGGCTGTGGCCGCCGATCCGGCGCCGGCTGCGCCGGATGGCCTGGACGGGCGTCGGTCTGCTGGCCGCGGTGCTGGCCTTCATCACGCTGCTGGTGATGTTCTCGATCAATCAGGCGGGCGCGTGGCCCGCCGTGCTCGCCGGTTGGCTGGTCGTGCGGGTGCTGGCCGTCCTCATGCTGCTGCAGGAGGTGACGGCCGTGGCGGCGGTGGTGTCGGGCCTGCGCGAGGGCATGCGGCCGAGCAGGTGGCAGCACGTGGCCATCGCGGGCGTGCTCGGCGGCACGGGCCTGCTGCTGGTGGCCGCCGCCTACTACGGCCTGTTCGCCTTCCCCTGGTGAGTGAGGCCTCTCCGGTGGCCGGCGCTCGCCTGGTGAGCGCGCTGTCCCCGGTGGCCGGGGCCTCCCGTCGCGCCGGGCCTGTTCCGGTGGTTCAGAGGTAGGCGCGCTGCCATCGCTCGATCTGGTCGAAGACCTGCTTGCGCACGGGCTCGGCCGACAGCACGAGGTCGTGGATGCCGTCCTGGACGCGTACGCAGGTGACGTGCGGGCCGAGCGAGGTGGACCAGCGGGCGATCTGCCGCGGGTCGAGCACCACGTCGGCCGAGCGCGCCTCGGGCACGAAGTCGCGCACGCGCAGGCCGGTCGAGGCGGCCATCACCAGCACGGGGACGTCGACGGCGAGCCCCCCGTGCAGGCGGCGCTGCGCCCTGCGGATCGCGGCGAGCCACGTGGCGTGCACGTCGAACCCGCCGAGGGGTTTGAGCTGCAGGTCGAAGTCCCATTCGCCGCCGTGGTCGCGGTGGATGCTCTTGCCGTAGGCGGTGCTGAGGCCGAGCGGCAGCGGCCGCGTGGTGTAGGACAGCGGCGTCTTCAGCAGGTCGGCGGCCAGCCGCAGCGGATAGGGCACGTTGAGGTCGAAGAACGGGCTGTTGAGCACCAGCGCGTCGAACAGGCCCCGGCCGCGCACCCTGTCGGCCCACAGCGCGGCGACCAGGCCGCCGGTGGAGTGGGCGTTGACGACGAGCTGGTCGTGGCCCTCGCGGATGATCCGCACCGCCTGGTCGATCTCGGGGAAGTAGTCGGTGACGCTCCTGATCAGCCCCCTGGTCTGGTGCGGGAGCAGCGACCTGCCGTACTTGCGCAGGTCGAGGGCGTAGAAGTCGAAGCCCTGGTCGAGGTAGAAGTCGGCCAGGTGGTCCTGGAAGAAGTAGTCGGTGAAGCCATGGAGGTAGAGGACCGCGCGGCGCGAGCCGGCCGTCCTGGCCAGGAGGGTCGCCACGACCTCGCCCTCGAAGTCGGTGGGGAGCTTCAGGACCGTTGTCTCGTACACGCTAGTCACCCTAGGGATTTTCCGGCCAGAACGGCACATCCGCCTCGCTCGCCTTCACGGTGAAGCGGGCCGGGCGGCGCGCATCGGGTCGTCGGCATCGCAACGGTCAAAAGCTTCGATCATTTCCCTACGCATGGTCCTCGTGAACTCGTTCCGGCGTTCGGGGCGATTCAATATCAGGGTGGCGAATCCGCCTGCCAGGGCATGGACCGAATGATATTGGTCTGCAGGGTTTGCTGGATGTTCACCCCCGCATAGGTAGATATTTCGTACAAGTCCGTAGGCTCCCGTCGGCCTAGGACGGAGCGCACGGGGAAGCGGGTAACGCGTGGGGCACAGGACGAAACCTGCCGGTTCGGGCGCTGTCGTGGGCTGGACGCTGCTCTCAGCGATCGCCCCGGGGGCCGCCCACCTGCGGGCGGGCCGGCGCAGGACCGGGCTGGCCCTGCTGATCGGCTACGCCGTGCTGCTGCTCGGCCTGCTGTGGCTGGTGCTGACGGCCGACGGCGACCTGGTGGGCGCGCTGGCGGGCGCGCTGACCTCCGACTCGCTGCTGACCGTGGTCATCATCGCCGTCGTGGCGCTGGGCCTGGGCTGGTTCGCCCTGATCCTCCACTCCTACCTGGTGCTGGCTCCCGGCAGGCTGCCCCAGACGGGGCAGATCCTCAGCGGCACGCTCGCGGGACTGCTGGCCGTCGGGATGGTCCTGCCGTTCGGGCTCGCGGCGCAGTACGTGTGGGTCTACCAGCAGACGCTCAACAGCGTCTTCGACACCCCCACCGAGCCGCAGGCGGCCGAGCAGGCGCCGAAGGACCCGTGGGCGGACCGGACACGGGTCAATGTCCTGCTGCTCGGCGGCGACGCCGACGACAACAGGATCGGCGTGCGGACCGACAGCATGCACGTGGCCAGCATCGACGTGAAGTCGGGCAACACCGTGCTGTTCAGCCTGCCGCGCAACCTGGAGGACGTCCGCTTCCCTCCCGGCACCCCGATGGCCGAACGCTTCCCCCAGGGGTTCAGCCTGCCGCCCGACGCGAACGGCGGGCGCAGTGACCTGCTCAACAGCGTCTGGGAGTACGCCGACGCGCACCCGGAGATCTTCGGCGGCAAGAAGCGGCAGGGCCCGCACGTGCTGAAGGAGACCATCGGCTACACCCTCGGCCTCAAGATCGACTGGTACGCGTTGGTCAACATGTGGGGCTTCGCCCGGCTGATCGACGCGATCGGCGGCATCGAGCTCACCGTCGAGCAGGACGTCGTCTTCGGCAAGTACAACGAGGGCCTGGTCAAGGCGGGAACGCGCCGGCTCAAGGGCGCCGACGCCATGTGGTACGCCCGCTCGCGCACCTTCAGCGACGACTTCACCCGGATGCGCAGGCAGCGCTGCGTGATGGGCGCCCTGCTCACCCAGGCCGACCCGGCCACGGTGCTGCTGAGGTTCAACGGCATCGCCGCGGCGACGAAGCAGCTGGTGCGGACCGACATCCCCCGTCCGGTGCTGGAGCACCTGGTGCCGCTCGCGCTGAAGGTGAAGAGCGCCAGGGTGACCAGCGTGCAGTTCGTCCCGCCGCTGATCAACACCGGCTACCCCGACTGGGTGAAGATCCGCGCGGTGACCGCCAAGGCGCTGCGCGACTCGGTCAGGCCCCGGCCCAGCGCCGCCACGGCCGACCAGTCCGCCACCCCCACAGCCACGCCATCGGGGACGCCGTCGGGCACGCCCGCGGCCAGGCCGTCCGGCACGCCCACGCCGAAGCCCCGCGACGTCGCCGCCCCCAAGGGCATCACGGACGGCTGCGCGGCGCCCTAGTGATGAGAGACGTGGACGTTTCTCATGAGTGGCGGCCGAGCGTCCGCAGCAGCAGGTCCCGCAGCTGGACGCGCTCGGCCTCGGTCAGCGTGGCCAGCGGCTCGGCGGCGAACCCGAGGGTGCCGCTGAGCTCGTCGACCACGCGCCTGCCCTCCTCGGTCAGCGCGACGTTCTTCACCCGGCGATCGGCCGGGCTCGCCACCCGTCCGGCCAGCCCGCGCCGCTCCAGCCGGTCGACGATGCCCGTCACGTTGGACGGGTCGCACCGGAACAGCTCCGCCATGCGGCGCATGGGCAGCGGCTCGCGTGACAGCAGGACCAGCGCCTTGGCCTGGAGCGCGGTCAGCTGCCGGTCGGCGGCCGCCTGCTCGTAGGCCTCGTTGTACCTGGCCGCCACCTCGGCCATCAGGGCCACGACCTCCCGTGTCACGCTCATGCCGTTGAGTATAGTTGATGCATCTCAACTATTTAGGGGGATCAACCATGCCTCGTCAGTTCGTCCTGGCCTCGCGGCCGTCCGGCTGGCCGACCACCGGCAACTTCGCGCTCGAAGAGGCTCCCGCCCAGGCGCTGGAGGAGGGCCAGATCAGGGTCCGCAACCAGTTCATGTCCGTGGACCCCTACATGCGGGGGCGGATGAACGACGTCGAGTCGTACGTCCCGCCGTTCGAGCTCGGCCGGCCGCTCGACGGCGGCGCGGTCGGCGAGGTCGTCGAGTCGCGCGCGCCCGGCTTCGCCCCCGGCGACCTGGTCCTGCACGGGCTCGGCTGGCGCGACGAGGCCGTGCTCGACGGCGCCCGCGCCAGGAAGGTGGCACCCGTCGAGGGGCTGCCGAACTCGGCGTTCCTGTCCGTGCTCGGCATGACGGCGCTGACCGCCTACGTGGGGCTGCTCGACGTGGCCTCCTTCAAGGAGGGCGAGGCGGTGTTCGTCTCGGGCGCGGCGGGGGCGGTCGGCGGCATCGCCGGGCAGATCGCCAAGCTCAAGGGTGCCTCCCGGGTGATCGGCAGCGCCGGATCGGCCGAGAAGGTCGCCTACCTGCGCGACATTGGGTTCGACGCGGCGTTCGACTACCGGCAGGCACCGGTGGCCGAGCAGCTCAGGGCGGCCGCGCCGGACGGGATCGACGTGTACTTCGACAACGTGGGCGCGGACCACCTGGAGGCCGCCATCGGATCGCTGCGGACCTTCGGCAGGGTGGCCATGTGCGGGGCGATCGCGGCCTACAACACCACCGAGCCGCCCGCCGCCCCGCGCAACCTGGCCCTGGCGATCGGCAAGCGGCTGACGCTGCGCGGATTCATCGTGAGCGACCACATGAACCGGATGTCCGACATGGTGACGGAGATCGGCGGGTGGCTGCGCGAGGGCAGGATCTCCTACCAGGAGACGGTCGTCGACGGCCTCGAGAACGCGCCCGAGGCGTTCCTGGGAATGCTGCGCGGCGAGAACACCGGCAAGATGATCGTCCGCGTGTAGCCGTCAGGCGCGGAAGGAGTCCTTCGCCAGCCGCCGCACGCGTTCCTCGTCGATCGAGTGCCCGAGGCCCGGCTGGGTCAGCGGCACCGCCACCACCCCGCCCGACGCCCCGACCGCCGGTGTCACGATCTGCGCGTTGCGCGGCGGCTGGGTCACGTCGCACGGCAGCGTGCATCCCGGCAGGCTGGCCACCGCGACCGCCGCGGCCCGCGCCAGCCCCGCACCCTGGCCTCCGGCGCACTGGATGTCCCACCCGGCGGCCGCGGCGCGGTCGTGCGCCCTGCGGGCGTCGCTCAGCGACCGCAGCGCCGCCGGCCTCAGCAGCAGCACCTTCGCCGCGCGCAGCGTCAGGTAGTCGTCGAGCTCGGCGGTCGAGCGCGGCTCGACCGCGACCGAGGCGCGCACCCTGTCCTGCAGGTCGGCGTGGGCGTAGGGGTCGTCGACGGGGAACGGCCGCTCGATCACCTCCAGGCCGTACTCGTCGAGCGCGGCCAGCTGCTCGGAGGAGGTGTACGCGCCGCCGCAGTCGACGGCGAGGCTCAGGGCGGGATAGGTCTGCCGTACGGCACGCACGGGCTCGATGTCCCACCCGGGTCGCACGTCCAGCGTCACGTGCGCGTAGCCGCCGCAGATCTGCTGGTTGACCCGGGCGACGAGGCTCTCGGTGGACGGGTCGAGCCCCAGCCTGACCGTCGCCATGAGTGAGGTGCCGCCCCCGCCGAGCGCGTGGGACAGGGGCACGCCGCGCATCTTGGTCCACAGGTCCCACAGCGCCATGTCGACCGCGCTGCCCCCGCCCGGCACCTGGTCGGGGTGCTCCCAGTCGACGCCGATGAGCTGTGCGGCCAGCCCCTCCTCCAGGGCGCCCCACAGCTTCGGCTCGGGCGAGACGATCTCGCCCCATCCGCTCATCCCCCCGTGGTCGGTGAGCCGGACGAGCAGGGTTTCCGGTCGCCTGCCGTACGGCAGGACCAACCGGAAGACCTCCAGCTCGCGCACTCGCGGCATGTTTCCCCCTAAGAACGGACTCCTTCCATGGTGCCCGGAGGAACCGGCTGCGCCAAACGGGGCGCGATCACGGCGGCCAGGACGGCGAGCGCGAAGGCGAAGGCGAACCCGACGACGTAGTGCTCGCCGCTGGCGGTGAACAGGGCGCCGGTGACCGCGACGGCCACGACGGTGAAGACGGACTCGCCGACGCCGACGGCCGCGGTGTTCTGGCCCTCCTCGCCCGGCTTGGACCTCTCCAGCACCAGCACCGAGACCGTCGGGTGCAGGGCGCCGATGCCCAGGCCGGAGATCGCCATGGCGACGTAGGCGAGCGCGATGGGCACGGCCTCGACCAGGACGAGCGCGATCAGCGCGATGCCGAGGGCGATCATCAGGGCGCCGCCGCGCAGGGCGGCCAGGTTGCCGACGGTGCCGCGGCCCTTGATCCACGATCCGGTGGACCAGCCGAGCGCGCCGACGGTCAGGACGACGCCGGCGCCGATCGGCGACATGCCGCGCTCGTTGATGAGCATGAGCGGGATCAGCACCTGGGCGGCGGTCAGCGAGCCGAAGGCCAGGCCGCGCAGCACGGGGGCGGTCGGCAGGCCGGGGGCGGACCTGAGGGAGCCGGGCAGCAGCAGCCTGGGCAGCGCCACGGCCAGCAGGACCACACCGGCGACCAGCAGCGGGACGCCGCCGAGGGCCAGCGCGCTGCCGTACTGGATCAGGGCGGCGGCCACGGCCGTCAGGGTCGCCCAGACGAGCTTGCCGCCCAGGCCGGGGGCGGGCTCGGCGGTGCCGGTGTCGAGCCGGAGGCCCGCCGTACCGCGCCAGAGCACCAGGGCGGACGGGACCACGATCAGGGCCACGCCGAGGAAGACCCAGCGCCAGTCGACGTTCTCCACGACCAGGCCCGCGATCGCGGGGCCGACCATCGAGGGGACGACCCACGCGGCCGAGAACAACGCGAACACCTTGGGATGCATCGCCTGCGGGTAGGCCCTGGCGACCAGGACGTAGAGGGAGACCTGGATCAGGCCGGCGCCGAGGCCCTGGATGAAGCGGCCCCCGACGAACACCTCCATGGTGGGTGCGAACCCGGCGATCAGCAGCCCGCCGACAAAGGTGACCACGCCGACGGCGATGGGCGGCAACGGCCCTTTCACATCGCTCCACCGGCCGCCGAGAACGGTCGCGATCACGCTGGCGGCCAGGGTGGCGCTGAAGGCGAGGTTGTACAGGTGCATGCCGTCGAGCTCGCGGGCGACGACGGGCATGGCGGTGGCCACCGCCATCGCCTCGAACGCCACAAGCATGACGAGCGCGACCAGGCCGAAGCTGAGGGACCGGTACGCGCTGGACACCACACTGACGGGAGGAGCGGGGTCAAGGGTCGCTTTCATGCCGGAAACGTATGGGTGGGGCGGGGTCCGGCACATCGGGCAGGGGTCCTAGGCATTTGGTCTGACGACCGGCGGCACCGGCCCGGCCGATCCGCGTCCCGCCTCGGGCCACCCGGGGCCGATCGTGGCCGGTCGTGGCGGGTCGGGGGTCGCGGCAGGTCGGTGCCTTTGCCGTCAGTCGATCAGTGCCTGCTCGGGGTCTCCGATCGTGCGCAGGACGGTGGCGGGGACGACCAGGTCGGCGCGACCCCGGGTGGTGGCGACGAGGTCGGCGTTGCGCTGGTCGGTGCCCAGCACCCAGGCCACGGCGGCGTCGTGGGCCTTGCCGAACCGCTCGTGGCGGGCCACCAGGCGGCGCACCCGCTCGTCCGGGTCGAGGTCGCAGAACCAGACCTCGTGCAGCCGGGGCCGCACGCGCGCCCAGTCACCCTGGTCGACCAGCAGGTAGTTGCCCTCGGTGACGACCAGCCTGGCCGCGCGCGCGACCGGGATGCTGCCGGCGATCGGCTGCTCCAGGTCGCGTTCGAACGCGGGCGCGTAGACCACGTCGTCCTCGTCGTCCCTCAGCCGGGCGAGCAGCGCCGCGTAGCCGGCGGCGTCGAAGGTGTCGGGCGCTCCCTTGCGGTCGCGCCGTCCGAGCCGGTCGAGCTCGACGTCGGCCAGGTGGAATCCGTCCATCGGCACGTAGGCCACCCACTCCTGCGGCGGCAGACCGGCCGGAGGGGCCTGCCGCAGCAGCGCGACCAGGTTCTCGGCGAGCGTGGTCTTGCCCGACCCCGGGCTTCCCGCGATGCCGAGCAGCGCGCGGTGCCCGTCCCTGACGAGGGAGCGGGCCCGCTCCGCCAGATCGTCGAGAGCCGTCATCGCGAGCGGCTCGTGTGGAGCTGGTCGGTGATGAAGGCGTGGGCGTGACGCGCCAGGTCCTCGCCGTCCGACCAGAGATCGCGCCAGATGGCCAGGTCGTTGGACAGTCCGCGCATCACGACCGCCGAGGAGAAGGATTCGAAGGTGATCGGCCCACCGTAGCCGATGTCGGCAAGCGCGTGGAAGAACGAGGTGAAGTCCAGGTGCCCCGAGCCGAGGTAGCCCCGGTGGTTCTCGCCGACGTGGACGTAGCCGAGCCGGTCGCCCACCTCGTGCACGGGCCGGACGAAGTCGTCCTCCTCGATGTTCATGTGGTAGGTGTCGAGGTGGATGAGCACGTTGTCCTCGCCGATGTCGTCGGCGAGCACGAGCGCGTCGTGCGCGGTGTTGATGACGTTGGTCTCGTAGCGGTTGCAGATCTCCAGGCCGAGCGTCATGTGCCGGCGGCCGGCCTCCCTGGCCAGGCCGCGCAGCACCCCCACCACGTTGCGGCGTCCCGCGGCGGTGAGCGGGTGACCGTACTTGCCGAGGGCGCTGTAGAGGGCGCCGGTGAAGTGGGTGCCGCCGAGGGCGGCGGTCGCGGCGAGCGAGTCGTGCAGCAGCTTGTCGCCCCGCTCCACCACGGCCGGGTCCTCGCTGGAGACGTCGGCGTCGAAGGCCAGGCCGCGCGAGCAGGCCACGCCCAGCCCGGCGGCGCGCAGGGCCTCCCGCGTGGCGCCGACGTCGAGGTTGGCCGAGTCGTGCAGGGAGATCTCCAGCAGGTCGAACCCGGCGGCCTTGGTCTTCTCGACCGCGGCCGCCATGGACGCCGGGGTTGTGTCGCCTGCCCACACCAGGGCGTGCACGCCGATCGGGTTGGTCTTGGTGGTCATGGTTCCTCGTGTCGGTTGTCGGGGGTCGTGGCTCGTTGCCCGGCTGCCCTCGGGGGCCGCGGGGTCACCTGGCCGCGGCACCGGTGATCAGGGCGACGATCTCCTCGCCGGTGGTCTCGGCCGTACGGCGCCCGCCGACGCAGCGGCCGGCGCGCATGACCCACACCTGCTGGCTGAGGCGCATCACCTGGGCGAAGTTGTGGCTGATGAGCAGGACGGCGTGCCCCTCGTCGCGCAGCCTGACGATGAGCTCCTCCACACGGGCGGTCTCCTGGACGCCGAGCGCCGCGGTGGGCTCGTCCATGATGACGAGCTTGGAGCTGAAGCCCGCCGCGCGGCAGATGGCCACGGCCTGGCGCTGCCCGCCGGACAGCCGCCTGACGCGTGAGCGGACCGCGGGCACGTTGACCGCGAGCGTGGAGACCATCTCCCTGGCACGGGACTGCATGGCCCGCCGGTCCAGGAGGGCCACGGGGCCCACCCGGTGGACGATCTCACGGTTGAGGAAGAGGTTCTGCCAGACCGTGAGGTCCTCGACGAGCGCCAGGTTCTGGTGGACGGTCTCGATGCCGGCTTCACGGGCGTCCTCGGGCGAGTGGAAGTCGATCTCGGCGCCGTCGAAGACGATGCGCCCGCTGTGCGGCCGGTGGATCCCCGAGATGCAGCGCACCAGCGTGGACTTGCCCGCGCCGTTGTCGCCGACGAGGGCGGTGATCTCACCCGCGCTCAGCGTCAGCGAGACCTCCACCAGGGCGCGGACGTTGCCGAAGGACAGCGAGACGTTCTCGCAGCGGAGCAGGGTGTCGCCGGTCATGGGGCCGGGCTCGGGCTGGACGGTCATCGCTGGAACCTCGTCAGGAGTGCGGCCAGCACCACGACGATGCCGACGGCCAGTGGCTGGTAGAACTGCGAGACGCCGAGCAGGGTGAGGCCGTTGACCAGCGCCACCAGCAGCAGGGCGCCGATGAACGGGCCGATGATGGTGCCCCGCCCGCCGAAGAGGCTCACGCCGCCGAGCACGACCGCGGCCACGGAGTTCAGCAGGAAGGAGGTGTTGGCGGCCGGCTCCGCGGCACCGATCCGGGCCACCAGCAGGATCGCGCCGAGCCCGGCGAGGACGCCGCTGACCGTGTAGACGGCGATCTTGATGCGGGCGGTGCTGATCCCCATGGCCGTGGCCGACTCCGGCGCGCCGCCCGTGGCCAGCAGGTGGGTGCCGAACCTGGTGTGGAAGAGCGTCACGTGCGCCGCGAGGGCGACCGCGACCGCGATGAGGAACGGCCAGCCGAAGATGCCGATGCCGCCGGTCGACAGGCGCAGCAGTGCCGGATCGATGATGGTCACGGGCTTGCCGTCGGACAGGATGAGCGCGAGCCCCGAGGCCGCCGACAGCGTTCCCAGCGTCACGATGAAGTCCGTGATCCTGCCCTTGGCGATGATCACCCCGTTGATGACGCCGACCAGGGCGGCGGCGACGATCCCCAGCACGCACGCCGGCACGAGTCCCCACCCGGCGGCGTAGGCCTGGCCGAAGGCGACCGCGCCCAGCGTCATGGTGGAGGCGATCGACAGGTCGATGCCCGCCGTGGCGACGACGAAGGTCTGGCCCACCGCCAGGACGATCAGGATCGCCGCGGCCACCAGCATGGAGGCGATGTTTCCCAGGCTCAGGAACGTCGGGTTGAGCACCTGGAAGACGACCACCAGGACGACCAGCCCGACGAGGGCGGCCCACTCGGCCCAGAATCCCAGGTCCTTGAGCCGGGCGGACCAGGCTTCGCGGTCGGGCGCCGCGAGGGTTGCGTTTGCCATGTCTGTTCTCTCCGTGTCGCCGCGCTCCTGACGGTTCGCCGCGACGGTGGTGCGGCTACTGGGTGAGGGCCTTGAACGGGTCGTCGTAGGCCTGGAACGGCTTGGGCGCGGTGGCCAGCGCCTGGTCGGCGTTGTCCTTGACGATCATCTCGATCGGCGCCTTCACGGTGGGCGGCAGCGTCTTGCCCGCCGTGGCGGCCTGGCACGCCTCGACGCCCATCACGCCGATCGCGTACGGGTACTGCGAGACGGTGCCGTTCAGTGTTCCGGCCTTGACCGCCTCGACGGCCTCCTTGTTGCCGTCGACGCTGATGACCTTGACCTTGCCCGTCTTGCCCTCGTTGGCGACGGCGCGCGCGACGCCGAGGCCCATGTCGTCGTTGGCGGCGAAGAAGCCGGCCAGATCCGGGTGCGCCCGCATGATGTCGGTCGCCGCGGTGAGCGCCGCCTGGCGCTCCCAGTTGGCCGCCACGGTCTGGACGACCTTGAGGTTCGGGCCGAGCCCCTGCTGGAAGCCCTCCACCCGAGCGCCGCTCGTGACGTCGCCCGCGATGCCGCCGATGACGGCGACGTTCCCGCCCGAGGGCAGCAGCTTGGTCATCTGCTGCCCCGCCATCTTGCCGGCCTCGACGTTGTCGGTGCCGATGTAGGTGGCGAGCTTGACGTTGGCGCTCTTGGCCGCGGCCGGGTCGACGGGGCTGTCGATGTTGACGATGGGCTTGTTCATCGCCGAGATCTGGGCGAGGCCCTGGATGAGGTTGGTGCCGGTGATCGGGTTGACCACGTAGCAGGAGAAGTCCTGCCCGGCGAGGCCGTTCAGCTTGTCGGCCTGGCCGGTGGTGTCGGTGATGGAGTTGGCCGCCTGGACGGTGACCGTCACGCCGCCCGCGCCGGCCTGGTCGTCGATGCCCTGTTTCATGGCCTGGAAGAACGGGTTGTCGAGACCCTTGATCACCGCGGCGTACTTCTCCTGGGCGGCCTTGTCCTGGGCGATCGATCCGCCGCCCGCGCCCGCCGCCTCCACCTTCGTCCCCGAGCCGGACGGCTGGCCGGAAGCGCACGCTCCCAGCATGAGCGCCTCCAGGGCCACGACCGCGCCTATCGCCACGGCTCGCCGGTTTCTGCTGTTGACGTGCATCGGATGCCCCTTTCAGCGTCGATGGCACGACCGTAAGCCGCCTTCTGAAATCGGACAACCCATCTTTTGACTTTAGAAATCGAAAGTTTCTTGACTTACGTCTAGTTCCAGCCATGGCTACAGTGGTCCAGTGGACATAACCACCGTCGCCGTCCCGCGTTGGGGAGTCAGCGCGGGCGAGATCCTCAGCCTGTTCCGCGGCGCGTCCGACGGCCTCACCAAGACGGACGTGATGCGCAGGACCGGCCTCTCGCGCACCACCGTCAACCAGCGCCTCGACGGGCTGCTCGCCGCCGGGCTGCTGGTCCCCGCGCCCGAGGACGCGCGCACCCGCGGCCGGCCCGCGGGCCAGTTCGTCGTCAACCACGACCGCGGGGTGCTGCTGGTGGCCGACATCGGCGCCACCGGGCTGCGCACCGCGCTGTGCGACCTGGGCGGGCGGGTCCGGGCCGAGCGCGAGGCCCGCGCCGACGTGACGGCGGGCCCGCAGACCATCCTCGGCATCGTCGACGAGCTGTTCACCGAGATCCTCGAGGAAGGACGGCACCAGCCGAGCTCGGTGCTCGGCATCGGCATCGACGTGCCCGGCCCCGTCGACTTCGCCACCGGGCGCGTGGTCAGCCCGCCGATCATGACCGGGTGGGACCGCTTCGACATCCCCGGATGGTTCGCCACCCGCTACGCCTGCCCCGTCCTGGTCGACAAGGACGTCAACGCCATGGCCTTCGGCGAGCAGCGCCTGCGCCACCCGGACGTCCCCCACCTGCTCATGGTCAAGGTGGGCACCGGAGTCGGCACCGGCCTCGTCGCGGGCGGCCAGGTGCACCGCGGCGCCGACGGCGCGGCCGGCGACGTCGGCCACACCCAGGTCACCGTCGACGACACCACCGAGCCCCCGCTCTGCCGGTGCGGGAACGCCGGCTGCGTGGAGGCCTACGCCGGAGGATGGGCCCTGGTACGCGACCTCCAGGCGGCCGGGCGCGAGGTGGACACCGTCGACGACGCCGTCCGCCTCATCCGCGGCGGCGACCTCGTCGCGGTACGGCTCGCCCGGCGCGCGGCCCGCATCCTCGGCGGCGCCATCGCCGACACCGTCAACCTGTTCAACCCGCGCGTCATCGCGATCGGCGGCCAGCTCGCCCACACCGACGAACTGCTCTTCGCCGGGATCCGCGAGATCGTCTACCGGCGCTCGCTGCCGCTGGCCACCCGCAACCTGCAGATCGTCCGCAGCGAGCTGGACCCGCACGCGGGGATCCTCGGGCTGGCGCAACTGCTGGTGGACGGCATCTACGCGCCGCAGCGCGTGCAGGAACTGGTCGACGGGGCGGCGCCGTAGCCGCACCGACACGCACGGCACCGCCCAGACACCCACACCGACACACACCGCCGGGACACCCACACGGGCACGCGCGGCACCGCCGGACACGCACGTAAGCATGCGCCGCCGATACCCGCCGGGACACCCACGCCGGCACGCGCCACACCGCCCAGACACCCACGCCGGCACACGCGGCACCGCTGGACACGCACGCCCGCCCCGCCGCCGATCCGCGCACCCCGCCGAGACACCACACCGGTGTACACCGCACCGCCGGGACGCCTGACCCGCCGAGACGTCGGCAGCACCACACGGCTGGGACACCCGTGCCGGTAGGCGCCGCATCGCCGCGACATCCACGCCGGCACGCACCGCCGGGACACCGCACCGCCGGGACACGCACGTCCCGCATGCGCCGCACCGCCGCCGATCCGACGCGACACCCACACCGGTACGCGCCGCACCGCCGGGACACGCACGTCCCGCATGCGCGGCACCGCCGCCGAGGCCGGCCGAACCCTCCGGAGGAGAGCGCCCGGCCCCACCTGGGCGCGGGCGCCCCGCCTCGTGGGAGGCGCCGGGTAGGTATGTCAGTCGGAACGGACGTGCGCCGCGAGCCCCGCGATCAGCAGGTCCAGCCCGAGCTCGAACCGCTCCTCCCCGCTCGGCCGCACCATCTCCGCCGCGTACCGGGTCAGATACGGGAACCGCTCCGGGGGCAGGTTGCGGAGGTAGTCCTCCATCTGCGCGAACATGTCGGTCACGAAGGTCTCGACGTCCATCCCGCTGGACCGCTGCTGGGAGGTGTACAGCGATCCCTCGTAGGCGTCGGCCGCGACGAGCATCCCGAGCCGGTCGACCGCGATGGCGGCCAGCCGGGGCGGCACCCCGCCCTCGATCATGATGGCCAGCATGCCCTCGCCCAGGCGCATGGAGTTCGCCCCCATCGGCACGTTGGCCAGCGACACTCTCCCGATGTCGCCATGGGAGTTGAGCACGTGGTGCATGGTGAGCACGGTCTCGCGTAGTTGCTCGGCCCAGCGTTCCGGTTCGGGGGCCGGCACCTCGATCTCGGCCAGTACCCGCTCGTAGATCAGTTCCAGCAGTTCCTCCTTGTTGGCGACGTGCGCGTAGAGGGAGGCCGGTCCGGTGTCGAGTTCCTGGGCGACCTTGCGCATGCTCAGCGCGTCGAGGCCTTCACGGCCCACGATGCGCTGCCCCGTCTCCACGATGAGGTCCTGGGTGAGCTGCGGCTTCACCGGCTTGGGGGTACGTGTCTTCCGCCACGGAGGCGCGGGCAGTGGCTCCATGACGAACAATGTACTTGACACGAACGGCGTTCGTACATAGAACAGTGTCCGCCAACGAACGCCGTTCGTCCTTAGGAACGGGGTTCGAATACAGAAAATCGTTTCCCCCCCAAGGAGCCCCCCATGACGACGACCACCTCCGCCACGGCGGACACCGTGGCCTACCGGTGGCGCTGGCCCGCCCTTTTCGTGATCCTCGCCGCCGAGATCATGGACCTGATCGACGCGCTCATCACCCAGATCGCCGCCCCGACCATCCAGAAGGAGCTCGGCGGCTCGGCCAGCCTCATCCAATGGCTGATCTCCGGCTACACCCTCGCCATGGCGGTCGGGCTGATCACCGGTGGCCGGCTCGGCGACCTCTACGGCCGCAAGCGCATGTTCGTGATCGGCGCCCTCGGCTTCACCGCCGCCTCCCTGCTGTGCGGCGTGTCCGTCAGCCCCGAGATGCTGATCGCCGCCCGCGTGCTGCAAGGACTGTTCGGCTCGGTGATGATCCCCCAGGGCCTCGGCCTGATCAAGGAGATGTTCCCGCCCGAGGAGATCGGCAAGGCGTTCGGCATGTTCGGCCCTGTGATGACCATCTCCTCCGTCGGCGGCCCCGTGCTGGCCGGCTGGCTGGTCGACGCCGACCTGTTCGGCACGAGCTGGCGCATGATCTTCCTGATCAACCTGCCGATCGGCGTCACCGCCGTGCTCGCCGCGCTGAAGTTCCTGCCGGAGTTCCGCATGTCCAACGCCACCAGGCTCGACCTGGTCGGCATGCTGATCGTCTCCGCCGCCGCCTTCCTGCTGATCTTCCCGCTGATCCAGGGACAGGAGCAGGACTGGCCCGCCTGGACGTTCGTCTCGATGGCCGGCTCGATCGTGATGTTCGCGATCTTCGGCGCCTACGAGTCGCGCCGCCAGCGTACGGGCAAGGACCCGCTGGTCACCCCCAGCCTGTTCCGCAAGCGCGCCTTCACCGGCGGCCTCGTCGCGGGCCTGTCGTTCTTCACCGGCATGATCGGACTGTCCCTGGTCTTCATGCTGTACGTCCAGGAGGGCCTGCACTTCACCCCGTTCCAGGCCGGCCTGGCCAGCCTTCCGCAGGCGATCGGCGGCATCGCGGGCTTCGGCATCGCGATGGCCCTGGTCGCCAAGCTCGGCCGTACGCTCCTGCAGATCGGCACCGCCGTCATGGCGACCGGCGCGGGCGTGCTCGGCCTCACCATCCACCTCGCGGGACTCGACGTCAGCGCCTGGCAGCTGGCTCCCGGCCTCGCGCTGGTCGGCATCGGTATGGGCTTGACCATGGCCCCGTTCTTCGACATCGTGCTGGCGGGCGTCGAGCCGCACGAGTCCGGCTCGGCCTCCGGCACGCTGACCGCCATCCAGCAGCTCGGTAGCGCGCTCGGCGCCGCCGTGCTCGGCACGCTGTTCTTCAACCTGCTCAAGAGCCAGTGGAGCTTCGGCGACGCGATGCAGGTGACGGTGTGGGTGGAGATCGGGTTGCTGCTCGTGACCTGCGCGCTCTCCTTCCTCCTGCCCCGCCACGCTCGCGAGGAGTCCATGCACTGATCTCCGCCACGGCAGGCGCCCCGGTCACCTCACTCATGACCGGGGCTTCGCCGTTCCACCCCTTCTTCCGGTACGGCGAAGCGGACCGCGTACGGCGGCCTCGCCCCAAAGCAAGCCCGCCGGAACAGCGAGCCCCCAGACCGCCTCGCCCAAAGCTGACGGAAGAGCGGCACCGCCCGCCTCACCCCGAAGAAACCCAACGGAACAGCGGCACCGGCCGCAGGCAAAGAAGACCCACCGGGAACAGCGGAACCACCGCCTCGCCCGGAAGACACCCCACGGAACGGCGGGCGACACCGCCGGCCTCGTCCCGAAGAAGCCCGGCAGAACGACGACGCCGAACCACCGGCTCACCCAAGACACATCCGACGGAACGGCGACACCGCCCGCCTCACCCCAAAGAAGCCCGATAGAACGGCGACACCGCCCGCATACGAGGGCCTCGTCCGGAGGGCTCGTGGCCCGAATGCCGGGCCGGACCTCGTCGACCGGCGGCGGCCACCCCGAGGAACGCCCCCTCGGGGTGAAGCGCCAGGACGCATGACCGGCAGGAGGCGCCGCCCCCTGATGCCTCTCCCGAGGCCCTCTTCGGCAGCTAACGACGGCGTGGACGAGACAGCCCCGCGCGGCGCGAGACACCTCGGTCGCGCATCCACCGGCATCCGCCGAAATCCACCGGAGCCCCCGGCATCCGCCCGGGAGCTTCCGGGCGTCTGGTCAGCGGCCGTCGACCCGCTGGGAGGACTCCCCGAACACCCAGGCGGAGGTCTGCGCGATGAAGTCGTGCGGGAACCCGGCGACGAAACCGGTGGCCTCCTCCAGCCGCCGCATCGCGGTGTCCGGCAGCTCGCAGTCGAGCGCGGCGAGATTGTCGGCCAGCTGGGCCGCGGTGCGTGCCCCGACGATGGGGTGGACGGCACGCGACCGGGCCCGCGTCCAGGCGATGGCCACCTGCGCGCTGGTGACATCCAGTTCCTCGGCCACCTCCTGCACCACGTTGGCGACGGCCAGGTCCTGCGCGCTGATCGACTCGGCCTTGATGCGGGTGCCCGGCCCCGCCGTACCCTGGGCGAACTTGCCCGACAGCACCCCGCCCGCCAGCGGGCTCCAGGCGGCCACCGTCATCCCGTACGCCTCGGCCATGGGCAGCAGTTCCCGCTCGATGTCGCGGTTGAGCAGGCTGTAGGGGACCTGCAGCCCCGCGAAAGGGGTCCAGCCGCGCCATTCGGCCAGCGTGTTCGCCCGGGAGACGATCCACGCGGGCGCGTCGGAGATGCCGACGTACAGCACCTTCCCGGCGCGGACCGCGTCGTCGAGGGCGCGCATGGTCTCCTCGACCGGTGTGTGCCTGTCCCACAGGTGCACCCAGTAGATGTCGAGGTAGTCGGTGCGCAGCCGGCGCAGGCTGGTCTCCAGGGAGGCGGTGAGGTTCTTGCGGTGGTTGCCCGCCGCGTTGGGGTCGGCGCCGTCGCGGGAGACGGTGTACTTGCTGGCCAGCACGAACGAGTCCCTGCGGCCGTCGAGCAGTTCGCCGAGGATCTCCTCGCTGGCCCCGCCGCGGTAGTTGATCGCCGTGTCGAGCACGTTGCCGCCCGCCTCGGCGTAGATGTCCAGCATCTTGCGGCATTCCTCGACCGGTGCGCCCACCCCGCCCTGCTCCCCGAACGTCATCGCGCCCAAGAACAGTTCCGAGACCCGCAGGCCGGTCGATCCGAACAGCCGGTAACGCATGATCAGTCCTTTCCATGGCAGGGGCGTCGACGCGCTCCCTGTCGATCATCAGCGTTCGCCCCGACTCCGTCCCTGATCCTCGCCGCGGCGATGCCACGTCCTTCGCAGTGCCTGGCGAGCCGGAGGGAGGCCCACGGGCTCTGGACGCCCGCCGCGGCGCCAGGACGGGCACCGCATTGCCTTCCACATCATTGTGATCTTTACGGCGAGGACTGTAAACGATCGCGAGCACCACCGGACGACCGGACCCGAACGGCCCGCCCGTCAAGCCCCGGAGGCCCCGGCCGTCAGGGCGGGGCCGTCAGGGCCAGGCCGTCAGGGCCGGGCCGTCAGGGAAGGTGGCGTTCCTTCCACTGGGTGAGGTCCTGCCGCTGGATCGCGGCCGCCATGAGGTCGGGGAAGGCGTCGGGGGTGCAGGCGAACGCCGGGACCCCCAGCGCCGCCAGCGCCGCCGCGTTGTCGTGGTCGTAGAACGGCGCGCCCTCGTCCGACAGCGCCAGCAGGACGATCACCTGCACCCCGGCTCGCGTCATCGCCGCGACCCTGCGCAGCATCTCCTGGCGCACGCCACCCTCGAACAGGTCGCTGACCAGGATGAAGATGGAGTCAGCCGGCCTGGTGACCAACTCCTGACCGTAGGCGAGGGCCCTGTTGATGTCCGTGCCGCCGCCGAGCTGCGTGCCGAACAGCACCTCCACCGGATCGTGCAGCTGGTCGGTGAGGTCGACCACCGCCGTGTCGAACACCACCAGCGACGTCTTCAGCGACCGCATCGACGCCAGGACCGCCCCGAACACCCCCGAATACACCACCGAGGACGCCATCGACCCGCTCTGGTCGACGCACAGCACCACCTCACGCCGCACGGCGCTCTGCTGCCGGGCGTAGCCGACCAGCTTGGACGGCACGACGGTGCGCCGGTCGGGAAGGTAGTGCCGCAGGTTCGCCCTGATCGTGCGGTCCCAGTCGATGTCGGCGGCGTTGCGTGGCCGGTGGGTCCTGGCCGTCCGGTCGAGGGCGCCCGCGATCGCCGACCTGGTGCGTTCGGTCAGCCTGCGTTGCAGCTCGCCCACCACCCGCCGGACGACCGCGCGTGCCGACTCTCGCGACTCGTCTGGCATGACCCTGTTGAGTGCGAGAAGGGTGCCGACGAGATGGACGTCCGGTTCGACGGCGTCGAGCATCTCCGGTTCGAGCAGCAGCCGGGTGAGGTTCAGCCGTGTGATGGCGTCCCGCTGCATGACCTGCACGACCGTGGAAGGGAAGCAGGACCTGATGTCGCCCAGCCAGCGCGCCACCCGCGGCGCCGACGCGCCGAGCCCGCCGGCCCGGTCCGGCTCGCTCTCGTAGACGGCGGCGAGCGCCTCGTCCATCCGGGCGTCGGCGCCGCGCGGCACGACCCCCGTGCCGTCGGCGTCACCGCCGCCCAGCACCAGCCGCCACCTGCGCAGCCGCTCATCCACGTGCCACCCCCAGGATCATCTGCACGGTGCGTACGGCAGGCGCCGCCCGGCCCTCGTCCACCTCGACCGGACGGCCGGCCGTACCGGCGCCCGCGGCCTGCACCCGCTCCCCGATCGCGCGCCGCTCCGGAGCCTCGAAGGCGGCGAAGGTACGGCGCAGCAGCGGCAGCACCTCGGTGAACTGGTCGCCGGTCAGGCCCGTCAGCCAGCCGTCGACGAGGGCAAGCAGGCGAGGGTCGTGGACGAGCATGAGCGCGCCGCCGGCCAGGAAGCCCTCGACCCACGCGGCGGACCTGGCGGGAGGGTTGCCGTGGGACATCGCCCTGGACATGCGGTCGCTCGCGTCGTTGAGGGCGAGCTGTCCGGCGTCGAGGAGGAGGCGGGTGAGACGGCCCTCGATGAGGCCGTGCGGCTCGGAGCGGTCGCACACGGCGTGCAACGTCGCCAGCCATCGGGTCTTCGGCGACGCCTTGGGGGATGCGCCGCCACCCGGCAGGTCGGACGAAGATCGGTCGGAGGTGGCCGGTTCATTCGCGAATCCCCCGGTCGAGGGCCGATCGGGTGAGGATCGGTCTGGTGAGGATCGGCCAGGTGAGGGCCGGTCAGACTCGAGATGCTCGCCTGCGGATCGATCGGGTGAGGGCCGGTCAGATGAGAGCCGGTCAGACCGGAAATGCTCGTCTGCGGATCGGTCGGATGAGAGCCGGTCAGGTGAGGGCCTGTCAGACCCGAAATGCTCGCGTGCGGATCGCTCGGGCACCGGTGAACCGGATGAAGGCGACACCGACGCCGGCCGATCTGAAACCGGCTGTTCTCGGCCGGGCAGGGCAGCTGCGGGCTCGACAGGGGTGGGTCTGTCGTCGAACGCCCCGCGGGGGGCAGGTCGAGCTCCGCCGGGCAGGGCAGCCGAGGGTTCGGGAGGGGTGAGCCTGTCGTCGAGCGCCCGATGGGGGGCAGGTCGGGTGCCGCGGGGTTGCTCATCGGCGGGTCCTGCAGGCACGGCTGTCTCGGGAGCAGGTGCGGCAGCGGTCGGGCGGGCGGGGGTCGTGGAGGGGGCGAGGGTTGGGTCCGGAGCGCTGGAGGGATCGAGGGCCGTGGAGGGGGCGAGGGTTGGGTCGGGGGGCCTGGAGGGGTCGGGGGCCTTGGAGAACCCGGGGACCGTGGAGAACCCCGGGGTCGCGGAGGGCGGCGGGGTCATGGAAGGGCCGGAGGCCGGGGCGGAGGAGGCCGGGGAGGGGGCGGAGGCCGGGGAGGGGGCGGAGGTCGGGGAGGGGGCGGGGGTGAGGAGGGTGGCGGCGGTGTGGACGGCGTCGATGTGGGTGACCAGGGCCGCCGCCGACTCGTCGCTCAGTCCCGTCACCGCCGCCGGCAGTCCCGCGCAGATCCGGTCCAGCATCGACTCGGCCACCGCCGCCAGCCCAGCCGCCGAGGTTCCGCGCACGTCGCCGTACCGGTGGGCGCGGGCCATCGCGGGCAGGGCGGCCATGAGGTGGGTGAGGTCGGCGTCCAGCGCCGCCTTCGCCGACAGTGCCGCCAGCACGTCGGGCAGCGCCTCCCGCAGGTCCGCCAGCAGGCACCGCTCCACCAGCAGCGTCAGTCCGGCCAACCCGGCCGGATCCGCCTGTCCGGTCAGCCCCGCCCTCCCGCCCGGAGAGACCCGTCCACCCGGAGACGCCGGCCCTGCCGGAGAGACCCGTCCACCCGGAGACGCCGATCCACCCGGAGAGACCCGTCCACCCGGAGAGACGCCTCCCGGAGACGCCGGACCGGCCGCGCGCGGCGGGATTGTCACGGTTGCGGAACCATCCAGCCCCGCACCGTCCCGTCCCCCGTCGCCCGCCGCGGCGGCGAGGTCGCGGGCGTGGCGGGTGGCGGCCGACTCCACGCTGGTGCCGAGCGCGGCCGCCTCGATGAGCGTCAGGTCGAACTCCGGGCGCCAGGCCAGTCGCCACACCTCTCTGAACGTCCCCTTCCCCCGTGTCTCGGCCGGTCGGCCCCACTCCACGCCGAGCAGCCGCAGCCGGTGCAGGAGGTGGCTGCGCGCGAGGTCGAGCGGCCTGCGCAGGTCGAGGTCGAGCTCCCGCTCCCCCGGCTCGGCCTTGAGCCGCACCTTCCTGCGCTGTTCGCGCAGGTCGCGCTGGAGCGGCACCATCGGGGTGCGCTCGCTCACCGTCCCGAGGCGGTCGCTGACCACCATGCGTCGCTGGACCAGCTCGACCAGGAGTTCGTCGCCGTCGCACAGCACGGCCCGCACCGCGTCCGTCACCTCGCCGAGCCCGGCGAGCGGCCGGCCGCGCAGCGCGGCGAGCCCTTCGGCCAGCCGTACCGCCTCGATGACGTGGGCGGAGGAGACGGTCCTGCCCTCTTCGCGCAGGACGTCCGCCGCGGCGGTGAGCCAGCGTTCGACGGGCCGGTCGGGGACGGTGAACAGGTGGTGGTACCAGCCGGGCGAGGTGATGCCCGCGCCGTAGCCGCTCCACGAGGCGAGCCTGCCGTACGTCCACGGGACCCAGGTCAGTTCGGCCTTCACCTTCGGCAGCCCGCGCAGCAGCGCGTTGTCGGCGGTCGCGGACGGCAGCCGGCCGGTCAGGGCGGGGACGTGCCAGGCGCCGCAGACGACCGCGACGCGCTCGAAGCCCTCCTTGATCGCCGCGCGCAGGGATCGGCGCATGTGGGCCTCGCGGCGGGCCTCCCGCTCGCCGGGCCGGTGTCCCTCGCGGACGGCGGTCATGGCCTCGGCGATCGCTTGGAAGGGCGTGTCGCCGCGATGCTCGACGGCGTCCTCCCACCAGCGTTCGGGATCGTCGTAGCCGGCGGCGGCGGCCAGCTCGCCGAGCGGGTCGGTGTGCGCGTCGGTGCCGGGCGCGGCCAGGGTGTGGGCGGCCGGCAGGTCGATGAAGCGGACCGGGATCCCGGCCGCCGTGCCGTACAGGATGGCCTGCCATTCGGGGGAGAACACCGCGAAGGGCCAGAAGACGGCCCTGTCGCCCGCGTGCGCGAGCAGCGCCACGGGCGGCTCCATCTCGGGCGCCAGGGAGACCAGGGAGTCGGCCTCCGGCGGGCCCTCGATGAGGATCGCATCGGGCTCGAGCCTGCGCAGCTCCTCTCGTACGGCACGCGCCGAGCCGGGGCCGTGGTGGCGGATCCCGAGCACCGAGACGGTCGCGGAGACGGTCACGGCACCTCCCGGCAGGCGCGGTAGAAGTCTCGCCAGTCGTCGCGTTCGCGGACCACGGTCTCGAGGTATTCGCGCCACACCACCTGGTCGGACACCGGCTCGCGCACGACCGCGCCGACGATGCCCGCCGCCACGTCGGCGGCGCGCACGACGCCGTCGCCGAAGTGGGCGGCCAGCGCGATGCCGCTGGTCAGCACCGAGATGGCCTCGGCGGTGGACAGGGTGCCGCTGGGCGACTTGAGCTTGGTGCGCCCGTCGTGGGTGACGCCTTCGCGCAGCTCGCGGAAGATGGTCACGACCCGGCGGATCTCGGTGAGGTCGGCGGCGGTCTCCGGGAGTTCGAGCGAGCGGCCGAGCTCGGCGACGCGGCGGGTGACGATGGCGACCTCCTCCTCCGCGCTGGCGGGCACGGGCAGGACGACGGTGTTGAAGCGCCGCCGCAGCGCGCTGGACAGCTCGTTGACGCCCCGGTCGCGGTCGTTGGCGGTGGCGATGAGGTTGAAGCCGCGCCTGGCCTGGATCTCCTGGTTGAGCTCGGGAATGGGCAGCGTCTTCTCCGACAGCACGGTGATCAGCGCGTCCTGGACGTCGGACGGCATCCGGGTGAGCTCCTCGACCCTGGCGATCCTGCCCTCGGCCATCGCTCGCATGATCGGTGAGGGGGTGAGCGCGTCGCGCGAGGGGCCCTCGGCCAGCAGCCTGGCGTAGTTCCAGCCGTAGCGGATCGCCTCTTCGGCGGTGCCGGCCGTGCCCTGCACGAGGAGCGTGGAGTCGCCGCTGATGGCGGCGGCCAGGTGCTCGGACAGCCACGTCTTGGCGGTGCCGGGCACGCCGAGCAGCAGCAGCGCCCGGTCGGTGGCCAGGGTGGCGACGGCGACCTCGACGATGCGGCGCCGGCCGATGTACTTGGGCGTGATGCGGTCGCCGTCGCCCAGCAGGTAGGTGGTGACCGCCCACGGCGACAGCCGCCAGCCGGGCGGCCTGGCCCTGTCGTCCTCCTTGGCCAGCAGCGCCAGCTCCTCGGCGTAGTGGTCTTCGGCGTGCGGTCGCAGAACGGTCGTCACGTGAGCTCCTTCATCATCGCGGCGCGGAATCCCAGCAGGCCGGAGACCTCGCTCAACCCGTCGGCCAGGAAGCGGTCGGCGGGGTCGATCCGCTCGCCTGCCATCCTGGCCAGCTCGTCGAGGTTCCACGGCTGGGTGGCGGCCACCTTTCTGATCTTGGTGAGGACGGCGTGCGTCAGCCCACGCCCCCAGGGCGCCGAGGCGCCGCCCAACACCATGATCATCTGGCCGTCGACGCCGTGCCGCCGCACGAAGTCGGCGGCCACCTCGTCCTGGTCGCCGGGCGGCAGCACGGCCAGCAGGTCGGCCAGCGGATCCCACGCGAACAGCGCCCTGGCCCACACCGGGTCCCGTTGCAGCACGGTGGCCCGCACCCAGCCGGAGCGCACCTCCCGGTCCCACGCGGGGATGGTCATCCTGAGCATCGCCGGGTCCCACATCCGCAGCGGCGCCCTGGAGACGACCTGCTGCAGCCACCAGGCCCGCTCGCCGGTGCCCCGGGGCGGTCTGGCCCTGACGCCGTCGCGCTCCATGCCCGGGTCGCACGCGGCGGGCGGCTCTACGACGATCCTGCCCTCCCGTACGGCCAGGCAGCGGGCGGCGCGCTCGGCCATCCTGGCCGCGAGCCGGGAGCCGGGCAGCCTGGTGAGCAGGTCGGCGGCCTGCTGGCGCACCTCCCTGCGCCGGTCGTCGAGCACGCTCTCGAGGAACGGCTCGTCGGCCATCGACAGCCCCTCGCCCAGCACGGTCAGGAACTCAGCCCGGTCGTCGGGCGTCTCCTTCTCCCACGCCTCCTCCAGCAGCCGCCTGGCCGCCGCGGGATCGCGTGCGCGCAGCTCCCCGAGGTAGGCCATGCGGTCGCCGTGACCGCCGAGCTCCCAGCTCTCGCCCGTCGGCTCGGCCAGCAGGTAGGACCACGCGGGGTTGAGCCCGGCCAGCCACCTGCCGCGCCGTCCCGCCAGGACCCCCAGCGACGGCCTGATCGACCGGTCTCGCGCGCCCTTGTCGAGGAGTTCGGGCAGCAGCCGGGGCGGCACCCTGCGCCCGGTCGCCGCCGCCACGGCCAGCCACTCGGGCAGCAGGCGCGGCTGCTCGCCGGCCAGGATCCTGGCCAGGCGCGCGGCGGCCGCCGCGCCGACCTGTTCCTGGTCCTCCTCGGGCGCGGGCACGGACGCGGGGCCCTCCGGAGGTTCCGGCAGCCGGCCCGCCCTGCGCCGGACCAGCTCGGCGGCGGCGTCGGCCAGCAGGTCGCCGGGGTACGGCCGGCGGTCGGTGCCGACCAGCGCGGCCGACACCAGCTCCTCCCACGCCTCGCTCACAGGATCACCGCCTGCCCCTGCTCGTCCCAGGCGGTCAGCGGCACCAGGCCGCGCGGGGTCCATTCGGCGGCCACGGTCAGCGGCCGGCCGCCCGACACGGCGATCAGCCGCCACGGCGTCTCCAGCCTGGGGTGCAGGCGCAGCCCGCCGAGCCGGCCCGCCGAAGGGACGACGCCCGCCAGGACCAGCGGCCACGACTCGGTCCACGGATCGCCGGCCAGCGCCGCCGCCACCTGCTCGAGCGCCTCCCGCTCGGTCGTGCCGGGCGGGGGCGACGGCGGGCGGGGGCCGTCGTGCCGGGCCGACACCAGCGCCCGCAGCGGGGCGGCGCCCGGGTAGAAGGCCAGGCAGGCGTCGACCACGTCGCCGGTGGCCAGGGAGTCGTCGAGCGCGTGACCCACCGGCGCGAACGTCAGCACCAGCGCCGCCCGCCCCGTGGCCCGGCCCTTCAGCCAGACCCGCCGCGCCACCAGCCGGTCGCGCGTCTCGTCGCGCCTGCCGACCACGTGCCACAGGTCGCGTACGCCCGGCCCGGCCAGCACCTCCTCGCGCGGGATCGGGAAGCCCACCCTGGTGCGGACCGTCCTGGCCAGGTCGCCGGGCAGCTCGCCGGACCTGCGATAGCCGACGGCCAGCAGGTGGAGCAGCGCGTACTCCTCCAGCAGCCGCTCCGGCCAGCCGGCCGCGGCCCTGATCCCGCCAAGCCTCCCCACGGCGCCCGCCACGCCCGGCGCCTGGGCGTCGACCAGCCGCCTGGCCAGCTCCGCCCACTCACGCTCGCCCGCGCCGGCCAGACCGTGGCGCACCTGGTCGGCCAGCCACCGCTCCAGCTCCGACAGCCCGGCCGCCACCCGCGTGTGGCGCGCGCCGGCGGCGGCGTGGCTCGACCGTTCGTTCACCTGCCGCACCCTAGCGACCCCCTCCGACAATTCCGCCACGGATGCGATGATGATCGCCATGTCAGGCGTCGAGTCGGCGGTGATCGCCGCGGGAAAGGCCATCGCGGAGCGGGCGGTGCGCGAGTGGCTGGCCGCCCGTGGCGCCAGGGAGCAGCGCGCCTCGGAGCTGAAGGAGCTCGTGCAGAGCGCGTTCAGGGACCGGATCCTGCGCAGGCGGTTCGACAACCAGGTGGAGGGCATCGCCCTCGCGGTCGAGGACCGGCTGAGGCCGCTGGTCGAGCAGGAGTTCCGCGGCCTGGAGGACCACGACCGCGCCGCGGTGCTGATGGAGGTCGTGGACGGGTTGCGCCGGGCCGACCTGTCCGACGCGGCCGTGCTCGGCGCGGACGGCGACGCCGTACGGCTGGCGGAGCGGGTGCGCGCCGCGCTGCCTCCGCCGAGGCTCGGCGAGGCGCAGGACCGGCTGTACGAGGTGCTGCTGGCCGAGTCGCTGGAGTGCCTGGTCAGGATGATCCAGCAGCTGCCGCAGTTCCTGCCCAGGGCCGCGGCCGAGACCCTGTCCCGGCTGTCGGGCCTGGCCGAGCAGGTGGAGCGGCTGCTGGCGCGCATGCCGGTCCGCACGCTCGAAGCGCCCGAGGGGCGCCAGGACGACGCCGCGTTCGAGCGCCGCTACCTCGACCACGTCAGCCGGGTGCTGGAGCAGGTGGAGCTGTTCGGGGTGCGCGTGGAGAGCTTCCGGCCGCGCACCTCGCTCAGCGTCGCCTACATCAGCCTCAGCGTCTCCACGGCCGAGCCGGGGAAGGCCGCGGCCCCGCCGCCGCTCGCCTCGCTGACCGGACGGCACGAGCCCGACCCCGCGACGCTCCGGATCGAGGCGGCGCTCGGCAGGTCGCGGCTGACGCTGCTGCGCGGGGAGGCGGGTTCGGGCAAGAGCACGCTGCTGCGCTGGCTGGCGGTGACGGCGGCGCGCGGCGCCTTCTCCGGCGAGCTGGCCGGGTGGAACGGCTGCGTCCCGCTGATGGTCAAGCTGCGCAGCCACGCCGACGGCCGCCTGCCCGGCCCGGACGCCGTCCTCGACGACGTCGCCCAGGAGATCGCGGGTCTCGCGCCGCGCGCCTGGGCCGAGCGGGTGCTGCTGTCGGGGCGGGGCCTGCTGCTGGTCGACGGGGTCGACGAGCTGCTGGTACGGCACCGCCCCGCCGTACGGCAGTGGCTGTCGAGGATGCTGGCCGCCTACCCGGGCACCAGGGTCGTGGTGACCTCCAGGCCGGCCGCCGCGGAGGGCAGGTGGCTGGCCGACGAGGGCTTCGCCGCCTGCCAGCTCGAACCGATGACGCCCGGCGACCTGCGGGAGCTGGTCCGGCAGTGGCATCTGGCGATGCGCGACTGCCCGAGCCTGCCGTGCGAGCCCGACGAGCTCGACGGGTACGAGGGCGCGCTGCTGGCCCGTCTGGAGAGCAACGCCCACCTGCGCGTGCTGGCCACCACCCCGCTGCTGGCCGGCATGCTGTGCGCGCTCAACCTGGACCGGCGCAAGCAGCTGCCGCGCAGCCGGATGGGCCTGTACGACGCGGTGCTGGGGATGCTGCTCGAACGCCGTGACGCCGAGCGCGGCATCACCGACGACATCGTGCTCGACCCTGAGCAGAAGGTGTGGATCCTGCGGGACCTGGCCTGGCGGCTGGTGTCGAT
Organism: Nonomuraea sp. NPDC003754; assembly: GCF_053605785.1. Lineage (NCBI taxonomy): Bacteria > Bacillati > Actinomycetota > Actinomycetes > Streptosporangiales > Streptosporangiaceae > Nonomuraea > Nonomuraea sp. NPDC003754. The sequence goes on from NZ_JBSGJX010000006.1 coordinate 202,822, forward strand.
GGGGCGTTCGGAGCTGTCGAAGGCCACGGCGCTGAAGCGGGTGGGGCAGCGGCTGGGCTCCATGACGCGGATGCCGTACCGGGCCGAGGAGGTGGTCGAGCATCTGCTGCGCAGGAGCGGCGTGCTGCGCGAGCCGGTGCCGGGACGGATCGACTTCGCGCACAAGACGGTCCAGGAGTACCTGGCGGCCGGCCAGCTCGCCGACGACGAGGACGTGGAGGCGGCGGTCGAGCGCGCCCACCTCGACCAGTGGCGCGAGGTCGTGATCATGGCGGCCGGGCACGCGACCGGCCGGCTGCGCCACGAGCTGCTGGCCGGGTTGCTCGACCGGGCGGCGCGCGAGCCCCGGCACGCCAGGCGGCTGCGGCTACTGGTCGCCTCGTGCCTGGAGACCATCCAGGAGATCCCGGTGGAGCTGCGTGACAGGGTCGAGGAGTGCCTGGCCGCGGTGATCCCGCCGCGGAACGAGGACGAGGCGCGGATGCTCGCCGCGGCGGGCGAGGAGATCCTCCGGCGGCTGCCCCTGACCCTGGAGGGCGTGCCGGACGGGGCCGCCGCGATGGCGGTCAGGACGGCGTGGCTGGTCAACGGCCCGGCGTCGCTGGACCTGCTGGCCGCCTACGCGCCCGACGGCCGCGACTGCGTCAACGAGGCCCTCCAGGAAGGCTGGCGGTTCTACGATCCCGAGGAGTACGCGCGCAGGGTACTGGCGCTGGCCCCCCGGTTGTGGCTGGGGGTCATCGGCGATCCGTGGCTGTTGCCCGGCCTGAGACATCTGGACGTGCAGGACAGCCTGCTGATCACGGCGCCGGTCACGGATCTGGGCTTCCTCGACGGCCTGCGGGAGCTGCGGAGCCTGCAGCTCTACGAGCTGGGCACGGCCGAGCTCGACCCGTTGCGCCGGCTGCCGCTGCTGGAGTCCCTCTTCCTCTTCTTCGAGGGCCTGCCGGCCGTCGACTTCGGCGCCTTCCCCGAGCTGGGCTCGCTGCGGGAGCTGTCGCTGTGGGGGACGGTGAGCGCCGACGGCCTCGGATTCCTCGACCGTTTCGCCGGGTTGCGCAAGCTCGGGCTCGAGGTGCCGGACGGCGGCCTGTCGTCGCTGAGCAGAGCGCTGGAGGCCCTGGCGCTCGACTGCCGCGGCCAGGCGTTCGACCCGCGGTCACTGGCCGGGGTCACCGGGCTGACCACCCTGCTGATCGAGGGCGCCGCGGACATCGCCGGCAGCGTGGCCGAGATCGCCGCGCTCTTCCCCGGCCTGCAGCAGCTCGGCCTGACGGGCACCGCGGGACCCGCCGGCCTCGACGCGCTGGAGCGGCTGCCGCTGTCGTGGCTGGAACTGGGCGGCCCCTGGGTCACCGACCTGGACTGGCTCCCGGACGGACCCAGCGACCTCACGGTCCTGCGGCTCATCGGCACCGCCGTGGCCGACCTGAGGCCACTGGCCGGGACGGACCGGCTGACGCTCCTCTACCTCGAACGCTGCGACCAGGTGAAGGACCTCAGCCCGCTCGCGCGGCTGACCGGGCTGGAGACCCTCCACCTGCGCGACATGCCCGACACCCTCGACCTCGCGCCGCTGGCCGGCCTGGACCACCTGACCGTGCACCGGACCTAGACTCGCCCCATGGAGCTGATGATCTATCCGGACGGCCCCGTCACCGAGGTCGCCGACGAGGCGGAGGCGCTGGCCAGCGACCTGGAAGGCCAGCTCGTCCTCGACCGCACCCGCTTCCTGCGCCGCGACGTCAGGGGCGACGCCGTCGCCTTCGTCCAGCGCCCGCCGATCGCCGCGGCGCTCGACCTGCTCCCCCACCCCGAGGGCGGCTGGTACCGGCAGACCTGGAAGAGCGCCGTCACCTTCGAACCCGAGGGCTACGACGGGCCGCGGGCCAGCGCGACCGGCATCTACTTCCTCCTCCAGCCGGGCGAGGAGTCGGTGCCGCACATGGTCAGGTCCGACGAGATCTGGCTGTGGCACCGGGGCGGCCCGCTCGCCCTGACCATCGGCGACGAGCAGGTCCTGCTCGGCCCGGCCGTCGAGGAGGGACAAGTCCCGCAGGCCAGGGTGCCCGCCGGGGTGTGGCAGGCCGCGCGTCCCGCCGGTGACGAGGAGGTGCTGGTGAGCTGCGTCGTCTCCCCCGGATTCGAGTTCGCAGATTTCACCGCCTGAAGGCGGTGTTTCCCGCAAGTCGTGCGGAATGATTGGCTTGCGGCAGGAAGAACCACAAGGAGGTCACCGGTGACCCGTCAGATCGTCTCCGTCGTCGGCGGCAAGGAAGCCGCCGCCACCACCACCTACGACTCGACGAACCCCGCCGACACCGCCCAGGTCGTCGCGCGCGTGGGCCTCGCGGACGCGGCCGCCTTCGCCGCGGCCTGCCGTACCGCCAAGGAGGCGCAGCGGGAGTGGGCGCGCACGCCGGCGCCGGTCCGCGGCAGGGTGATCGCCTCGATCGGCCGGCTGGTCGAGGCGAACGCCGAGGCGCTGGCCAGGCTGGTGACCGAGGAGATCGGCAAGCCGTACGCGGAGTCTCTCGGCGAGGTGCGCGAGATCGTCGACACCTGCGACTTCTTCCTCGGCGAGGGCCGCAGGCTGTACGGCCAGACCGTGCCGTCGGAGATGCCGGACAAGAACCTTTTCACCTTCCGCAACCCCGTCGGTGTGGCCGCGGTGATCACCGCCGGCAACTTCCCGGTGGCGGTGCCGAGCTGGTACCTGGTGCCCGCGCTGCTGTGCGGCAACGCCGTGGTGTGGAAGCCCGCCGAGTACGCCGCGGCGTCGGCGCACGCGATGTACCAGCTGTTCGCCGCCTCGGGCCTGCCCGACGGCGTGCTCAACGTGGTCTTCGCCGACGGCCGGGAGACCTTCGAGGGGCTGGAGACGGCTCTGGACGAAGGCACGGTGCAGAAGGTCGGCTTCACCGGCTCCTCCGAGGTCGGCAGGAAGATCGGCGAGCTGTGCGGCCGTCACCTGCAGTCGCCCTGCCTGGAGCTCGGCGGCAAGAACCCCATGGTGATCATGCCGGACGCCGACCTCGACCTGGCCGTCGAGGGCGCGCTGTTCGCCGGCTTCGGTACGGCGGGCCAGCGCTGCACCAGCCTCGGCACCGCCATCGTGCACGAGTCGGTGCACGACGAGTTCGTCGAGCGCTTCGCCAGGGCGCTGGCGACGGCCGAGATCGGCGACCCGAAGGGCGAGGTGCTCGCCGGGCCGCTGCTGGACGGCAAGTTCGCCGACCGGTTCGAGGAGTTCCTGACCTGGGTGCAGCCGCACCACACGGTGCTCACCCCGCAGGGCAGGATCAGCGCCGCCAACCCGCGCGGCTCCTTCACCGGCGACGGCGGCATCTACTACCACCCGACGATCGTCGACGGGGTCAGGCCGGGCGACCGGCTGTTCATGGAGGAGACCTTCGGCCCGATCGTCGGCGTCACCACCTTCAGCACCCTCGACGAGGCGATCGAGCTGGCCAACCTGCCCGGTTACGGCCTGTCCTCCTCGATCTACACCACCGACCCGCGCAGCGCCTTCCGCTTCCGCGAGGGCATCTCGGCGGGCATGGTCAGCGTCAACAACTCCACCAGCGGCGCCGAGGCGCACCTGCCGTTCGGCGGCAACGGCAAGTCCGGCAACGGCAGCCGCCAGTCCGGGATGTGGGTGCTCGACCAGTTCACCCGCTGGCAGGCGATGAACTGGGACCACTCGGGACGGCTGCAGAAGGCCCAGATGGACGTCGCCGAGATCACCCCGGACCTGGAGTTCCGTATCTGAGTTGATCTGGGTCGAAGCTGCGTCAACCCGGGTGTGGAAAAACCACATCCGCTCCTCCGCAGGTCGGTGCCGGGCTGTGTCACGATGACGACGCCTGCGATTACGGGGAGAAACCGATGCGTGACGATCCGATGCTGCCCGCGCCTGTGGCCCGCATGCTGGAGGAGTACCGCCAGCTGCTCGCCGATCACGGAATGACATGGGGCGAACCCCCCATCGCCTATGTCAGGGTCATGAGCCAGTCGCGGTTCGTGGACGTCGGCCCCTTCTGGCGGGAGGCCAGGCGCCAGGCCAGGGAGCAGGCCCCCGGGGCCGGCCCCGCCGAGCTGCAGCGCCTGGAGTGCGAGCTCGACTACGACGAGGTGCTGCGCGGCGCGCTCGGCCCCGTCCCGCCGGAGGGGCTGGCCGTGCTGCGCCTCACACCCGACGGCCACGACCTGCGCGGCCGTACCCGGGCGGTGGTGGGCGGCACGCCGCTGCCGCTCACGCTGCTGATCGACAGCGCCTGCGACCACGCGGCGTGGGTGACGGTCGGCGACCAGGAGTACGAGGTGCCCGCCAAGGGCGCGCGCCTGATCGAGCTCGACACGGCGGCCGACGTGCGCGTCGACGGCCGCGGCCTCGACCTGTCCGGCCTGACCAGGAGCGCGCCCAGGGCGGCGCTGCGGCTGCGGGCCGGCTTCCCGTGCCGGTGGAGCGTGTGGAACGCCGACGGCCAGGGCTGGTACCCGCCAGGGGTGCCGCCCAAGCGCGACTTCAACGGCGTGCCGTACTTCCACGGCGACGATCTGATGCTCTTCGTCCCGGCCGAGCCGCTGACGGTCAGGGTGACGCGGGGCATGGAGTACGGCTGGGCGGAGACCTCGCTCACCCCTCCCGAGCACATCGAGACGCTGGTCGAGCTGACCCCCAAGCGCATCTACGACGCCGCGGCCAGAGGCTGGTACGGCGGCGACCTGCACGTCCACCTCAACTACGTCGGCGACCTGGTGGCGCCGCCGCAGTGGGCGGCCGACTCCCAGCACGGCGAGGACCTCCACGTGCTGAGCCTGCTGGCCGCGAACGTCTCCGGCGAGCGAGTCCTGGACAAGGAGGCGCTGGAGCACTGGGCGGGCCAGGACCTGCCGTGGTCGGACGCCACCCACGTGGCCAGGATGGGGGTCGAGCACCGCAACGACCTGTTCGGCCACCTGCACGCCTTCGCGCCGGCGGCCCCGCCGTCGCTCTACGCCACCGGGTTCGCCGGCGCGCCCGACTGGCCGCCGACGACGGAGGCGCTGAGAGAGCTGCGCGAGCTGGGCGCGCTCGTCGGCTACGCGCACGCCTTCCGCGGGCCGACCGAGACCCCCGAGCAGCTGGTCGGCACGCCCGGCTGCACGGCCAGGATGGCGGTCGTCGACGCGGCGCTGGGCCTGGTCGACGGGTTCGAGCTGCTGCACTTCTCCTGCGCCACGGGATCCGCGCGGGCCTACCGGCGGCTGATCGGCGCGGGCAACCGGCTGGCGGCCGTCGCCGGCACCGACTCGATGCTGACCTACACCAGGCAGCGCATGGAGATGGTGGCCAGCCCCGTCGGCTGGGAGCGCACCTACGCGCGGGTCGAGGGGCCGCTGACCGCGGACTCCTATGCCGACGCCGTACGGCGGGGCCGCACGTTCGCCACCACGGGGCCCTTCCTGGAACTGCTGGTCGACGGACAGGGGCCGGGCGAGACGCTGAACCTCACGCCGGGCCGGACGGTGCGGGTGACGGCCCGGGTGATCGGCCCTGAGGTGGAACGGCTGACCGTGCTGACCGCCGACGGGGAGCTGGCCTCGACGTCGGGCTCGGAGGTGAGCGCGGAGCTGGCCGTGCAGTGGCCGACGTACGTGGTGGCCGTGGCGGAAGGAGGCGCGCATCCCCGCTCGCTCTTCACGCACGTCTACGCGCACACGAGTCCGGTGTACCTCGACGTGGAACATCGGCGGGTGGCCAGGGAGGACGACGTCATGTTCTGCCTGCGGTGGATCGAGCTGCTCGAAGGACTCGTGAGAACGGCGGCCAGATTCGACGAGCAATGGCAGATGGACGATTATCTGAAGGCGATCGAGGAGGCGCGCCGCATTTATCGGGCCCGGCTGGCCATATAGCTTTTCGGCAATCGTCTGGCCTCGCCGGCGACCAAGCGCCTCCTGGAGGAGATCATGACGTCCACCACCTGGCCCGTCTACAGCCCGTTCGCCAAGGAGCACTTCTACCGAGGCAAGGAAGTAGGCATGGAGGAGGGCAGGGCACAGGGCCGAGAGGAAGGCCGGGAAGAAGGCCGCGAAGAGGGCCGGGAAGTGGGCCGCGAGGAAGGCATGGCGCGGGGGGAAGCGCATTGTGTGCTCATGCTCCTCGAGCACCATGGCGTAGCCGTTTCCGAGGAGGTCCGTCAGCGCATCCTCAGCTGTAACGACCTGGAACAGCTCGCGCAATGGGTCCTGCGCGCGGGCGCCGTCACCACGACTGACGAGCTCTTCGGCTAATCACCTCCAACCACCTTCCACAGAGCCCATCGCTGTTTCCGGCGTTGGGCTCTTTGCTTTCCGGCAGTGTCGATTTGTTCAGCTCCCTGGAAGGATGTGTATTTCTCCGGGGAGGGAGTTGAGCCATCCGATGAGGGAGGCGCCCTGCCGTTCCATGATGCCGGGGTCGCGCAGGGCGTTGGCCAGCAGGGACATGCCCTGGTAGGCGCCCACCATCGTCAGGGCGAGGCCGTCGGGTTCGGGCAGCCCGAGGTCGCGGAACTGGCGTTCCACCCAGTCCAGGAGGAGCCGGATGACCCGCCCGGCCTCGACGTCCAGGCCGCCCTCGGCGCGCTTGTCCAGCTCGACGGCCAGCGTTCCGGTCGGGCAGCCGTAGCGGGCGGCGAGATCGCGCTGGCTGACCCATGCCGCCACCAGGCCCTTGAGCCGTTCCATGGGATCGGGAAGCTCGTCCAGCCGTCCGGTGAGGATCCCCAGCTGCCGGGCGTGCTCGCCGAGCGCGGCCGCGACGAGTTCGTCCTTGGTCTTGAAGTAGTAGTACACGTTGCCGACCGGGACGTCGGCGGCGCGGGCGATGTCGGCGATGGTGGTCCGCTCGGCGCCCTGCTGATGCACGACCCGCGCGGCGGCCGCCATCAGCCGCTGCCGCTTGGCGCTCGCGGCCCGCACCCGGGAACCCTTCGAGTCAGTCACCTGACTCACTATAGGCGCCCTGGCATGCCGCCAGTATGGGTGGACGAGACGGCGGACTTGAACCTCCAGCAGGGGGAGGCGCGAAGGTGAGGGCATGCACGACGACACGCTCTACTCGATCGGCGACCTGGCCCGGCGCACCGGGCTGACGGTCAAGACCGTCCGGTTCTACTCCGACCGGGGGATCGTGCCGCCCACTGACCGCAGCCCTGCCGGTCACCGTCTGTACGGCATCGACGCCGTCGCCCGCCTGGACCTCGTGCGCACGCTGCGCGACCTGGGGTTGGATCTGCCCACGATCCGCAGGGTCGTCGACCGGGAGGTCTCGCTTCCCGAGGTCGCCGCCATGCACGCCGAGGCGCTGGCGGTGCAGATCCGCACGCTACGGCTGCGGCGGGCGGTGCTGACGGCGGTGGCCAGGCGCGGCTCCACCCCGGAGGAGATGGATCTCATGCACAAGCTGGCCAAGCTGTCCGAGGACGAACGCCACGTCCTGATCGACGACTTCCTCGACACCGTCTTCGGCGGTCTGGAGGCCGCCGCGCCGGAGTTGGCGGGTGTCCGGCGCTCGATGACTCCCGAACTGCCCGACAACCCCGAGGCCGAGCAGGTGGAGGCGTGGGTGGAGTTGGCCGAGCTGTCCCAGGACCCGGGTTTCCGCGCCGGCATGCGCCGGATGGCCGAGGAACATGCGGCCGAGCGCGCCAACGCCGGCGGGCCGGGACCGCGCCGCGATCTCGCCGCTGTCGTCCGGGACCACATCGCGCCGGCCGTGGCGAGCGGCGTCGACCCGGCCTCCCCCGGCGCCGAGCCGATCGTCGGATCGCTCACGGCCCGCTACGCGCGCCTCCTCGGCCGGCCGGACGGGGCCGAGGTCGGGCGGCTGCTGCTGGCGCGGCTGGAGAGCATGAACGATCCTCGCCGGGAGCGATACTCGCGGCTTCTCGCGGTCGTCAACGGCTGGCCGGCGCCGGAAAGCCTGGCGCCGGTGTTCGGCTGGTGCATCCAGGCGCTGCGCGCCCGCGCGGAGCCGTAGCCGACCGCACTCCACAGGGTCGGCCTCCACCTCGATGCGCACCCGGACGAACGGGGAGCAGATCCACCTCGACGCGCGCCCGGACGAACGGCGAGCAGATCCACCTCGATGCGCGCCCGAACGAACGGCGAGCAGATCCACCTCGTGACGGGCGACGGCTTGGCGGGTTTCGTGCCACACTGCCTGCGCGGCGCCGACAGCATCACTGGGGCGAGGGGGAGTGACGCGGATGGGCTTGGCGGTCGAGAGCCGATCGTCCGACTCGCCGTACATCGAGCGGGTGTGGCGGAGCAGCAGCGACGACGTCGGCCGCATGACGTCGGTCGCGACGGCGCGCTTGGATCTGGTCTTCTGGGACCACCGCGGCCAGATCCACGTCGCGGTTCAGGGCCCGGAGTCGAAGGCGAGCACGGCCCCCGTTCCCGAGGACGCCACGTTCTTCGGGATCATCTTCTCGCTCGGCACGTCGATGCCCCATCTTCCGGTCAGCGGGCTCGTCGACGGTTCGGTGGAGCTCCCCGATGCGACGCGTAGGTCGTTCCGGCTGAAGGGTTCCGCCTGGCGCCTTCCCGACTACGACAACGCCGAGGAGTTCGTCGGGCGGATGGCACGTGAGGGGGTCCTGGACCGTGACCCGATCGTCGCCGCAGTGCTTCGTGACGGGTCGCCGGAGGTGTCCGAGCGCACCGTCCAGCGGCGCTTCGTGGCCGCGACCGGGCTCACACGCGGCGCCGTCCGGCAGATCGATCGGGCCAGGCGGGCGGCGGTCCTCATCCAGGAGGGCGTGCCGGCCCATGATGTGATCCACCGGCTCGGGTACTTCGACCAACCGCACCTGGCGCGGTCGCTGGCCCGCTATGTCGGGCGGACCGCCACGCAGTTGCGCGACCAGGACGCGCCGGAGCCGCTGTCGCTTCTGTACAAGACGTGAGCGCCGCTTCCGCCTAGTCTGCCGGTCGCGGGCCACCGTCAGAGGAGGATCGCGCGGCCGGCGTCTGCAGCCGCGACACGTGCGGCGAGCGTGCCTGCCGTACATGCGGCGTAGGTTCCTGCCGCGACATGTGCGGCGGTGCCTGCCGTGGCGCCCTCCTCGTCACCCACGACGACCGAGGAGCAGAGCATATGGGCAGGATCGTTTCGAACTTCTTCATTTCCCTGGACGGCGTGGTCGAGTCGCCGGACCAGTGGCACTTCCCGTACTGGAACGACGAGATGGGCGCCGCGGTCGAAGCGGGCATGCAGCGCGCGGCGGCGTTCCTGATGGGCCGCAGGCTGTACGAAGAGTGGTCCGCGTACTGGACGACGACGGACAACGACCAGGACGCCGCCGCGTTCTTCAACAACGTGCGCAAGTACGTCGTGTCGAACACCCTGGAGAAGGCGGACTGGAACAACACCACCGTCGTCTCCGGTGACGTGGTGGCCGCGCTGCGCGAGGTCAAGGAGCGGACAGACGGCGACATCCAGATGTCCGGCTCGGCGACGACCGTGCGGTGGCTGCTGGCCAACGGGTTGCTCGACGAGCTGAACCTGCTGGTCCACCCGATTGCCGTCGGCCATGGCCGGCGGCTGTTCGAGGACACCCCGACCCACCGGCTGAAGCTCATCAGGTCGGAGACGTTCACGACCGGCGTGCTCAACCTGGGCTACGTTCCGGACGCCGGCTGACTCGCCGGACGCCGTCATGGTGCGGCGCGCACGGGTCCATGCTCGGCCCCCGCCAGGCCGGGCCGAGCCGGGCGGGCCCGGGCCGAACCGGCCGGGACGGGCCGAGGCCGGGGCTGGGGCTGAGGCTAGGCCGGGACGGGCCGAGGCCGGGGCTGGGGCTGAGGCTAGGCCGGGACGGGCCGAGGCCGGGGCTGGGATGGGCCGTAGCTGGGACGGGCCGGGGCTGGGGCTGAGGCTAGGCCGGGGCTGGGGCCGGGACGGGCCGAGGCCGGGGCTGGGATGGGCTGGGGCTGGGGCTGGGCATGAGGAAAGCCCACCGCTGCCGGAACAGCGGTGGGCTTCTTCATGCTCGACGAACCGGCGCACCGATGCGCGCGGCCGGTCCGAGCCGGAATTCGGAGACCCGGCCGGCCTGCCGTCGGACCCGGCCGGTCTGCCGTCAGACCTGGCCGGCCTTCTCCAGGGCGGTGCAGCAGGTGTCCACCAGCAGGCGGGTCACCACGTACGGGTCGACGTTGGCGTTCGGGCGACGGTCCTCGATGTAGCCCTTCTTGTCCACCTCGACCTGCCACGGAATGCGCACCGAGGCGCCGCGGTGCGAGACGCCGTAGGTGTACTTGTTCCACGGCGCGGTCTCGTGGTGGCCGGTCAGGCGGGACTCGATGCCGGAGCCGTACTGGGTGACGTGCTCCATCGGCTTGTCGCCCTCGCCGAGCGCCTCGCAGGCGGTGATGATGGCGTCGTAGCCTTCGCGCATCGCCTTGGTGGAGAAGTTGGTGTGGGCGCCGGCGCCGTTCCAGTCGCCGCGGGCGGGCTTGGCGTCGAGCGTGGCCTCCACGCCGAACTCCTCGGCGGTGCGGTAGAGCAGCCAGCGGGCGATCCACAGGTGGTCGGAGACCTCGAGCGGGCCGGCCGGGCCTACCTGGAACTCCCACTGGCCGGGCATGACCTCGGCGTTGATGCCGGAGATGAGCAGGCCGGCGGCCAGGCAGCGGTCGAGGTGCAGCTCGACGATCTCGCGTCCGAAGATCACGTCAGCGCCGACGCCACAGTAGTAGGGGCCCTGCGGGGCGGGGAAGCCACCCTCGGGGAAGCCGAGCGGGCGCGAGCCCTTGAAGAAGGTGTACTCCTGCTCGATGCCGAACCACGACTCCTGCTCGGCGAAACGCTCGGCGATCGGGCGGAGTCGCGCACGGGTGTTGCTGGCGTGCGATTCGCCGTCGGTCTCCTCGACCTCGCACAGGACCAGGATGTTGTCACCGCCGCGGATCGGGTCGGGGCAGGTGAAGACGGGGCGGAGCACACGGTCGGAGGAGTGGCCCACGGCCTGGTTCGTGCTGGAGCCGTCGAAGCCCCACAGCGGCGGGGTGGCGCCGTCGGCAAGGATCTTCGTCTTCGAGCGGAGCAGAGCCGTGGGCTCGGTGCCGTCGATCCAGATGTACTCAGCCTTGATGCTCACGGCGGTCCTTTCGGGGTGTTTCTCAGCCACGCCGAGATTCGCAGTGCGCCGTTTCGCGGTTTTTGCCCGTATGTGAACGGCATGTTAATCGGGGCGAGTGTGAGCAAGGTCACCCGTGGACGGATCGGTCATCAACGACGGCGGAATGAGGACGATGGCGGTGGTGCCGCCGTAGGCGGAGCGCTGCAGGGTGACCTTGATGCCATGACGTACGGCCAGCCGTCCGACGACGAACAGCCCGAGCCTGTCGCTGTCGGCCAGGTCGAACTCGGGCGGGTCGGCCAGGCGCCGGTTGAGCTCGTCGCGTTCGGCGTCGGGCATGCCGAGGCCACGGTCCTCGATCTCGACGGCGAAGCCGCGGGCCACGAGCTCGCCCGTCACGTTGACCTGGGTGTTGGGCGGGGAGAAGACGGTCGCGTTCTCGACCAGCTCGGCCAGCAGGTGGATGACGTCGGCCGCGGCGCTGCCGGTGAGGGTGCCCTCGGAGATGGGGTGGATGGTGACGCGCAGGTAGTCCTCGACCTCGGCCACCGCACCGCGCACGACGTCGAGCATCTGGACGGGGCGGCGCCACTGGCGTCCCGCGGGCGCGCCGGACAGGATCACCAGACCCTCGGCCTGGCGGCGCATGCGGGTGGTGAGGTGGTCGAGCCGGAACAGGTCACTGAGCTGGTCGGGCTCGGCGGTCTTGCGCTGCATGGCGTCGAGCTGGCCGAGCTGGCGGTGGACGAGCGACTGGTTGCGCCTGGCCAGGTTGCGGAAGACGCGGTTGAGGCCCTGGCGCAGCTCGGCCTGCCCGACGGCGGCCCTGACGGCGGTGCGGCGGACGCTTTCGAAGGCGTTGGCCAGGTCGCGCACCTCCTGGGTGGGGGTCGAGACGGAGATGGGCGAGGAGGTGTCGGCCTCGGCGGTCTGCCCGCTGCGCAGCCGTTCGACGAGCTGCGGCAGCCGTACCTCGGCCACGTCGGTGGCGGCGCCGCGCAGGCCGTCGAGCTCCTCGACCAGGCCGCGGCCCAGCCGTACCGACCAGATGACGGCGACCAGGATGGCGGCGATGCCGAGCACGCCGACGATGCCGATCCTGAGGATGATGCCGCCCGCGGCGTCGTCGGACCTGCTGGTGAGCAGCAGGACCCGGGATTCGAGCAGCTGGTCGAGCCCCGGGCCGAGGCGGGTGACGGTCTGCTGCCACGCGGTCGTGTCGCGCGGCAGCCTGGCGTCCTCGACGATCTCGTGTTCGAGTACGGCCAGCCGCTTGCTGTCGGCGCCCTCGAGCAGCCGCTCGAAGGGGCCGCGCAGCTCGGTGTCGAGCATGGCCACGCCCTCGTTCATGAGCAGCTGCCGGTTCGGCGCGAAGACCTCCATGGCCTCGTACTCGTCGTGTTCGAGCGTGCCCGACATCACCGCGCCGGAGATCATCGCGTCCTCGCGCGACATCAGGTCGCGGGCGTGGGCGATGCGCTGCAGGCCGATCGCCTGCTGGTAGAGCTGCACCCGGGGCACGGTGATGAGCTGGTCGAAGAGGCGGAAGACGGTATCGGTGATGGCGCCGTAGGCCTGGACGGTGTCGAGCCGGTCCGACTGCCTGCCGTCGACCTTCTCGCGGAGCCTGGCCAGGCCCTGGGTGCGCTCCACGACGGCGTCGATGGCGGCGCGCACCTCCGGCGTGGTCACGGTCGAGGCGCGCTCGCCGGTGGCCGTCCCCCGGAACTGCTCGACCGCCTGGTCGGTACGGCGCCGCGCGTCGGCGAGCCTGAGCGCGTCCGGCTGTCCCGCGCTCAGGTAGACGGCCGAATCCCTGCGTTCCTGCTGGAGCGAGGTGACGAGCGTGGCGGCGGGGTCGCCGATCTCCTCGAAGACGGCCGTCGCGGCCGACAGTTCGAAGAAGTCGCCGAGCACGTGCCCCGCCACGAAGGTCCACAGGCCGACGAGGGCCACGATCGGCACGCTGAGCAGCGAGTACAGCTTGAAACGCAGACTTTGGGAGGCCATGGGTCAGGTCATTCCGGTCAGGGGCGAGCCGCCTACCACGGTCGCGACGCAGCGGCCCGCGCCGTGCTCGGCGAGGGTCCGGTAGGGGTTCGCGGTCGAAGGGTCGAGGTCGAACACCGCGAAGTCGGCGCGGTGTCCCGGGGTGAGGCTGCCGATATCGTGCTCCAGGCCCATCGCGCGGGCGCCCCCGACGGTGGCCGCCTCGATCAGCCGCTGGTCGAGGTCGCCGTCGCGGTAGCCCTGCCGTACGGCGAGCTCGCGGAGGGCGGCGACGTCGGCGAGCAGGTCGAGCGAGGGCGAGGACGACAGCGAGTCGGTGCCGACGGCGATGGGGTTGCCTTCGCGCAGCAGCGCTGCCACGTCGGGGCCCGGCAGGCCGAGCACGTGGTTGGAGCGGGGGCAGAGCGCGACGGAGGTCTCGCGTTCGCGCAGCAGCGCGCGGTCCTCGGCGGTGAGGTCCACGCCGTGCGCGATGTGGCAGGTGGGGCCGAGCAGTCCGGTGGAGTCGACGTAGGCGACGGGCGCCAGCCCCGAGCCGCCCTCGCGCAGGAGGGCGAAGTCGAGTCCGAGCTTGGTGATGTACCGCTCGAGCGCGCCCGTGCCGTGGACGGTGAACTCGCGCTCGTGGGCGGACTCGGCCAGGTGGATGTGGATCCGCAGGTCCCGCTGCCACGCCAGCGCCGCCAGGTCGGCCAGCACGCCGGTGTCGAGGGAGTAGGGGGCGTGCGGCGAGACGGCGTCGGCCTTGGCGAGCAGGTCGAGGTAGCGCTCGCGGCCGCCGTCGCGCCAGGAGGTGTCGTTGTCGCCGAGCGCCTCCAGGTAGCGCAGGCCGCCGAGCGGGGTGTCGACGAGCGCCTCCTGGTCGGTGACGATGTCGGCGACGGCGGTGGTGCCGGTGCGCAGGCACTGCCAGGCCCCGTCGGTCGCCCCGGCCGCCCAGTCCCACACGCCGTGCCGGAGGGCGGGGTTCCAGCTGCCGTCCTCGCCGCCGAAGTAGACCCGGTCGAAGACCTCGGCCCACTCCTCGAAGGAGGCGTAGACGCGGCGGCCGACCTCGGCCATGCAGGTGTACTGCAGGTGGGTGTGCGCGTTGACCAGCCCGGCGACGATGATCCCCGGGTAGTGGACCGCGCCCCCGCCGGTGTCGATCGCCTCGATCCTGCCGTCGCGCACCGCGATCCTGCCGTCGCGCACCGGCGGGCCGTCCATGGGCAGCACGAGCGGGGCGCTGAACGTGGTCACGGCACCCATACGACGTCACTCCCGAAGATCTTGTAGCTGAGCAGCGCCACGGTGAGCGCGGCGAAGGAGCCCAGCACCAGGTAGTCGGTCCTGTCGAAGGCCAGCTCGCGCATCCAGGTGCGGTGCTTGGCGCCGAACCCGCGCAGGTCCATGGCGTTGGAGGTGTCCTCGGCGTCGATGAGCGCGTTGACGGTGAGCGGGATGACGATGGGTTTGAGGGACCGGAGGCGTTTGACGGGGTTGCTGGTGCGCGGATGGTCGTAGCCGCGCACGCGCTGGGCGTCGATGATCTCCTGCATGCCGGCCGCCGTGGACGGCAGGAAGCGGAAGGTGAGGTCGACGCCGAAGGCCAGCCGCTGCGACACCTTCAACCTGGCGAAGGTGACCCCGAGATCTCCGGGCGCGACGCAGAAGGCGACCGGAAAGCCCATCATCGCCAGCGACACGAAGCGCACCAGCAGCGTCGCCGAGTACGACAGCGTGGCGGCGGTGACCGCGTTGCCGGTGATCGGCATCGTGAACAGCGTCGGCGCCCCGGTCGTCGTCTCGATCTGCAGGGCGTCGGTGAACACGCTGTTGACCAGCACGGTGATCGTCATCAGCGTGAGGACGAACGCCCAGTTGGCCCTGACCGCCCGCCACGGGATGCCCGCGCTCAGGTAGTAGGCCAGGGCCACCAGGCCGCACAGCAGGATGACCCGCAGGTCGTCGAGGCGCGCCACTGCCACGAGGTAGAACACCGGGACCAGCAGGAGCACGCGCGGATCACGGCGTCCGAGGAAGGAGTCGCCTCCCAGGTAACGTGGCGTGACGTCCATCGGCTACCTGCCGATGCGCTTGGAGATCGGTTCCCAGACCGCGTCGAGCGCGGGTGTGAGAATCAGCGCGACCAGCGTGTTGCTCAGCAGCAGCGGGCCGAAGGCGACGCTCGCCCAGGTCGCGAAGTTCATGTCCTGCAGCCACATGTCGGTGAAGGTAGTGGCGAAGGCGATGAGCATGGCGATCCAGGTGACGACGCCGACGGCGACCAGGCGGACGGCCTCCTTGCGGAGCCGGGAGGCGACGAGGGCGAACAGCACGCCCGCCAGCAGACCGGTCAGGGCGTTGGCCAGGCTCCAGTTCCAGTAGGTGAACGCGCCGTAGCCCTTGATCTGGTCGATGACGATGTTGCCGACCAGGCCGACGAAGAAGCCGGCGACCGGGCCGAACCGCATGCCGAAGAACGGGACGAGCGCGAAGGCGGGTCTGATGTCGACGTTCTGGGTGCCGGGGATGGTGAAGCTGATGAGGCCGAGCACCGCGTAGAGCGCTGCGCCGACGGCCGCGAACACCACGACCCTGGAGTTGATCTCCCACAGGGGTGGGCGTGGTGATACTGCCTCTGTACTCATGGGGGGTCGAGTCCTTCCTCACTGGGGGGTCAGGCGCGCTAATTGGAAGGGGTGCGGGATGGTTCCCGTTCCGGGGAGGCGGTCGCGGACGGCTCGGACCAGGCTGGTCGCGCGCAGGCCCGATTCGGCCCACAGCTCTTCGCGGTGGGCCAGCTCGGCGGGGGGCGCGTCCGCGACGATCCGCCCCCCGTCGACGATCACGATCCGGTCGGCCGAGGTGATCGCCAGATCGACGTCGTGGGTGATGAAGTAGACGCTGCGCATGCCGCCGAGCACGCGCTCCATGAACGTCGTGGTGGTGTGCAGGTCCTGCCCGGCGGTCGGCTCGTCGAGGATGAGCGTCTCGGGCCGCATGGCCAGGGCGAGGGCGACGGTGAGGCGGCGCTGCTGGCCGTAGGACAGGGTGTGCGGCGAGCGTCGCATGATGTCGGGCTCGTGGTGCAGCAGCATGGCGGTCAGCGCCGCCTCGGCGGTCTCGGCGATCTGGTCGGCGCTCCACCCCAGGTTGCGGGGGCCGAAGGCGAGCTCCTCGGCGACGGTGGCGGAGAACAGCGCCTGGCTGGGGTTCTGGAAGACGTAGCCGAAGGTGGTGGCCAGGCTCAGCGTCGAGCGCCGGTCGACCGGTTCGCCGTCGACCAGCACCCGGCCCGCGGAGGGCTCGATCAGCCGGACGGCGGCGCGCAGCAGCGTGGACTTGCCCGCGCCGTTGCGGCCCAGCACCGCGATCCGTTCGGCCGCCCCGAGCGCCAGGTCGACCTCGCGCAGGACGGGCCGCGGGCCGTACCCGAGGGTGACCCGCTGGTAGTGCAGCCTGGCCGGGCCGCCGGGGGGCGCGGCGCGTGGCAGGGCGGGCACCTCGGGCAGCTCGTCCGCCCTGGCGACCAGCGCCTCGAAGGGGAGCTTGACGTGCGCGACGGGGGCTTCGCGCAGGAAGCCGGTCACGTCGCCGGTGTAGCGGGGCCGACCGCCCTCCAGGTAGAGCACCTGGGTGGGGCCGAACTCCAGCAGTTCCTCGACCCGGTGCTCGACCACCACGGCCGCGCCGCCGTCGTCGACGAACCGGCGCAGCTCGGTCAGCAGGTGGCGGCTGGCGGCGGGGTCGAGGTTGGCCAGGGGCTCGTCGACCACGACCACCCGTGGCCGCATGACCAGCACGCCCGCGAAGGCCACCATCTGCAGCTCGCCGCCGCTCAGCTCGTGGGTGGCGCGGCCGAGCAGGTGGGTGATGCCGACCCTGGCGGTGACCTCCTCGATGCGGGCGCGGATCTCGGCTCGGGGCAGCCCGAGGTTCTCGGGGCCGAAGGCGAGCTCGGAGAAGACGGTCGCGCCGACGATCTGCTTGTGGGGGTCCTGCAGGAGCGTGCCCACGACGGTGGACAGCTGCCGGATCGTCTGGTCGGCGACGGGCGCGCCGCCGACGTTGACCTGCCCGGTCACCTCGGCCCGGTAGGAGTGCGGGACCAGGCCGTTGACCATGCGCAGCAGCGTGCTCTTGCCGCCTCCCGAGGGGCCGCTGACCAGGGCGAAGTCGCCCGCGGCCACCTGGAGCGAGACGTCGCTGAGCACCTGCAGGCCGGTCGCGCGGTAGCGGACGGCGGCGTCGCGGATGTCGATGATCACTGGTCGAGCTCCAGTCCGAGCGCGTCGAGCTTCAGCCTGGCCACCCGCTCGTCGAGCTCGTCGGGCAGCGGGTGCAGTCCGGGTGTCAGGTCGTGGGTGAGCAGGTGGCCGACGGCGAGGGCCTGCAGCGACAGGGACAGGTCCATGATCTCGATCGGGTTGCCCTCGGCGGCCGCGCAGTTGACGCATTCGCCGTCGGCCAGCAGCCGGTAGGCGCCCGCGACGCCGGGCTCGACCTCGTCGCGCACTCCGCCGGCGACCGCCACGACCGCGCCGGCCCTGAGCGCCTCCAGGTGCTGCCGCCTGATCGTGTACGGCTCGCCGGTCGCGGAGAACACCAGGTCGGCCTCGGCGCACGCGGCGAGGAGCCGGCGCACCTCGTAGCCGTCGTGGAAGGCGCGCAGCGCGGCGAGCGCGTCGACCTCGCTCACGATCACCCGGGCGCCGAGCGCGGCCGCGTAGCGGGCGACGCCCTGGCCGACGTGGCCGTAGCCGGCGACGGCGACGGTCGCTCCGTCGAGATCGAGGCCGGTCAGGTCGAGGGCGGCCATCACGCACGACTGTCCCGTGCCGTGGACGTTGTCGAACAGGTACTTGGAGCGGGCGTCGTTGACGGCGATGACCGGGATGCGCAAGGGGGTGCGCCGCAGGGCGCGCAGCCCGCTGGTGGTCTCCTCGGCCGCGCCCTTCAGCGTGGCGAGCCGGTTCTCGGCGTGGGCCAGCGTGATGACCCGGGCGCCGTCGTCCACCAGCACGTCGAGCCGCTGGTCGAGCATCCTCCTGGCCAGCTCGTCGTCCTCGGCGCGGCCGGCGTCGGAGCGGGCCAGCACGGCGACGCCCTCGTGGACGAGCGCGGCGGCCACGTCGTCCATGGTCTCCCTGCCGGGACAGGTGACGATGACGTCGGCCCCGGCGTCCCTCAGCGTCAGGGCCAGGTTGGCGGTCTTGGGCTCCAGGACCAGGACCAGGCCGATCCGAACGCCGTGGAGGGACAGCCCCGAGCGCAGCGCGGCCATGACCGGCATGAACCGGCGTGCCCACGCGATCTTCTCCAGCCCCTCGGACCACCGCTCGGGGTGCCTGATGTCGGTTAACACGTCAGGTCCACCACGAACAGGCGGCCCTGCGCCAGGACCCCGTCACGCATCCGCTCGCCGTCGCCCGGCCGGGTGGTCGCCAGGATCGCGCCGGGCCGCAGCGCGGCCCGGTCGACGTCGTCGCCGATCACGAGGTCGGCCTCGGCGAGCGCGGCGCCGGG
Organism: Nonomuraea sp. NPDC003754; assembly: GCF_053605785.1. Classification (NCBI taxonomy): domain Bacteria; kingdom Bacillati; phylum Actinomycetota; class Actinomycetes; order Streptosporangiales; family Streptosporangiaceae; genus Nonomuraea; species Nonomuraea sp. NPDC003754. The sequence goes on from NZ_JBSGJX010000006.1 coordinate 221,460, forward strand.
GTGGGCGCCCATGGCGCGCAGGCGGGAGGCCAGTCCTGGCACGTCGCCCACGATCGATACGCGCTTGCCCGCCATGAGGAGGTTCGTGCGCCGCAGGATGGTCTGGATGACGACCTGGGCGGCAGGTAGCGGGGTCAATGGTCTCCGTCCGAAATCGCAGGTTCCGATTAAAGGGGAGATCAGGGGCTGACGGCAAGGAAGAGAAAGGCCCCGAAAAGCACCAGGTGGACGGTTCCCTGCATGAGTGTCGCTCTTCCCGGGGCGACGGTCAGAGTTGTTATCACCACCGTCAGTGCCAGCAGCACCATCTGGAGCGGTCCAAGGCCGAGGGCGAGACTGTCGCCGGTCAGCAGCGAGACGACCGCGATCGCCGGAATGGTCAGCCCGATGCTCGCCAGAGCGGAGCCGAGCGCGAGGTTGAAGCTGTTCTGCACCCTGTTGCGGGCCGCGGCGCGCACCGCCGCCACCGTCTCGGGCAGCAGGACCAGCAACGCGATCGCCACGCCGACCGTGGTGCGCGGCGCGCCGATCGCCGCGATGCTCTCCTCGATGGCCGGAGAGACGGTCTTGGCCAGTCCCACGACGCTGACCAGGCAGATCAACATCAGGCCGAGGCTGATCAGGGCGGTGCGCCCGGTGGGCGGGTCGGCGTGCTCCTCGGACGGGCGCACCCCGCCGCCGGCCTGGACCGGCAGGAAGTAGTCGCGGTGGCGCACGGTCTGCATGAAGACGAACACGCCGTAGAGGACCAGCGAGGCGACGCCCGCGAAGGCCAGTTGCGCGGCCGAGTACGTCGGTCCCGGCGTGGCGAGCGTGAAGTTCGGCAGGACCAGCGCGAGCGTGGCCACGGCGCTCAGCGTCGCCAGCGCGGCGGTGACGCCGTCGACCCTGAACTCCAGCACGTGGTGCTTCAGCGCGCCCACCAGCAGGCACAGGCCCATCACGCCGTTGCAGACGATCATGAAGGCGGAGAACACGGTGTCGCGCGCCAGGGACTCCGCACCCGCGCCGCCCGCGCTCATCAGGATGACGATGAGCCCCACCTCGATGACGGTGACGGCGATGGCCAGGATCAGCGTGCCGAACGGCTCCCCCACCCGGTGGGCGACGATCTCCGCGTGGTGCACGGCGGCGATCACGGCGCCGACCAGGGCCAGCGCGACCAGCGCCATGAGCAGGCCGACGGCCGGGCGGCCCCAGGCGAAGGCGAGAACGAGGAAGGCGGCGACAGGCACGATCACGGTCCAACGCAACATCATGCCGATCACCCTATCGGCTCTCTTGACGGAGTGAGCGCTCACTCCGTACCGTGGGCGATATGACGACAGACACACCCCGGCGCCGCGCCCCCGGCATGACCCCCGAGCGCCGTCGCGCGATGATCGTCGCCGCCGCGCTCCCCCTCGTCGCCGAGCACGGCACCGCCGTGACGACCAGCCAGATAGCCCGGGCCGCCGGCATCGGCGAGGCGACGATCTTCCGCGTGTTCGCCGACAAGGAGGAGCTGCTCGACGCCTGCATGGCCGAGGCGCTCCGCCCCGACCACGCCGTCGAGCAGATCGCCTCGATCCCGATGGACCAGCCGCTCGCCGACCGCCTCACCGAGGCCGCTGACGCGCTCGGCGCCCACCTCGCCCGCATCGGCGCCGTCGCCGGGGCGCTGATGTCCTCGGGCCACCGTCGCGGCGACGCGACCGCCGGCCGGCCCGGCGACCGCGAGCGCTCCATGGACCTCGTCAGGGCAGCGATCGCCGAACTGTTCGAGCCGGAGGCGGGCGCCCTGCGGGCGAGCGCCGACCAGGTCGCCGCCGTCTTCCTCGGCCTGCTGTTCACCGGGGCGCGGACGGGCGACGGCCCCGCCACCGCCGATCTCGTCCAGATCTTCCTCTACGGCGCGCTGCGGGAGGAGCCCTCCTGACCGTCCCCGCCGCCGGCCAGGACGCGGCCAGGTGTCCTCGCCGGCGTCGTCGCCGCTCCGCCGCTCTCCGCCGGCGCGACCGGTGACCGCACCGAGGTCACGTCCCCTCGCTGACCGAGCCGGTGCCGGACACGGTGATCACGGCCTGCGGACCCGCCTCGCCGCAGTCAGGGCCGTTGGGGAAGACGGCCTTCGGCGTGAGGGTCAGGCGCCGCTCCACGACGGTCGCTCCGGCCCGCCCCTCCAGCCGTAGCACCGCGTCCACCCGCGCCTTCGGCAGCTCCGCCAGGTCGCCGAAACCCTGCTTGCCGCCCTTGGGCCCCAGCTCGGCCGTGCAGTCCGTGCCCTCGCAGCTCTGCCGCACGATGCCGCCGGCCGGGTGGAGCTCCACCCTCGTCCGGCGGCAGGAGCCGTTCCAGCATGCCGTCAGCTCGGCCGCCGACACCCGGCCGGCGAGCGGGGCGTCGACGCGTATCGAGATCCCGGCGGGTGCGCCGACCAGCGTGCACGCCCGCTCGGCGGCGCAACCCGGCAGCGCCGTCAGGATGCCCACGGCCGCGACAAGTCTCCTCATGCCCCCACTCACGTGCGCCGCGGCCGTGTGGTTCACCCCGGGCTCGTGGCCCGAGCGGAACCCGATACGGTTCTGGGTCGTGATGTCAGCGACGATCCTGGCCAACGGGCCGCGGCGGGGGCGATGAGGAGGTCGACCGCGCTCGAACGGTTCCAGCGCCCCACCCAGGTGATCGCCACCGCGTTCGGGCTCGCCGTCCTGGCGGGCACGCTGTTACTCATGCTGCCCGCGGCCACGACCACGGGCGAGCCGGCCGGCTGGGTCATCGCGGTGTTCACCGCCGCCTCGGCGGTGACCGTGACCGGCATGGCGACCGTCGACACCGAGGGGCACTGGTCGGTGTTCGGCGAGGTGGTGATCGCCGGTCTGATCCAGGTCGGCGGCCTGGGCATCATGACGCTCGCCACCATGTTCACCGTCCTGGTCTCGGGACGCCTCGGCCTGCGCGCCCGCATGCTGGCCCAGGCCGAGTCCAAGGCGCTCGGCACCGCCGACATGCGCAGAGTCGCCCGCAAGGTGCTCTTCTTCAGCCTCGGCTGTGAGGCGGTCATCGCCGTCATCCTCACCCTGCGCTTCCTCCTCGGGTACGGCGAGCCGCTGGGCAGGGCCGTCTACCTGGGTGTCTTCCACGCGATCTCCTCCTTCAACGACGCCGGGTTCGCCCTGTGGAGCGACGGCCTGACGCGCTTCGTCGGCGACCCGTGGATCTGCCTGACGATCGCCGCCGCGGTCATCGTCGGCGGGCTCGGCTACCCGGTCGTCTTCGAGCTGTTCCGCGCGTGGCGGCACCCGGGCCGGTGGACCGTGCTCACCAGGATCACCGTCTGGATGACGGTCGTCCTGCTGGCCGCCGGCACGCTGGCCTTCCTGCTGACCGAGTGGACCAACCCGCGCACGCTCGGCCCGCTCGACGAGCCGGGCAAGCTGCTGGCCGCCTTCTTCGCCGGCGTCATGCCGCGCTCGGCGGGCTTCAACACGCTCGACATCTCCCAGATGCACCCGTCGAGCTGGCTGGTGACCGAAGTCCTGATGTTCATCGGCGGCGGCAGCGCGGGCACGGCGGGCGGCATCAAGGTGACCACCTTCGGCCTGCTGGCCTTCGTCATCTGGGCCGAGTTGCGAGGGGAGTCGAGGGTGAACATCGGGCACCGCCGGCTGCCGGAGTCCGCGCAACGGCAGGCCGTGGCGATCAGCCTGATGGCGGTGGCGTTCGTGACCGTCTCCACCTACATCCTGCTGGTGATCACCCCGCACAGCCTGGACAGGGTGCTGTTCGAGGTGATCGCCGCCTTCGGCACGGCGGGCCTGTCCACCGGCATCACCGCCGACCTGCCGCCCGCGGCGCACCTGCTGCTCGTGCTGCTGATGTTCGTGGGCCGGATCGGGCCGCTCACGCTCGGCTCGGCGCTGGCCCTGAAGGAACGCTCGAGCCGGTACGAACTACCTGAGGAACGGGTCATAGTTGGTTGACATGAGAAACGACCCCGTGGTCGTCATCGGTCTCGGCAGGTTCGGGACCGCGCTCGCGCTCGAGCTCACCAGACGAGGCACCGAGGTGCTGGCCATCGACAGCCGCCCCAAGGTGGTGCAGGCCCTGGCGGGCCAGATCACCCAGATCGCCGCCGCCGACGCCACCGACCCGGAGGCGCTCACCCAGCTCGGCGTGCCCGACTTCTACCGCGCGGTGGTGGCCATCGGCGGCGACCTGGAGGCCAGCATCCTGACCACCTCGGTGCTGGTCGACATGGAGATCGAGGACATCTGGGCCAAGGCGGTGAGCAGGCAGCACGGCCAGATCCTCAGCCGGATCGGCGCCCACCGCGTGGTGCTGCCCGAACACGACATGGGCGAGCGGGTGGCACACCTGGTCAGCGGGCGGATGCTCGACTACATGCAGGTGGACGCGGGCTTCGCGCTGGCCAAGACGCGGCCGCCGAAGGAGTACGTCGGGATACGGCTCGGCTCGTCGGGGCTGCGCAAGAAGTTCGGGGTGACCGTGGTGGCGGTCAAGAGCCCCGGCGAGGAGTTCACCTACGCCACGGCGGAGACCGAGCTCGCCTACGGGGACGTCATCCTCGTCTCGGGCAGGACCGAGAACGTGGAGCGCTTCGCCGAACTCCCCTGAAACCGCAGATGTCGGAAATATCATGATCAATTGGATCATGATCTGCTAGCTTGCTCGCATGCGGGGCGGCTTGACACAACGGGGTAAAGCGTGGCGGCTGTTCGCGGCGGGGGCCGTGATCGCCGCGCTGGGATACGGCACGGTGCTGGGGGACGACGACCTGTTCCCCTTCGGGCCCATGGTGCAGTTCGCGTTCAGCATCCCGCCGGACGGCGAGATCAAGTCGCTGCACCTGCAGGCCGAGACCGTCACCGGCGCGCGGGTCGAGATCCCCATCGAGCCCTACTACGTCGGCATCCGCCGGGCCGAGCTCGAAGGCCAGCTCAGCCGCTACCTCGCCCAGCCCTCGCTGTTACAGAGCCTGGCGGACGCCCACGAGCGCATCCGCCCCAACGATCCCCGGCTCACCCGGCTCATCGTGATCACCAGGGTCGTCACGCTCGAAGACCGCCGTCCCGCGGGGACCAAGGACGTGGAGAGGGTGTCATGGGTGGTGCGCTAGAGCGGTGGTGGTTCGCTCCCGTCCCGGCGCGGCGGGTGCGGATCATGTCGCTGATCGTCTACCTGTTCCTCCCGCTGGACATGATGCTGTTCACCGGCAGCGTCTGGGGCCACGCCGAGAACCCCGCCGGGTACCGGCCCGTGCTGGTCGCCCGCCTGCTGCACCTGCCGGGCGCCTCCCCCGTGCTGGTCTACACCCTGTTCGCCGTCGTGGTGGTGGCGGCGCTGGTGGCGGCGTGGGGAAGGCTGCCGCGCGCGGCCGGATACGTCGTGGCGGCCGGCTACCTGTACTGGGCGCTGCTGGCCATGTCGTACGGCAAGGTCGACCACGACCACCTCGCGCTGGTCGTGGCCCTGTTCGTGCTGCCGACGGCCGCGCGGGCGGGTGAGGAGGCGGCCGGGTGGGCGATGCGGTGCGTCCAGATCGCGGTCGCGGCCACCTACTTCCTGTCCGCCTACGCCAAGATCAGGCACGGCGGCTGGGAGTGGCCGAACGGCGCCACCTTCCAGTGGGCGATCTCCAGGCGCGGCACGTTCTTCGGCGAGTTCGTCGCGGCCCTGCCAGGCGCGCTGCTGATCGGGCAGTGGATCGTGCTGCTGGCCGAGACGGCGTCGCCGGTCATGCTGGCGCTGCGCGGCAGGGCGCTCCACGCGGCTGTCGCCTTCTGGGGGCTGTTCCACCTGCTCACCTGGGCGGCGATCACGATCCACTTCCTGCCGCACGTCATCTGCCTGGCGGCCTTCCTACCGCTGGAGCGGGCGACGATCGGCCGGAAGCGCGCACGCGGGGCTGCCACCAGGAAGCCGGTGCCGGTTGTTGGCGACGGCACGGTAGAGCCCGTGGGCTAGCCAGCGCACCGGCGGCACCCGCAGCAGCAGGCCGAGCGGGCTCCACGGCAGTCCCGCGTCGATGAGCAGCTTGGCCACGGCCTGGGCGCCGCCGAAGACGGCGCCGCGCTCGTCCACCCACAGCAGCTCGTACTCGGCCCGCGCCTGGCTCACACCCAGCGCCCGCAGGTCCGCGAACTGCCACGGGATGATCTCCGCCTTCGTCGGCAGCAGCCGTTCGACGAACCTCACGCAGGTGGTGCAGAAGGCGCAGTCGCCGTCGAAGACGAGCAGGGATCTCATGATCCAGACTCTACGCTCCCAGCAGCTTGCGGACCCGGTCGGCCCCCACGGCCAGCAGCAGCGTCGGCAGGCGCGGCCCGGTGTCGCGGCCGACGAGCAGGGTGTAGACCAGGACGAAGAACTCCCGCTGCGCGGCCTTCAGCTCGGGGGTGGCCTTCGCGTCGGCGGGCAGCCCCGCCTGCCGCTTGGGCACGCCGTAGACCAGGTCGGTCAGCCCGTCGAGCGACCAGTGCGCGTCGAGCCCGTCGAGCAGCAGCCGCAGCGACTCGCGCTGTTCCGCACCCAGCGAGGACAGCAGCTCCTCGTCGGGCTCCGGCCTGACGGTGGTGCGCTGCTCGGCGGGCACCTGGGTGGTGACCCAGCGCTGTGCCTTGTCCAGGCGCGGCCGCACCTGGGCGAGGTCGGTGATCGGCGCGGCCGGGTCGAGCTCGCGCAGGATGCGCAGCGTCTGCTCCTCGTCGCCGGTGGTCACGTCGACGATGGAGGCCAGCATCCGGTACGGCACGCGCCGCTCGGTGGCCGCCAGCGGCTGCTCGGCCGTCCGCACCGCCCTGGCGTGGGCGAGCTGGTCGGCGGGCAGCGCCTGCCCCTCGCTCACCTTGCGCTCCAGGGCGTCCCACTCGTCGTAGAGGCGCTGGATCTCCTGGTCGAAGGCGACCTTGAAGGACTGGGCGGGCTTGCGGCGGGCGTACATCCAGCGCAGCAGCGGCGCCTCCATGATCTCCAGCGCGTCGGCCGCGGTCGGCACGCCGCCCTTGGAGCTGCTCATCTTCGCCATGCCGCTGATGCCGACGAAGGCGTAGCGCGGGCCGATCGGCTGCACGCCGTCGAAGATCTCGCCGACCAGGTGGCCGCCGACCTCGAAGGACGAGCCGGGCGAGGTGTGGTCGACGCCCGAGGGCTCGAAGACGACGCCCTCGTATGCCCAGCGCATCGGCCAGTCGACCTTCCACACCAGCTTGCCGCGGTCGTGGGTGGCCAGCCGTACGGTCTCGCCGAAGCCGCACTCGCAGGTGTAGGCCAGCTCGGTCGTCTCGTCGTCGTAGCCGGTGACGGTGGTCAGGTCGCGCCCGCACAGCGTGCAGTAGGGCTTGTACGGGTAATAGCCCGCCTCCTCCTCGGCCGCGCCGGAGCCTTCGAGCGCGGCGGCCTCGTCGGCGTCCTTGGCCTTCGGCTTGGCCTTGGTGCGGTAGCGGGCCAGGACGGCGTCGATGCGGTCACGCTCGCGCATCGCGTGGAGGATCTGCTCGCGGTAGGCGCCCGAGGTGTACTGCTTGGTCTGGCTGATGCCGCGGTAGGTGACGCCCAGCCTGGCCAACGCGGAGATCATCGGGGTCTTGAAGTGCTCGGCCCAGTTGGGGTAGGCGCTGCCGGGCGGGGCGGGCACCGAGGTGAGCGGCTTGCCGATGTGCTCGGCCCACGACGGGTCGATGCCCGCGGGCACCTTCCTGAAGCGGTCGTAGTCGTCCCAGGACAGCAGGTGGACGCAGTCGAGGCCGCGCCGCCTGATCTCGTCGGCCACCAGGTGCGGGGTCATGACCTCGCGCAGGTTGCCCAGGTGGATCGGTCCGGACGGGCTGAGCCCCGAGGCGCAGACGATCGTTTTGCCGGGCGCGCGCCGCTCCGACTCGGCGATGACGTCGTCCGCGAGTTGGGAGACCCAGTCGGTCATGGAACAGCCCTTCCATCGAAGTGTGACGCCCCATTCTGACGGAAGAATCGGCGGGTATGGACGCGACCGCGCCAGGCCGCCGGTTCCGTCCGGCCCGGCCGGCCCGCCGCGGGCCGTTCGGAGGCCGTTCGGAGGCCGTTCGGAGGCCGTCGCCCTGCGGTTCGGCGCCGGGCGGCGGAGCGCACCCTCGGCCGCGGCCGCCTCGCCGGGCCCGGGTAGAAAGGTGTCCATGACCCACCTCGCGAGCTGGATGGACGCCTACATCCGGGCCTGGCACACCAACGACCCCGACGACATCGGCGCGCTGTTCGCCGACGACGCCGTCTACTTCACCGAGCCCTACGCCGAGCCGTGGCGCGGCAAGGACGCGATCGTCACGCGATGGCTCGAGCGCAAGGACACCGACGGCCCCGCGGCCTTCGAGTACGAGCCCGTCGCCGTCACCGAGGAGGTGGCCGTGGTCAAAGGCGTCACCACCTATCCCGACACCGCCTTCAGCAACCTGTGGCTGGTCAGGCTGGACGCCGGGGGCCGGTGCACGGAGTTCGTCGAGTACTGGATGGAGCAGCCCGCATGAGCCGGCCTGTCGTCTTCGACCTGGACGGCGTGCTCGTCGACTCCGAGCCGGTGTGGGAGGAGGTCCGCAGGGCCTACGTCGCCGCGCACGGCGGCACGTGGCTGCCAGAGACCCAGCCGAGGCTCATGGGCATGAGCACCGGCGAATGGGCCGCCTACCTGGCCGAGCTCGGCGTGCGGCGGTCGCCGGACGAGATCGCGGCGGGCGTGGTCGGGCTGATGGCCGAGCGGTACCGCCACGGCGTCCCCCTCATGCCCGGCGCGAAGGAGGCGGTCGCCCGCCTGGCCGAGCACCGGTCGCTGGGCCTGGCCAGCTCGTCGCCCCGCGCGCTCATCGACGTCGTCCTGGACGCCACGGGGCTCGGCGCGTTCTTCTCCGCGACCGTCTCCACCGAGGAGGTCGCGTACGGCAAGCCCGCGCCCGACGGCTACCTGGAGGCGGCGCGGCGGCTGGGCGCCGACCCGCGCGGCTGCGTGGCTGTCGAGGACTCCAGCAACGGGCTGCGCTCGGCGGCCGCGGCCGGGATGCGGGTGATCGCCGTCCCCCATCCGAGGTACCCGCCCGCGCCCGACGCCCTCGAACTGGCCGCCGCGGTCGTGCCCGCTCTCGGCGATCTCACCCCCGGCCTGGTCGACCGGCTCGGCTGAGCACCCACCGGCGCGGTGGGTGCTCAGGGGCGTTCGTCGGGCCCGCGGCGGCCGTCGTAGCCGAGCAGGCGCATCGCCGTCTCCGGGTCCATGGCCGCGGCCAGCAGCTGGGCGCGGGCGTTGGCCCTGTCACGTTCCTGCTCGGCCCGCTTCTGTCCCGCGCGCACCGCCTTCAGCGCGATGAGCGCCACCCCGATGCCGACGACCACCGCCACCACGACGACGAACAGCACGAGCAGCAGGCCGGGGGACATCGCGCCGACCGCGCTGCCGGTGGCGCCGGTCGCCGCCAGCGCGCCGAACAGCGCGAGGCCGGCGAGCGTGAACAGGCTGCCCACGACCACCCACGCGGTCGCGCCCGAGCGGCGCGCGGGCGGCGGCTCGGCCGTACCGGACGAAGCGGCCAGGAAGGGAGCGGGCATCTGCGGGGCGGTCCCGAACGGCGCCGCCTGGTGACCCGGTGTGGCGGGCGCGCCGGGTTGCGGGGGCTCCCACGGGACGAACTGGGGCCGCCGGTCGTCCGGCACCAGCGCGTTGCCGGGCGAGGGGGCGGCGGCGTCGGCCGGGTCGAGCACCTGCACGTCGTAGGACGGCTCGGCGATCCCGGCCGTGACCTCCACGACGCCGGGCAGGTCGCGCTCGACGCCGCTGTGCTCGCGGTGCGCCCTGGCCGCGTCGCGGTGGTACTCCTCGATCTCCTCGATGAGCGTCTCCGACCGGTAGACGCCGCCGTCCACCAGCGGGCCCTGCCGCCCTTCGAGCACCGCGACGACGTCCTCGCCGTTGAGCGTCTTGTGCGTCTCCAGCGCGTGGGCCAGGCACAGCACCTCGCGCCGGTGCTCGCGCAGCAGTTCCTCGGTCTTCTCCAGCAACCTGACCAGGTTGAACTCGACGCGCTCGCTGAGATGCTCGGGGACGACGCCCTCGCGCGGCGCGGGACTCTGCTCCTGCGCCCCGGGCTGGCCGCGCAGGGCCTTGCCGGCGTGGATGCCGAGCTCCTGCAGCGCGGGCAGGGAGGCGATGCCGGTGCCCATGCCCCAGTGCGACTCCATGAGCCCGACGAGATAGGTCGCCGACATGAGGTCGCCGGAGACGCCGGAGGAGTTGTCGTCGCCGAAGAACATCCGCTCGCCGGCCAGCGAGGCGAGCGAGACCATGATGTCGGCCTCGTGCTCGGACTTCCACCGGGTGAACTGGTCCTCGGGCTTGATCGAGGCGACCATGCCCAGGTAGTCGGCGCCCTTCTCGATGGTGGCGATGTCGATCTCGAGGTGGTAGCGGGTGCGGTAGGCGATCACCGCGTGGCAGGCCTCGTGGACGGCGACCGCGTGCCGTTCCCGCTCGATGTACTCGACGTCCTCGGGCGGGCCGAGCTGCTTGAGCCGCTTGGCGCGCAGCACGTCCGACCAGGTGATGGTCTCGCGGCCGTCGCGGATGGTGGTGATGAGCGCCTCGTTGACCAGGTCCTTGATCGTGGCGCCGGTGGCGTAGGGGGTGATCGTGGCCAGCTTGTCGATCTGCTCGTCGGTCAGCTCGTGCTGGACCTTGGCGAAGTAGCCCTGGTAGGTGCGGACCCTGCCCGCCTTGGACGGGTAGCCGACCTTGTAGATGCGGTCGATACGGCCCGGCCGCAGCAGCGCGTCGTCGAGGGCGTCCGGCATGTTGGTCGCCATCATGACCAGGATGCGGTACTTCGGCGGCGGCTTGGGGCGCATGCCGAGGGCGCGCCGTACGAGCCGGTTGAACAGGCCGCGCGGCTTCTTCAGGCCGGACAGCTCGGTGAGCAGCGCCTGCAGCGTGCCCATGTCGCCGCCGCCGTTCATGCCGCCGCCCATGAAGAACCTGCTGTTCTCGGTGTCCGGCGGCGTGACCCTGGTGGACAGGATGGATCTGGACGACTCCGACAGGTAGCCGAAGCCGTGGCAGCCGTCGGCGCTGAAGCCCTGCCCGGGCGGGGCCTGCCCGGCCAGGCGGCCGCGGCGGCCGAGGGAGTCGGCCTCGTCGAAGAAGACGATGACGCCGCCGTAGCGCAGGGCGAGCTTGCGCAGCTTCCTGAACAGTGACTTGACCTTCAGCACGCCGATGCCCATGAACATGTTGATGAACGCGCCCGGGTCGACGAAGACGTACGGCTTGCCCGTCTCGCCGGCCACGGCCTCGGCCATCAGCGTCTTGCCGGTTCCGGGCGGCCCCCACAGCAACAGACCGCTGGGCACGTAGCCGCCGCGCGCCTCGATGGCATCCGGCTGCTCCAGGAAGACGATGTTCTCCTTGACGCGCTCGACCACGTGGTCCTGGCCCCACACGTCCCTGAACCTGGTCTTGATGTCGTCGGGGTAGTAGGTCTCGACGCCGCCGCGCGACAGGAACCAGAACAGTCCGACGAACTGGAAGATGACGAAGAAGAACGCGAAGGCCAGCTGGGCGACGTACGGCAGCGCCTGGAAGGCCAGCGCCGGAGCCTGGAACAGGGCCAGGAAGGGGCTGCGGTCGAGCACCGCGCCCAGGACCAGAGCCAGCACGGTGACCCAGAACAGGATCTTGATGATCCTGGCGAGCCTGAACCTCGTCCAGTCGCTGAACCGGCGGTGCGTCCACCGTTCGAAGCCGCCGAAGACGCCCTTGCTCCAGAAGCGGTGGTAGCCGGGCGAGCGCTCGCTGACGAAGAAGTGCACCTGCCGGACGAGTTCGGCGGCCAGCAGGTAGAAGATCCACGGATGGTTGTCCCCGATACGCTGTAATGCGTCGGTGAAGGGCATGATGCCCTCGTAGTCGGCCATCTCCTTCCAGGCGAGCACGAGGAAGGCCAGGCCCAGGCCGAGCATGAACTTGCTGCGATCCCAGAAGGCCATCCGCTTGCGGGTCACGGAGTCGGGATCGTTGGGGCCGCTGCCGGGAGCGCGCAGTCCCTCAGGGTGGGTCGTGGTCACGGTCGCTCCCTCATCCTGGCATCTTGAGCAGCTTGAAGGACTCGGCGATGTTGTCGAACTCGGCGACCCTCTTGCTGAAGCACGCGGCCGTGCAGCGGATCAGCAGCACCGAGACGGTCCCGCCCGTCCGGTCGAGGTAGGCGGTCTGGTCGAAGGTCTGGACGGTGTCGCCGATCAGGTAGTTGAACCGCACGCGCACGCCTCTCGCGCCGTCGCTGAGCACGATCGGCTGGTCGGTGAGCAGCTCGAACCGCGCGAGGGTGGGCTGCTGGCCCGCCTCCATGAGGCGCTGGGTGTAGGCCTGCCGCATCTCCTCCGTCACGGGCAGGATGAAGTCGCGCATCGTGTTGAGCGAGACCACGTTCCGCTGCGGTTCGGTCAGCCGGTGGACGGTGGAGTAGACGAACGGGTCCTGGGAACCCAGCAGGTGGTCCACGGCCGGTTCGGGGGCCTGGTCGAAGGCGGTCGACCAGACCAGCTGCTTGCGCAGTTTCGCCGTCTCGGACTCGGGATGGTCGCCGCTGAGCAGGAGATCGATCTTCGTGGAGTCGATCTTCGAGAACGAGGAGGGCACCTTGAAGTAGGTGGTGCCTTCCCTGTCGCGCACGTAGGTGTACTCCGCCTGACCGCAGGCGGCGACTCCGGCCGTCAGCACGGCCGTGACCGTGGCCGTGCTGACGGCCGCTTTCATCCAAGCCCGTGTCTTTTTCACCAGGGCTTACCTCCGCGTTACCCGCCAACGCCTTGGTTGTGCCCGTTTTTGGCGGCTAATCTCCTCTTCCGGCCCCAGAAGTCTTGACCAAAGCGCAGCCGACTATTGGCTGTGTTTGTTATAGATCGCTGAGACGCGCGGAGAAAGTCCGGATCAAGACCTACTCGCCCATCTCTACCCTGCTGCAACGTTTGCGCAACCAGGGAACGGCCAAGATGTCTTGCCGAAGGGCCTATCTCTTCGCGCCGGACTGGCGAAGGATAAGGAGCTTCGGACCCCCCTCCCGCCTCGCTCGGAGCGCGACATGAACGAACCGATCAACTTCGCCATGACCGTGGAGCACCTGTTCGCCGAGGTGTGGGCGCGCGAGGCGATCAGCGACCGCGACCGCCGACTGCTGCTCATCGGCCTGCTCGTCGGACAGGGGCTCGACCAGGCGGTCGAGATCCAGCTGGAGACCGCGTTGCGCACCGGCGACCTGAGCGCGGAGGAGCTGAGGGAGACGGTCGTCTTCCTCACCCACTACGCGGGATGGGCGCGCGGGGCGCGGCTCAACGCCCAGGTGGAGGACCTGATCGAGCGCGTGGTCATGGGCTGATCGTCGCCGCGGCCGTCGCGCCCAGCTCCCAGCACGCCTCCAGGTCCGCCTTGGTGACCGCGCCGATCACCACGACGGGCGCCGCGACCGGCTCCCAGCCGAGACCACGCGTGATCGACTCCACGCCGCGCACCGCCCCCGTGGCGTCGTTGTTGCCGTGCACGTACAGCCCGTACGGCAGGCGCCGCGTCTCCTCCAGGCACGGGTAGTAGATCGTGTCGAAGAAGTGCTTGAGCGCCCCGCTCATGTAGCCGATGTTGGCGGGGGTGCCGAGGATGAGCGCGTCGGCGGCGAACACGTCGGCGGCGGTGGCGTTGAGCGCGGCCCTGGTGACCACCTCGACACCCTGGATCTCGTCGGTCGTCGCGCCCTCGCGCACCTTCTCCAGCAGCTCGTGCGTGGCCGGCGAGGCGGTGTGGTGGACGATCAGCAGCCGGCTCACGACGCCGCCCGCACCTGGTAGAGCCCGCCCTGGAGGCTGAGGGCGTAGAGCTCGCCGTCGTGGCCCTGCCCGAACGACGACAGCTGCTCGACCCTGCCCACCTCGATGCCGTGCGCCGGGTCGCTCACGGGCGCGGCCTTGACCCATCCGGCGCAGAAGTCGCCGTAGAGGAAGTGGCCGGCCAGCCCGGGGATCCGGGCACCCCGGTAGACGTGGCCCGCGATGACCGAGCAGGTCCCGTCCTGCCCGAGGGGATAGGTGATGACCGGCTTGACGGCTCCGGCGGCCCGCACGCCGGTGTCGAAGGGATGCCCGCCCTCGAAGGCGTTCCAGCCGTAGTTGCGGCCGCCCTTGCCGCTCGGCTCGTGGTCGACCTCCTCCCAGGCGTTCTGGCCGACGTCGCCGATCCACAGGTCGCCGGTCCTGCTGTCGAAGCTGAAGCGCCATGGGTTGCGCAGGCCGTACGCCCAGATCTCCGGCCTGGCCCCGCCGCGGCCGGTGAACGGGTTGTCCGGGGGAACCCGGTAGGGCGTGCCGCGCGGGTCGATGCGCAGGATCTTGCCCAGCCAGGTGCCCAGGTTCTGGCCGTTGCCCTGCGGGTCTCCCCCGCCGCCGCCGTCGCCGAGGCCGATGTAGAGGTAGCCGTCGGGGCCGAAGGCGAGCTGCCCGCCGTTGTGGTTGGCGTACGGCTGGTCCTGGGTGAGCACGTCGCGCCGCCCGCCGGCCCTGCGGCCGTCGAAGGCCCACTCGGTGACGTGGGTACGGCCCGCGGCGTCGGTCCAGTCGAGGTAGAGCCACCTGCCGGTCGGATGGAAGGCCACGCCGAGCAGGCCCTGCTCGTTGCCGTCGCTGACCTCGCCGGACAGGTCGACGATCACCTGCTGGCGGCCGTCGACGAGCGCGCGCAGCCGGCCGCTCTGCTCGGCGACGTAGAGCGCCTCGTCGCCCTCGCGCACGGCGAAGGCCACGGGCTTGTCGAACCGGGCGATCTCGGCGAACTCCAGCCTCGCGGGCACCGGCCGCCCAGACGCCGTGGTCGCCGCCTCGGCCGAGGGCCGGACGGACTGTCCCGCCTCGGGGCGGGCAGGCTCCCGCCCTGCCGGCTGGGTGGCCGAGCAGGCGGTCAGCACCGCGACCAGGGCGACGGCGGCAAGCGCGGGGCGCACGCTGCCGATCCTCTCATGCGATCTCGTCACGGTGCCTGTACGCGCCGGGGCCGGGAAAGGTTCGGCGCAGGCGGCGGCCCTGCCCTGGCGCGCGTGCCCGGCCGTGCGATCGTGATCGTCGGCGCGCCGCCGGGAGCGGGCGGGGCGGGCGTTACGCTGGCCGTATGCCTACCGCACTGATCACGGGCGCGACCGCCGGCATCGGCGCGGCCTTCGCCCGCCGCCTTGCCGCCGACGGCTTCTCGCTGGTCCTGGTCTCCCGCGACGAGACCCGGCTCGCCGAGGCCGCCGAACGGCTCAAGCAGAAGTACGGCGTCGCCGTCGACGTCCTGCCCGCCGACCTGGCCACCGACGACGGGCTGGAGCGCGTCGAGGCCCGCCTGCGCGAAGGCGTCGACTGCCTGGTCAACAACGCGGGCTTCGGCCACCCCGGCCACTTCCTCGAGGTGCCGCTCGAGGACGAGGTGCGCATGCTGAAGGTGCACTGCGAGGCCGTGCTCAGGTTCACGCTCGCGGCCCTGCCGGGCATGCGGGCGCGCGGCAGGGGCGCCGTGATCAACGTCGCCTCGGTGGCGGCCTTCTTCACCCGGGGCACCTACAGCGCCTCCAAGGCGTGGGTGGTCAACTTCAGCGAGTCGACGGCCGCCGAGGTGGGCGACCCGAAGATCCGGATCATGGCGTTGTGCCCCGGCTTCGTGCGCACCGAGTTCCACCAGCGGGCCTCGATGGACGTCTCCGGCATCCCCGGCTTCCTCTGGCTGCAGGCCGACGCCGTGGTGAACGAGGCGATGCGCGACCTGGCGCTCGGCAGGACGGTCTCCATCCCCGACCTTCGCTACAAGGCGATCGTGGCGGTGGGCAGGCTCATCCCGCGCGGGCTGACCCACCGGATCTCCGCCATGATCGGCCGCAAGTAGCCCGGCGCTCCCCCCGCCTCCGGAACACGGGGAGCGGACCCCGCGAAGACGATCCCCCCGCCGCGGGAGGGGGTCGCGGCGGGGGGATGCTCGGAAGAGGCGTGCTCTAGCGGTTGGCCTCGTGGCCGATCGCCAGGCCGCTCGCGGCGTCGAAGAAGTGCAGGTTGTGGGTGTCGACGACCAGCTCGATCGACTGGCCGGGACGCACGTGGCTGCGGGCGTTGACGCGGGCGGTCCACAGCGACTTGTCGCCGGACAGCGGCAGCGTGGCTTCCTCGTCGTCACCGGTGTCCTGGGCGGCCACGGTGTCCTTGTGCTCGACCGGCGGGGCGTCGATCAGGAACAGGACGTTGATCTCGGAGCCGAGCTCCTCGGTGACCTCCGCCTTGACGGGCAGGGTGGCCCAGCCGTTGGCGTGGCTGCCGGCGGCGCTGGAGTCCTCGAAGTCGGAGGGCCGGATGCCGAGGATGACCTTCTTGCCGATGTACTGGTCGAGGCCCGGCTTGTCGGAGAAGGTCGACTCGGGGATGGCCAGCTTGTAGCCGGCGAAGGCCACCGCGGCGCCGCCGTCGCGGACCAGCTCGGCGGTGACGAAGTTCATCGAGGGCGAGCCCATGAAGCCGGCGACGAACAGGTTGACGGGCTTGTCGAACAGGTTCTGCGGGGTGTCGACCTGCTGGAGCAGGCCGTCGCGCAGGACGCAGACGCGGTCGCCGAGGGTCATGGCCTCGACCTGGTCGTGCGTGACGTAGACGGTGGTGACGCCGAGGCGCTCGTGCATCTGGTTGAGCGAGGCGCGCATGGAGACGCGGAGCTTGGCGTCGAGGTTGGACAGCGGCTCGTCCATGAGGAAGGCCTGCGGCTCGCGGACGATGGCGCGGCCCATCGCGACACGCTGGCGCTGACCACCGGACAGGGCGGCCGGCTTGCGCTTGAGGTAGGTCTCGAGGCCCAGCATCTTGGCGGCCTCGTTGACGCGCTTCTGGATCTCCGGCTTGGGCATCTTGCGGAGCTTCAGACCGAAGGCGAGGTTCTCCTCGACGGTCATGTGGGGGTAGAGCGCGTAGTTCTGGAAGACCATCGCGATGTCGCGGTCCTTCGGCGGCAGGTGGTTGACCACCTTGTCGCCGATGGCGATCTCGCCGCCGCTGATGTCCTCGAGTCCGGCGATCATCCGCAGCGCGGTCGACTTGCCGCAGCCGGAGGGGCCGACCAGAACCATGAACTCCCCATCCTTGATCTCAAGGTTGAGTGCGTTCACGGCCTTCACGCCACCGGCGTAGATCTTGTCGACGTTTGTCAGAACGATGGATGCCATGACAGTCCTTCGCGCAGCGGGCCGGAACCCGGACGTATGTGGGGGACACCACTCACCGTGGATACGTTTTCATGCATCTCACCCGAAAGGGGGAACCCTGTCAAGAGACCAGGCGATGTTACCCATTCGAGCTGGAAAGCTTCCGGAATGAGTGGTGGAATCGTTTCCATGAAGCGCACCACCATCAAGGACGTGGCGGAGGCCGCCGGCGTCGGCGTGGCCACGGTCTCCCGGGTGCTGTCCGGTGGATCGGCCAGCCAGGAGACCCGCGAGCGGGTGCTCGCGGTGGCCGCGCATCTCGACTACCGCCCCAGCGCGGTGGGCCGCAACCTGCGCCAGCAGCGCGCCGGCGGCATCGGCCTGCTGGTTCCCGACCTGACCGACACCCTGTACGGCAGGCTCGCCGAGGGCGTGCTCGCCTGCGCCCGCTCGGCGGGCGAGCCCGTCGTGGTCGGCTCGACGGGCGACGACCCCGAGCAGGAGGCCGAGCTCATCGGCATGCTGCTGGAGCAGAGCGTCGACCGGGTGATCGCCGTGCCCTCGGGCGACGCCGAGGCGTGGGGCCCGGCGATCAGGGCGGGCATGACGGTGGTGTTCGTCGGCGAGCAGCCCCAGGAGGACGAGCCGTCCGACGAGCCGCTCGACGACCTGCTGATGCTCGACGGCCTGCGGACGCCGCCCCGTCCCGACAGCGCCATCCCCGCCGTCCTGGCCGACGACCGCTCCGGTGTCCGTACGGCGGTGCAGTACCTCAAGGGCCTCGGCCATCGCCGCATCGCCTACCTCGGCGGCCCTGGGCGCGCCCGCCGGGTGGCCGCCTTCCGGGAGGCGATGGGCACGCTGGCGGATGAGGAGCTGATCGTCTCCGCCGGCGGCAGCCGCGACTCGGCCTACGCCGCCGCCTCGGGTCTGCTGCAGAGCCGGGGCGACGTCACCGCGCTGGTGGCCGGCGGCAGCGCGCTGGGCGAGGCGGCCGTGCTGACCGCGCGGGAGCTCGGCCTGCGCATCCCGGGCGACCTGTCGCTGGTGATGTACGACGACGTGCCGTGGGCCGAGCTGTGCTCGCCCCCGCTGACGGTGATCGCCCAGCCGGGCCAGGATCTCGGCTACCGGGCGGCCGAGCTGGTGCTCAGGTCGGGCGCCAGGCGCCCGCGCAGCGTGCTGCTGCCCACCGAGCTCATCGTGCGTGGGAGCTGCGGGCCTCGCCGGTGAGGTACACCCAGGCGCCCTCGTGCCGGGTGAACCTGCTGACCTCGCGCATCTCCCCCGCCCTGCCGGCCTGGCTGTAGCGGGCCCGGAACTCGACCGTCCCCTCGGTGTCGCCGGCCCCGCCGCCGCTCGTGCTCACGATCGACAGCCGCTTCCACCGCAGGTACGGCTCGAAGGTGATCTCGGCGGGCCTGGTCGACGGGTGCCAGCTGCTGAGCAGGTAGGCGGCGTCGCCCACCGCGAAGGCGCTGAAACGGGAGCGCATGAGCTGCTCGGCGGTCTCGGCCGCCGCCGCCCCGCGGTGCAGCCGCCCGCAGCAGTCCTCGTAGGCCGCGGGCAGCCCGCACGGGCAGGTCCGCCCACTCACAGGAGCTTCTCGATCGCGGCGGTGACGGCGGGGTCGGACGGCTCGGTGCGCGGCCTGAACCTGGCCACCACCGTCCCCTCGCGGTCGACGAGGAACTTCTCGAAGTTCCACTGGATGTCGCCGGCCTCGCCGTCGGCGTCGGGCGTGGCGGTGAGCGGGCCGTAGAGCGGGTGCCGGTCGGCGCCGTTGACGTCGGCCTTCTCCAGCAGCGGGAAGTCGACGCCGTAGGTGGTGGAGCAGAACTCCTGGATCTCCTCGGCCGTGCCGGGCTCCTGGCCCATGAACTGGTTGCACGGCACGCCGACCACGCTGAAGCCTCGCGGCCCGTACTCCTGCTGGAGCTTCACCAGGCCGGTGTACTGCGGGGTCAGGCCGCACCTGGAGGCCACGTTGACGATGAGCAGGGCCTTGTCGCCGGCCAGCTCGGCGAGCGTGGTCGGGGCGTCCGCGAGGGTGCGGACCGGGATGTCGCGGAGATTCATGATCCGACTCTACCTTCCCAAGAAATGTGACAGAGTCCACTTTTTCCCGCTAAACCCCCTGTACAGCCATAGATCACGTTCTTTACTGACGATCTACCTTTTCATGGTCAATTAGCGACAAATGGCGCGAGTGCGGCAGGGTGACGCAGTCCCCCGACCCCTTCGAAGGGAAGACCGCATGCCTACGCTCCGCCGTACCAGAGCCTTGCTCCTGACCGCCACGGTCGTGGTGTCGGGAGCGGGAACAGCGACGGCGGCGTCCGCGGACGCCGCCGCGACCGGCAGCGCCACCACCGGCGCGAGGAACAAGGCCATCGCCAGGCCCATGGTCGCGGCCAAGGGATGGACCCGGGCCCAGTTCGGCTGCCTGGAGCGGCTGTGGGCCAGGGAGAGCGGATGGAACCACCGGGCCGGCAGCGGCTCGGGCGCCTACGGCATCCCGCAGGCGCTGCCCGGAAGGAAGATGGTCAGCGCCGGCCGGGACTGGCGCACCAACCCCAGGACGCAGATCACCTGGGGCCTGTCCTACATCAAGAAGAGGTACGGCTCGCCGTGCGCCGCCTGGTCCCACTTCCAGGGGCGGGGCTGGTACTGATCTCCGCACCCGCTGTTCGAATACGCATGGTCATCGGGCCGCCGGGCCGATCCAAGGCGAGACCGTTCAGCGGCAAAGTCCTCTTCTTCCGGCGTCTGAGATCACGCACCAGTGGCGACATGGCGTATTAGAAACCGCCTAGAGACATCGTCGCGGTGCCTTCCGGGCCGTCCAGGTCGATCGGACGGGAAAGGATCTCGGAGGCCGCGCGGGCCCGTTCTCGCCCGAGCCACGGGCGCGGATCGGCAGGACCCTTGCTTCACGAAGGTCCGCCCGCACGCGACCCGACTGCAAGGATCAAGTTGGACAGCAAACGCGTTCTCGCCATGGTGGTCGCCTCCGCGGCGTTCACCGGCGGGACATCCACGATCGCCCTGGCCGACGCCGAGTCGCCCGGGACGGTCCACCAGCGGACCTGGACGGTCGCGGTCCAGCCCCACGTGATCCATCACGCCACGTGGACGACCAAGGCCGAGCCGAAGGCGCGGCCCGCGCTGCCCGGCAGGAACACCAACAAGCGGATCGCGCTCGACCTCGTGGTACGGAGGTCGTGGTCGCTGCGGGAGTTCCAGTGCCTGGACAGCTTGTGGACCAGGGAGAGCAACTGGAACCACCGGGCGCAGAACCCCAGCTCAGGGGCTTACGGCATTCCGCAGGCACTGCCGGCGGTGAAGATGTCGGGCGCCGGAAGCGACTGGCGGCACAATCCCGCCACCCAGATCCGCTGGGGCCTGCAGTACATCAAGGGCCGTTACGGCAAGCCGTGCGGCGCCTGGGGCCACTTCAGGTCGCACAACTGGTACTAGGGGCAGCCGCCGAGGGGAAGTGGCGCCTGCCGTGGAAGGGCATCCGGGCTCAGCCCCGGGTGCCCTTCCTTTCCAGGTGGACGGCGATGGCCTGGATGAGCAGGTCGAGGCCGAAGTCGAACTCCTCCTCGTGGTCGCACGAGCCCAGCAGCGAGGACAGCTCGCTGACCTGGGGGAACAGTTCGGGGTCCACGTCGCTGACCGGAGGGGCGCCGGGGACGGGCGCGAAGGTCGGCGTGACCCCCACCTCGCGCAGCAGCGAGCCGATCACGTAGGCGATGAACAGGCGCAGCATGCGCACCGCGTCGGCGCCGTCGAAACCCGCCTGGCGCAGCGTGGTCAGCGCCCGCTCCACGGGGAACAGCCCGGCGTTGGAGTGGAGCTGCCGGCTGACCACCAGCATGGTGGAGCGCGGGTAGTGGTGGGCGATCTGCCGGAAGGCCCTGGCCTGCATGCGCACCCTGTCGGTCCAGTGGGCGCCGGGGTCGTCGGTGAACTCGATCTGTGACAGCACCGACTCGGCGACGCCGTCGAGCAGCGAGGCCTTGTTCGGCACGTGGTTGTAGAGCGACATGACGCCGACGTTCAGGTCGGCGGCGATCCTGCGCATGGACACCGCGTCCGCGCCCTCACGCTCGATGAGGTCGATCGCGGCCGCGACGATACGCACGCGGGAGAGCGGCTCGGTGGGCATAGCTCATTCTATTGACGCACGTACACCGTACGTGCCACGCTCGAGGTATACGTACGGTGTACGTCCCCCTGGAGGCCGCATGTCGACGCACGATCTCTACACGATCCCCGCAGAGCTCTCCACGTGGAACGTGGACATGGCTGGGTCCAGCCGTTTCACCTGGGAGTACGACGACGGCAGGGACCGCATGCTCGCCCTGTACCAGAAGGGCAAGGACAAGCAGTGGGACTCGGTGAAGAGGATCGACTGGGACCTGGAGGTCGATCCGTACGACGTGCTCGGCATCCCGGACACCACCATCGCCATCCACGGCACGCCGCTGTGGGAGCGGATGGACGACAGGACCCGCGCCGAGGTGCGCAGGCACGGCGCCGCCTGGCAGTTCTCCCAGTTCCTGCACGGCGAGCAGGGCGCGATGATCTGCTCGGCGCGCATCGTGGAGTCGGTGCCCGACCTCGACTCCAAGTTCTACGCCGCCACCCAGACGATGGACGAGGCCAGGCACGCCGAGACCTACGCGCGATTCCTGCAGGAGAAGGTGGGCCTGGCCTACCCGATCAACGAGCACCTCAAGTCGCTGCTGGACTCCACCCTGACCGACTCGCGGTGGGACATGCCGTACCTGGGGATGCAGGTGCTGATCGAGGGGCTGGCGCTGGCCGCGTTCGGCGTCATGCGTGACATCACCACCAAGCCGCTGCCCAAGCAGATCCTCGCCTACGTCATGCAGGACGAGGCCAGGCACGTGGCCTTCGGCCGGATGGCGCTGCGCGACTACTACAAGAACCTCTCGGAGAGCGAGCTGCGCGAGCGCGAGGACTTCGTCATCGAGGGCTGCTACCTCATGCGCGACCGGCTGCGCGGCAGGGAGACGTGGGAGACGCTCGGCCTGTCGCAGGCGGAGGTGGCCGAGGCGATGCGGGCCGTCGACGAGTCGGAGTACCTGCGGCTGTTCAGGTCACTGCTGTTCAGCAGGATCGTGCCGTGCGTGAAGGACATCGGCCTGTGGTCGCCGCGCCTGCAGCAGGCCTACGCCGACATGGGCGTACTGGAGATGGCGGGGCAGTCGCTCGAGGCGCTCATGAAGCAGGACGAGGACATCGCCGACAGGCTCGACGCCGAACGCTTCGCCGCCGAGGAGGCCGAGCGCCACGCCGAGGTCGCCGAGACCATCGCCCTGGGCACGACCTCCTGACGCCTATCCGGCCGGGTGGACGCGGGCGATGACCTCCCTCAGCACCCGCACCAGGCCGTCGATGTCATCCTCCGTCGTGCGCCAGTTCACGATCGCGGGGCGGAGGGCGGTCATCCCCCGGTAGGTCGTCGTGCCCGCGTAGAAGCGGCCGTCGGCGATCAGCTCCTCGCCGATGCGGTGGTTGAGGTCGTTCAGCTCGCCCTCGGGCACGCCCGGCGGCGCGTAGCGGAAGCAGACCACGCAGAGCGTCACGGGGGCCAGCAGCTCCAGGTCGGGCGCCTTCTCCACGGCCTCTCCCAGGCGCAGGGCCAGGTCGTGATGGCGCTCGACGAGCTGCCGGTAGCCCTGCCTGCCGTAGGCCCGCAGGGTCGCCCAGATCGGGAAGGCCCGCGCCCTGCGGGAGGACTCCGGGCCGAGGTTGTTGTAGTTGACGTCGGAGGGCAGGTAGTGGGCGCCCCACGCGCCGAACGCCCTGAACATCAGGTCCTGGTCGTGGACGAAGGCGAAGCCGCTCTCGTAGGGGACGTTCAGCCACTTGTGGCCGTCGGCGGCGACGGAGTGGGCGCGTTCGACGCCCGCCACGAGGTGGCGTAGGCGTGGTGAGGCCGCGGCGAACAGCCCGAACGCGCCGTCCACGTGCAGCCACGCGCCGTACCGCTCGGCGAGGTCGGCCAGGTCGGCGATGGGGTCGAAGTCGCCGGTGTTGACCTCGCCCGCGTTGCCGACGATCACCGCGGGCCCGTCGAGCGCGGCCAGCTCCCGTTCCATGGCGGCCAGGTCGACGCGGCCGGCGTCGTCGCGCGCGCACACCGTCACGCCGTCGCGGCCCACGCCGAGGATCTGCAGCGCCTTGCGGCTGCTGGGATGGATGTAGCCGCCGGCCAGCACCGGCATCCGCGGCAGCCCGGCCAGCCCTTGCGAGACGATGTCGGCGCCGTGCCGTTCGCCCCACCACTGCCGCGCGCAGGCCAGCCCGGTCAGGTTGGCGAACGTCGCGCTCGGCGTCAGCACTCCCCCGTACGGCTCCGGCAGCCCGCACAGGTCCTTCAACCACGCCAGCACCACCTTCTCCGCCCGCGCCGCCAGCGGCGAGGTCAGGTGCAGCCCGCCGGCCTGGTCGAGCAGCGAGGTCACCCAGTCGCCCGCCTGCGCCGCGGGGGTGGCGCCGCCGACGACGAAGTGGAAGAAACGCGGGCCCGAGGTCTGTGTCGACGCCCTGGTGCCCACGGCGAGCAGTTCCTCGACGGCCGCCAGCGTCCCCTCGCCCCTGTCGGGGAGGGGACCGTCGAGGAGGTCCATGAGGTGGTCGGCGGCGTGGTCGTGGACCGGGCGGTCGGTCAAGGTGCCGAGGAAGGGGCCGGCGGCGCGGGCGACGAGGTCCAGGGCCGCGGGAGCGGCGTCCCGCTCGAACAGTGGATCATGCATAGCCGGATTCTGCATGACGGATCACCTCAGCGGCAGGCGCAGGACGAGCCGTGCGCCCCCGCGGCCGCTGTCGGCGACCACCAGGCTGCCGCCGTGGGCGACGGCGATGTCGCGGGCGATGGGCAGGCCGAGGCCGGTGCCGCCGATGTCGCGCGAGCGGGCGCTGTCCAGCCTGGTGAAGCGCCGGAAGACGGCCTCGCGCTGGTCGGCGGGGATGCCGGGGCCGTCGTCGCTCACCTCGACGACGGCGTCGCGGCCCTCGCGGGCCACGGTGACGTGGACGGCGCTCTCGCCGTACCTGTCGGCGTTCGACAGCAGGTTGGTCAGCAGCCTGTCCAGCCGCAGCCGGTTGCCGCGCACCATCAGGCCCGGCTCGACGGAGGTGGTGAACGGCAGGCGGGAGGGCCGCCTGCCGACCTCGTCGGCCACCAGCTTGCCCAGGTCGAGCAGCTCGTCGGGCGGGCGCACGCCCGCGTCGAGACGCGCCAGGAGCAGCAGGTCCTGCACGATGGCCGACAGCCGCCGGGCATCACCGAGCGCCTCGCCCAGGGTCCTGTCGGCGTCCTCTCCCTCGGGCCTGCCCTCCAGCCGGACCAGCATCGCCGTCAGCGGCGTGCGCAACTCGTGGGAGGCGTCGGAGACGAAGCGGCGGTGCCGGCCGACCGCGTCCTCCAGCCGCTGCAGCGTGTCGTTGACGGTGATGGCCAGCTCGGCCACCTCGTCGCCGGTCCCGGGCACCGCGATGCGGTCGCTCAGGTCGGTGGCGCTGATCTGCTCCAGACCCGACCTGATGCGCTCGACGGGCGCCAGGACCCTGCCGACGCCGACCCAGGTGGCCCAGGCCATGAGCGCGAGCAGAACGGCGGCGGCAAGCGAGAGGAGCCCGGCGATCAGCGGGACGTCCAGGGCGATCGACTCCCTGACCGCCGCGTAGGCGATGACCGGGCCGTAGGGGGTGGACCGGTTGGAGGTGCCGACGACGATGAGGCACCGCGGCTCGCCACCGCACACCCGCGTCTGCACCCGGGAGTCGCCCGCCGCGGGACGCGCGGTGGTCAGCGGCGGCCGTCCCCGCAGCGCTTCGCCGGCCGCCACCACCCTGCCGTCCGCGTCCACGACCTGCAGGAGCGCCACGCCGTGCTGCGGCGGGATCGGGCCGTGGACGGGCTCGTCGTCGACCAGCAGGGTGACCTGCCTGCTGGCCTGGTCGGCGCGGTCGACCAGCTGGGCGCGCACCCGGCCGGGAAGGGCCAGGCAGAGTGCCACGACTCCGGCGAGCAGGACGACGCCGAAGCCGACCACGGTGGCGGCCGTCATGCGGGCCCTGATCGAGCGCGGGCGCAAACTGCCGAGGTGCACACTTCCACGGTCACCGACCGGCCATCAGGTGCGGGTCTCGGTGTGGCATGGAGACCGTCGCGCGCGGGTCAAAGCCGCGAAAGCACGGATAGCGTGACCTCGTGGTGCATGTTCTCCTCATCGAGGACGACGCGGCGATCAGGACGGCGCTGAGCAGGGCGCTGACCGAGCGCGGCCACGCGGTCTCCTCCAGCCCCACGGCCATGGGCGGGCTGCACCAGGTGATGGACAGCCGCCCCGACGTCGTGGTCCTCGATCTGGGCCTGCCCGACGTCGACGGCTGCGAGCTGCTGCGGATGCTGCGGGCGGTCAGCGCCACCCCGGTCGTGGTGGCCTCGGCCAGGGACGCCGAGTCGGAGATCGTCAAGGCGCTCAACGCGGGCGCCGACGACTACGTGATCAAACCGTTCGGCGCCGAGCAGCTGGAGGCGAGGATCAGGGCGGTGCTGCGCCGAGGGGGCGCTCCCGCCGAGGAGGATCAGGGCATCGAGGTGGGCGGCCTCCGGGTGGACGTGAGTGCGCGCGAGGCGACGCTCGACGGCGTGCCGCTGGAGCTGAGCCCGAGGGAGTTCGACCTGCTGCACTACCTGGCCGCCCGGCGCGGCCGGGTCGTCACCAAGCGGGAGCTGATGGTGGAGGTGTGGCAGGTGCCGTACGGCGGGGCGGACAGGACCGTCGACGTCCACCTGTCGTGGCTGCGCCGCAAGCTCGGCGAGACCGCGGAGCGCCCGCGCTACCTGCACACCGTGCGCGGCGTGGGGGTGAAGCTGGTGCCGCCCGAGGGGCCGTGACGCCTTAGCGGCGCCTTAACGTCGCCATGACACCGCCCTATGACCGTTCCCCGCATTCTCTGAGATGTCAGCAATAACGAGACATTCGGGGGAATGTTGATATGCGTACCTTCATCGCTGCTTCGACCGTGGCCCTGACGATCACCGCCGCCGCTGTGGCTGGAACCGTGCTCGCGGGGGCCGCCGGCGCCGCCGTTGACGGCGGACGCCACGTCGGCGGCGGCTACGTCGTCACCAGCGCCGGCGGGGCGCCGATCCGCTCCTGTCCCGCCAAGACCTGCGCGGCGGTCGACTGGATCCCCGCAGGTGGCGTCACCACGGGCACGAAGGCGGGCAACTGGCTGCACCTGGACAGCGGCGGCTGGGCCTGGCTGGGCAAGCTCACCGCCCTCTGACGAAGGGGCCGGACGCCCGCGGCCCTCCAGGCACCACCTGGAGGGCCGCGGGCGTCGCCGCGCCCCGGTGGGTGGCCACCGGGTGATACGGGCGCGCATGCGGGTGAGAGTCTCAGCGATGGAGAGACGGACGGGCGGCCCGCTTGAATACCGGCATGCGAATCGTCCTGGGTCTCTCCGCGCTGGCGACCGGCCTGGTCGCCGGCACGTACTACGGTTTCTCGATCGCGGTCATGCCCGGCCTCGCGGCCGCCGGCGACCGTACCTTCGTCGCCGTCATGAACCACGTCAACGCCGCCATCATCAACCCCGCCTTCCTCGTGCCCTTCCTGGCCGGCCTGGTCCTGCCCATCTGGGCACTGATCCGTCACCGCCGCGCCAGACCTGCCGCGCTCTGGATACTGGCGGGGCTGGTCCTCTACCTGGTCGGTTTCGTGACGACCTCGGCCGTCAACGTCCCGCTCAACGACGGCCTCGCCGCGGGAACCCTCACGAGAGCGCAGTTCGAGGGCCCGTGGGTGGCGTGGAACCTGGTCAGGGCCGTCCTGTCGACCGCCGCGACGGCCTGCCTCGTGCGCGCGATGCTGGAGCCCCAACTCACGAAAACGGCTTGATCCCGGGGCTTAACCTAGAGGAGATGCCTCCCGATACGAAGATTCCCAGCCGTCCCCTGCTCTCTTCCAACTCCCTGTGGCGCATGCGCTCCTACCTGCGCCCCTACGTCGGCAAGCTGGTCTTCATCTGGCTCGTCGCCATCCTCGGCATAGCCGCCAGCATCACCTTCCCCCTGGTGGGCAAGGAGGTGATCGACGCCGGGCAGACCGCGGACCTGCTCCCGCTGGGCCTGCTGGCGGTCGGCGTCGGCGTCGCCGAGGCTCTGATGATCTTCCTGCGCCGCTGGACGCAGACCGGTCCCGTGCTCGGCCTCGAGACCAGGATCCGCGACGACCTCTACCAGCATCTGCAGCGCCTGCCGATGGCCTTCCACAACGAGTGGCAGTCGGGCCAGCTGCTCTCGCGCGCCACGACGGACCTGTCGACCATCCGCCGCTTCCTCGGCTTCGGCATGCTCTTCCTGGTCATGAACGTCATCCAGCTCACCACGGTGACGATCGTGCTGCTGAACATGTACTGGCCGCTCGGGCTGCTGGTGGCGGCCTCGGCCGTGCCCATCGTCTGGGTGTCGCTGCGCTTCGAGAAGAAGTACATCACGATCTCCCGCCAGGTCCAGGACGAGCAGGGCGACCTCGCCACGCTCGTCGAGGAGTCGGCGATCGGAATCCGCACGATCAAGGCATTCGGCCGCCGCCACCACGTCTTCGACACCTTCGACGAGTCCGCGCGCAAGGTCCACGCGACCTCGCTCGAGAAGGTCGGCCTGTCGGCGCGCTTCTTCACCTTCCTCGAGGTGATCCCCAACCTCACGCTGGCCCTGGTCCTGTTATTGGGCGCGCTCGCGGTGGGGTCCGGCTCGCTCTCGCAGGGCTCGCTGGTGGCGTTCACCACGCTGGTGCTGCAGCTGGTCTGGCCGATCGCGAGCCTCGGCTACATCCTGGCGATGGCGCAGGAGTCGATGACCTCGGCCGACCGCGTCCTTGAGGTCATGGACACCGTCCCCGCGATCCAGGACGGCACCGAGACGATCGAGCACCCGCGCGGCCACCTGCGGCTGGAGGGCGTCGGCTTCCGCTTCGCCGGCGCCGACCGCCCGGTGCTCCACGACGTCCGGCTCGACGTACGGCCGGGCGAGACGGTGGCCGTCGTGGGCGCCACGGGTTCGGGCAAGACGACGCTCACCGCGCTGGTCCCCCGGCTGATCGACGTCACCTCGGGACGGGTCACCATCGACGGCCACGACGTGCGCGACCTGAAGCTGAGCTCGCTGAGGGAGGTGGTGGCCACCGCGTTCGAGGAGCCCACGCTGTTCTCGATGAGCGTGCGCGAGAACCTCACGCTCGGCAACCGCGACGCCTCCGACGAGGAGGTGCGCGAGGCGCTCGAGGTGGCGCAGGCGACGTTCGTCCACGACCTGCCGTGGGGCCTCGACACCCGCATCGGCGAGCAGGGCATGTCGCTGTCGGGCGGGCAGCGGCAGCGCCTGGCCCTGGCCAGAGCCGTGCTGTCCAAGCCGAAGATCCTCGTCCTCGACGACACCCTGTCGGCGCTCGACGTGGAGACCGAGGCTCTGGTGGAGGAGGCGCTGCGTCACGTGCTGCGCGAGGCGACCGGCATCGTGATCGCGCACCGCGCCTCGACGGTGCTGCTGGCCGACAAGGTGGCGCTGCTGCGTGACGGCACGATCACCCACGTCGGCAGGCACCAGGACCTGCTGGCCGAGGTGCCCGAGTACCGCTCGCTGCTGGCCCAGGACGCCGACCTGTCCGAGGAAGGAGCCCTGCGTTGACGGCCACCACCGACTGGCGGGGCGTCGCCTCGGAGAACAAGGACGACCTGCCGGAGAAGGTCTCCCTGCTGCTGCGCACCCGCTCGCGCGCCCTGCTGGGCGACCTGCTGAGGCCGCACCGCAGGGCGATCGCGCTGCTGACCGCGATCATCATCTGCTCCAGCGGCGCGGGCCTGGCCATCCCCTACCTGGTGAAGGTCGGCATCGACTCGGGCATCCCGCCGATGCTGCGTGGAGAGGGTCCGGTCACGCTGCTGACGGTGGTCGGGGTCATCCTGGCCGCCGCCGTCACCCAGGCGCTGACCAGGCAGGTCTTCCTCAACCTGTCCGGCCGGATCGGCCAGGACATCCTGCTGGAGCTGCGCCGCAGGGTCTTCGACCACTTCCAGCGGCTGTCGCTCTCCTTCCACGAGAAGTACACCTCCGGCCGAGTCATCTCCCGGCTCACCTCCGACATCGAGGCGATCGCCGAGCTGCTGCAGTCCGGCTTCGACGGCCTGGTCACCGCGGTGCTGACGATGTTCGGCACGGCGGCGCTGCTGCTGATCCTCGACGTGCACCTGGGCCTGGTGGCGCTGGTGCCGCTGCCGCTCCTGCTGCTGTTCACCCGGTGGTTCCGCCGCCAGTCGGCGATCACCTACCGGCGCACCAGGGAGACGGTGGCGCTGGTCATCGTGCACTTCGTGGAGTCGATGACCGGCATCAAGGCCGTCCAGGCCTTCCGCCGCGAGCCGCGCAACCAGGAGATCTTCGGCCGGCTCAACGCCGACTACCGTGACGCCAACGCCCGTGCGATGCAGCTGATCGCGGTGTTCATGCCGGGCATCAAGCTCATCGGCAACCTCACGATCGCCGGTGTGCTGATCTACGGCGGCTGGCTGGCGTTCCACGAGGAGGTCACCGTCGGCGTGCTGGCCGCCTTCCTGCTCTACCTGCGCCAGTTCTACGAGCCCATGCAGGAGATCAGCCAGTTCTACAACACCCTGCAGTCGGCGGGCGCGGCGCTGGAGAAGCTGTCGGGCGTGCTGGAGGAGGAACCGTCGGTTCCCGAGCCGCCGAAGGGCGCACCGCTGGCGGCGGCGCGCGGGCAGGTCCGCTTCGAGGCCGCCGCGTTCTCGTACGTGCCGGAGATGCCCGTCATGCCGTCCCTCGATCTGACGGTTCCCGCCGGTCAGACCGTGGCGTTGGTCGGCGCGACGGGCGCGGGCAAGACGACCCTGGCCAAGCTGATCTCCCGCTTCTACGACCCGACGGCGGGGCGGGTGCTGCTGGACGGGGTCGACCTGCGCGAGCTGGACGAGACCACCCTGCGCAAGGCCGTGGTGATGGTGACGCAGGAGAACTTCCTGTTCTCCGGCACGGTCGCGGACAACATCCGGTTCGGCCGGCCCGAGGCCTCCACCAAGGAGGTCGTCGACGCGGCCAAGGCCATCGGCGCGCACGAGTTCGTCTCGGGGCTGCCCGACGGCTACGACACCGAGGTCGGCAAGCGCGGCGGCCGGATGTCGGCGGGCCAGCGCCAGCTGGTGGCCTTCGCCCGTGCCTTCCTCGCCGACCCGGCGGTGCTCATCCTCGACGAGGCCACCTCGTCGCTGGACGTGCCCAGCGAGCGGATGGTGCAGCGGGCCCTGCGCACCATCCTGGCCGACCGGACCGCGCTCATCATCGCGCACCGCCTGTCGACGGTGGAGATCGCCGACAGGGTGCTGGTGATGGAGCGCGGCAGGATCGTCGAGGACGGCCCGCCCGAGGCGCTCATCGCCTCCGCGGGCCGTTTCGCCGGCCTGCACCAGGCCTGGCTCGACAGCCTGGCCTGAGACCTCCCCGGGCGCGGCGCCCGCCGGCGCCGCGCGCCAGGGAGCGGGTCCTACATGATCGCCGCGCGCCAGGTGAACTTCAGCGGCGTCTCCGCGGCGCCCTCACGCGGGGTGGGCACCGGCGCTTCCGGGTGTCTGGCCAGGTACCCGGCGGGGAAGGTCGTGATCTGCACCGCCCCGCACTTGGGGCAGCTCTTGTCGGAGTTGGCGGGCTGGACGGGCACGCCCGCTCGCAGCCACACCTCGACTTCGTTGCCGTGGTCGTCGGTGACGTGTCTGACGGTGTACTCCTCCTGCCAGACATGCCAGCAGCACTGGCACTCGAACGGCCACGTCTCCCGCGCGTCATAGTCTTCGCGCACGCGGATCACCTCCGAGCTGGTCTTCTTCGAGTGTCCGCCTCCTCCTGCCGTCCTCGCAACCCGTTGACGAGGCCGGCAGGGCCCCGAAGGGTTCCGAGGCGAGGAGGACGTCGACGAGCCGGCCGTGCCCGCCTACGCCGCGCTGGGCGATCTAGAGGTGGGCCAGGCCCATGGTGACGACGAAGCACACCGAGCCGGCCACCACGCAGAGGGTGCCGATCCAGGCGACCAGCGCGTCGGCGCGGCCGTCGAGCGGGTCGCCGTTGTGCAGGGCGCGCTGGACCTGGCGGAAGCGGGCGCCGGTGCGCGCCAGCAGGATGCCGCCGCACAGCGCGGCCAGCGCGAAGCCCGCCACGAACAGCGGCCCGAGCCCGACGCGGGCGGCCAGGCCAGCCGCGCCGAGACCTCCCGTGGACAGGGCGACGGCGGTGCGCACCCAGGCCAGGCGGGTCCGCTCGCTCTGCAGCCCGGGATCCCAGATCTCGGCCGACATGCTCAGGCCATCAGGATGAGGACGAGCGCGACGACGGCGACCGCGGCCACGCCGTACCCGAAGACGGCGGCCAGGGCGGGCGGCGGCAGCGGCGACTGGTTGCGCAGCGCGCGCTGGATGTTGCGCCAGCGCGGGTAGGCCATGCCGGCGGCCAGCGCCGCCAGCAGGACCAGCAGGACGGACAGCGCGGTACGCGCCCACGGCACGAAGACGTCGTCGGAGACCGCGGCCATCGCCACGCCGCCCGCGCACAGCGCGAGCGACGTGCTCAGCCAGGTCAGGAAGGTCCTCTCGTTGGCGAGGGTGAAGCGGGGGTCGGGCTCGGTGCCGTTCATGGGACCACGCTAAATCGGCCCCATTTCCCCTCGACAAGCCGGGATAGGCGATCCTGTTGTCATGCTCATGGCGGAGATCGCGACCCGGTTCCTCGGCTGCCTCACCACCGAGCAGTGGCAGGCGGCCACCTACGCGTTCGGCGACCCGCTACGCCTGCGCTGGACCTACGTGCCCGCGCCCAGGCCAGGGGTCTCGCTGCTCGGGTTGAACGGCGAGGCGCGCAAGGCGGCGCACCGGCTGCTGGCCACGGCGCTGTCGCGGCACGCCTTCGCGCAGGCCGTGACGATCATGGCGCTGGAGGAGGTGCTCGACCTCGACGAGCAGGGACGGCGGGGCCGCCACAGCGACGACTACCATCTGGCCGTCTTCGGCAGCCCCGGCGCCGACCACTGGGGCTGGCGCTTCGAGGGGCACCACGTGTCGGTCACGGCGACGGTCGCGGGCGGCCGGGTGGAGGTCGCGCCGCTGTTCCTCGGCGCCAACCCCCATGCCGTCCGGTACGGCGACGCGGCCGTGGTCCGGCCGCTGCCGCTGGAGGAGGACCTGGCCAGGGCGTTGGTGACGGCGCTGCCCGCCGCGTTGCGCGAGCAGGCGGTCGTCGCGGACGTCGCGCCGTCCGACATCCTGACCGGCACGTCGGCGGTGACCTCGGCGCTGGAGCCGCTGGGCGTGCCGGGCGGCGCGCTCGCCACCGCCCCCCGCGACCTGCTGGCCCGCCTGCTCGACGTCTACCTGGACCGCCTGGCGCCCTCGCTGCGCGGCACGCACGATCCGGCCGCCTTCTCCTTCGCCTGGGCGGGACCGCTGTCGCCGGGTGGCGGCCACTACTACCGGCTGCAGGGTCCTGGCCTGCTGATCGAGTACGACAACACGCAGAACGCCGCCAACCACGCGCACACCGTCATCCGGCGGCCCGGCGCCGACTTCGGCGCCGAACTGCTGGCCGCCCACCTGGCCGGCGAGCACTAACTGCAGGCTTCCTTCAGCTTGGTGAGGTAGGCGGCGGTGTCGTTGCCGACCTTCTGGACGGCGTCGACAGCCTCGTTGACGTTGTTGACGTCGAGCCGGCGCAGGGAGGCGGCCAGGTCGTCGGTGGCCTGCTTGAGGGTGGTGTTGGCGGCCTTGTCGGCCACGTCGCCGAGCTTCTGCGCGGCGTTGTCGAGCTCCTTCTCCATCGCGGCGGGATCGTTGACCAGGCCGCTGATCTTGGCGACGGTCTCGGAGACGATCTTGGGGGCCTCCAGGCAGGCCTGGGCCTTGTCGACCGTCGCGTTGATCTCGCTGCACCCGCTGGCGAAGACGACCGCGGCGAAAGCGGCAAGGGGCAGGAACCTGCTGGACACGAGTCGCATACCTCGACCCTAGCCAACGGTCGTCCCCCTTGCGGTGATCACGACAGTGTCGAAGCAGGGGCCGTCCGTCACGTGGTCCCGGCAGCGCGTCCCGCACGGCCTGGCGACCGGGGTGTCGACGCCGAACGGCCTGCCCGGCGACGACCGCCACCCGCGATCAACAGGTGCGGCCGAATTGGCCGCATGCACTGGTCATAAGCTTCTTGCCATGGCAATTTGCGACCATCTTCTCAGCGCCGACGACCCGCAGCCGCGCACCCCGGAGGGCTGCGAGGAGTGCCTGACCATCGGATCACCGTGGGTGCACCTGCGGCGCTGCCTGGAGTGCGGCCACATCGGCTGCTGCGACTCCTCGCCCAACAAGCACGCCAGCGCCCACTTCCGGCAGTCCGGTCACCCGGTGATGCAGTCCTTCGAGCCGGGCGAGGACTGGCGGTGGTGCTTCCTCGACAACAAGATGGGCTAGCGCTCCAGAATCGCCTCTTCGAAGTCGAGCTCGGCCGTCACGCGCCGGAGCACCTCGTCGTCGAGCCGCCGCTCGTCGCGGAGCCGTACGAACACCTCTCGCTCCGCGGCGAGCATCTCCCTGCGCAGCCGCCGGTAGAGGCGGCTCGGCGTCTCGCTGCCGCCGTAGCCGGTGCCGCCGCCCAGCCGCTCCCACGCGTTGAGCGCCCGGCGCTCGGACTTGGCGCGCAACATGTCGATGACCTCGGTGTGGATCTCGTTGGTCTCCTCCTCCTCGAGGATCTCCTCCAGCCTGGCCAGGCCCGCCTCGACCGCAGCCTGCTGGGCCGCGGCCTCCGACAGGTTGTCCTCGTACGCCTCGCGCTCGCTGGAGACGCGCAGCTTCTTGATCAGCGCGGGGAAGGTCAGCCCCTGCACGAGCAGGGTGAGGATCACCGTGCTGAAAGTGAGGAACAGCAGCAGGTCGCGCTCGGGGAAGTCGGCGGGGATGGCGAAGGCCGCGGCCAGCGACACCACGCCGCGCATGCCCGCCCAGCCGACCACGGTGAGGTTCTGCCACGGCGGTTTGGGCGTGCTCCTGCTGCGCAGCAACGGCAGATAGGTGGCCGGGAACACCCAGACGAACCTGGCCAGCACGGTCACCGCGAAGACGGCCACGACGTAGCCGGCGACCTCCCAGACGCCGCGTCCGGCCAGACCGCTCAGCACCGGCACCAGCTGCAGGCCGATCAGCGCGAAGACGATCGACTCCAGCATGAAGTCGACGACCTTCCACACCGCGTCGAGCACCAGGCGGGTACCCGCGCCCGTGCGGTGCATCCGGTGGCCGAGGTAGAGGCCGACGATCACCACCGCGATCACGCCCGACGTGTGCACCGACTCCGCGCCCAGGTAGATGCCGAACGGGATCAGCAGCATCACCGTGTTCTCGACCAGCGGGTCGCGCGCCCGTTCCAGGAACCATCCGGACACCACGGCGACGGCCAGGCCGATCAGCACGCCGCCGACCGCCGTGTAGAGGAACTCTCCGAAGCCCTCCAGCAGGCTGAGGCCGTGACCCACCGCGGCGCCGATCGCCACCCGGTAGACCGTCAGCGCGGTGGCGTCGTTGAACAGGCTCTCGCCGATGAGGATCGTCAGGGCCCGGCGCGGCAGGCCGAGCCGCCGTCCCACCGCGACCGCGGCGACGGCGTCGGGCGGCGCCACGATCGCCCCCAGCGCGAAGGCGGCGGCCAGCGGCAGGTCGGGCAGCATAAGATGGACGACACCGCCGACGGCCAGCGTGGTGAACAGCACCAGGCCGACCGACAGCAGGCCGATCGCCCGCGTGTTCTCGCGCAGGCTGAGATACGAGCTGTCCAGCGCGGCCGAGTAGAGCAGCGGCGGCAGGAACACGTAGAGGATGAGATCGGCGTCCAGCCCGTAGGAGGGCACCAGCGGAGAGACCGCCAGGCCCACCAGCACCAGTAGCAGCGGCGCCGGCCAGCCGCGCCGCCTGGCCACCCACGCGACCATGATCGAGCCGCTGGCCAACAGCAGCCAGTACAGACCCGTTGACGCGTCCACGAGCCCCCCTGTTGCCGAGAAACGGGCGTATCAGACCGGGTCTGACCCGCCCGCTAGTTTCTCACACGTCCGGAGCCCGGGGACATCGGGAGCCGCCGGTCACCACTCCCTGTGATCGGTCCTGTCGTCGCGGTACTGCTGCTCGGGGCGGAGCCGTTCGCCCGTGACGTACATCGGGTCGTTCACGTACGGGCGGTGGATGGCCGGGTCGGGCTGCTGGTTCTGGTAGGCGTCGGGACCGAGGCCGAGCGGGTCGGCGGGGTCCATCGGGCCCTGCTGGTAGGTCGGCTGGCCGTACTGGTCCTGCTGGCCGTACTGCTGCTCGGGCTGCGGGTAGGGCTCGGGGGCGGGGGCGGGCCGGCTGCGGCCCGCGCCGGGGATGCCGTGCATGGGCGTGCCGAGGCCGACCGCGCCCGGCGTGCTCTGCGTCCGCCGCGGCGGCGGCGCGAAGGGGTCGGTGTAGGACGGCTGGGCGGGCTGGCGCGCGGCCTGCGCGTACGGGTCCGGCGCGTAGGGGTCGGACGCGTACGCCTGGCCGCCCTGCGCCGCCGGGGCGCCGAACGGGTCCTGCTGGGAGCCCGGCCCCGCACCCTGCGCACCGTACGGGTCCGGCTGCGGCGCCGCTCCCTGGGAACCGTACGGGTCCGGCTGCGGCGCCGCCGCCTGGGCACCGTACGGGTCCTGCTGGGTGCTGTGCGCCGCTCCGCGGGCGCCGAAGGGGTCCGGCTGCGTGGTCTGCGCCGCGAACGGCTCGGAGTGCGTGGAGTACGGCGAGCCCTGCTGCCTCGGGAAACCCAGCGGGTCGGTGGAGTGCGGACTCCTGGCGCCTTCGCGCTCGGCGGGCATCTGGTAGTCGGGCAGCGGGTAGCCGCCCTGCGCGGCCATCGGTTCGGCGCTCACCGGGGGCTGCTCGGCCAGGCGAGGCCTGCCGTCGGGTGGAAGGGGGGTCTGGGAGGGCTCGCGGTGGTCGGCGTAGGAGGCGACGAGCTTGTCCGGCTGGGCGGGCGCGCCGCGGGCCACGAGGACGTCGTTGGGCGACAGGGTCGCCGTCGGCCGGTCGTCGTGGGGGCGCTGCGGCTCGTGCTCGAACGGCGGCGGGCGGTGGTACTGGCCCGTCCCCGGGTACTCGGCGGGCTCGTCGACGGGCTGGGCGACCGCGGCGGGCTGCTCGCCCGTGGCCTCGGCGTAGCCGTCGTCGAGGGTGTCGAGCAGCCGCCCGACGTCGTCCATCGGCATCCGGAAACTGCCGGTGCACATCTCTCCTCGCCACAGGCTGAGCACCAGGGTGCCCTCGTGCCACGTGACCCGGAGACACCGCTCCTGACCTCGGGCATCGAAGAAGACTTCACCGAATGACGGCAACGGGACAACTTCCGACATGGCAGACATACTGCTTTAACCAGCCTTTATTCGTCCACTCAACCTTGCGAAACCCTAGCGAACCGGGCTTTCCACAGCCCGCCGTGAAGCCCGGGCGCCACAGCGAGAAGATCTTCTTTGACCTGGCGGGTTACGCCCGCAAGTGTGCCACGCCCGAAGGGGACGGGCGTCTGGAACGCCGGGATGTGTTCACCTCCGTACGGAGAGGTGACCATCCTTTTGCCGCGGATCAGGTGGCGCTTGGGCGGATCTTCAGACGATCTCCGGCGGGGCCGTGTGCCTGGCCGTGATCCCCGGAACGGCCCGGCGGCACGGCCTGCCGACGCGGCTGCGAGACGGGACTTCGGACGGCGTGGCGACGGGTCGGGCAACGGCGCGACGGGCGGGCGGTACGGGCGGGCGAGCGGCACCGAGCGGGCCGGCGGGACCGGCTTCGGGCGGCACCGAGCGGGCCGGCGGGACCGGCTTCGGGCGGCGCGGCCCCGGGGCGCGGCTTCGGGGTGGCGCGGCGTGCCCTCGCCGGAAGGCTGCCATTTCTGTCGCCGCGACCAGGTACGGTTTCTGCCGTGCCGGACTCCACACTCCCACCAGTCGAAGAGCTGCTCTCGATCGCCGTAGGCGCCCTGGGAGGGAGCGACAGGCCAGGGCAGATCACCATGGTCAAGGCCGTGCAGCAGGCCGTCGACAACGAGGAGCACCTCGCCGTCCAGGCCGGCACGGGCACCGGCAAGTCCCTGGCCTACCTGGTGCCGTCGATCAGGCACGCCATGGAGTCCGACTCCCCCGTCGTCGTCTCCACCGCCACGATCGCCCTCCAGCGGCAGCTGGTCGACCGCGACCTGCCCCGCCTGGCCGAGACGCTCGGCAAGGAGCTGCCGCACGAGCCGACGTTCGCCATCCTCAAGGGCCGGCGCAACTACCTGTGCCGCTACAAGGCGACGGCGGGCTGGCCGGAGGAGGAGCAGGACCAGCTGTTCGACCCGCGCGAGGTGAGCGCGACGGGGCGCATGGTCCAGCGTATCCAGGAGTGGGCCGACGAGACCACGACCGGCGACCGCGACGAGCTGGTGCCCGGCGTGAACGAGCAGGCGTGGCGGCAGTTCTCGGTCAGCGCCAAGGAGTGCCTGGGCGCGCAGCGCTGCCCGAGCGGCGCCGAGTGCTTCGCCGAGCTGGCCAAGGCGCGCGCCGGCGAGGTCGACGTGGTCGTGACCAACCACGCGCTGCTGGCCATCGACGCGATGGAGAGCATGTCGATCCTGCCCGAGCACGAGGTCGTCGTCGTCGACGAGGCGCACGAGCTGGTCGACAGGGTGACGTCGGTGGTGACCGACGAGCTGTCGGAGGCCTCGGTGTCGCTGGCCGTACGACGGGTGGGGCGGCTCATCGAGCAGCCGATCGCCGACCAGCTGATGGAGGCGGGCGAGGACCTCAAGGCGCTGCTGGAGGCCGCGCCGCCGGGCCGTGTCGACGACCTGCCCGAGGTGCTGGGGCTGACGCTCGCGCTGGTGCGCGACAGCGCGGCCAGGTGCATCACGGCGTTGGGGCCGCGCGGGGCCGACAAGGACGACCCGGACAAGGCGGGCCAGCGCAAGGCCGCCTTCACCGCGCTCGACGAGGTGCACGACACCGCCGTGCGCATGCTGGAGGCCTACGGGCACGCCTCGGAGGTCGACAGGGCCGAGGTGGTGTGGCTCGACGGCGCCACTGACCGGCGTCCGGCGACCCTGCGCGTGGCGCCGCTGAGCGTGGGCGGGATGCTGCGCGAGAAACTGTTCGGCGAGCGGACGGTGGTGCTGACCTCGGCCACGCTGGCGCTCGGCGGCACCTTCGACGGGCTGGCCGCGCAGTGGGGGCTCGGCGACAAGGGGTGGACGGGCATCGACGTCGGCTCGCCGTTCGACCATCCGCGTTCCGGCATCCTCTACGTCGCCAAGCACCTGCCCCAGCCGGGGCGTGACGGGCTGCCCCAGGCCTACGTCGACGAGATCGCCGAGCTGATCGAGGCGGCGGGTGGGCGCACGCTCGGGCTGTTCTCCTCGATGCGGGCGGCCAAGGCGGCCACCGAGGCGCTGCGCGACCGGCTCGACGTGCCGCTGCTGTGCCAGGGTGACGACTCGACGATGCTGCTGGTCAAGCAGTTCGCCGAGGACGAGGCGACGTGCCTGTTCGGCACGCTGTCGCTGTGGCAGGGCGTCGACGTGCCCGGCCCCTCGCTGCGGCTGGTGATCATCGACAGGGTGCCGTTCCCCCGGCCCGACGATCCGCTGACGTCGGCACGGCAGCGGCACGTGATGGCCAAGGGCGGCAACGGGTTCATGGCGGTGGCGGCCACCCACGCGGCGCTGCTGCTGGCGCAGGGGGCGGGGCGGTTGCTGCGGGCGCAGGACGACAAGGGCGTGGTGGCGGTCCTCGACCCGCGGCTGGCGACGGCGCGCTACAGCGGGTTCCTGCTCAACTCGCTGCCGCCGTTCTGGCGGACCAGCGACCCGGCGGTGGTGCGGACCGCCCTCAAGCGGCTGACCGGCTGAGGCCCGCTCCCGGAGTTCCGGCGCACAGGGCGCCGATTCGGTCGCTACGTGGCGACGTACGGCCTCGGTCCAGGTATGCCTGGGCCGCGGCAGGTCACCGGGATGTCGACCCCCTGGACGGCACGTGAGCTCCCGGGGCCCGGGCCGCCGTCACGTGGCTCCGGCGCGGGTCGCCGTCATCGGGTCGCCATCACCGGGTCGCCGTGACCGGGTCGCCGACGTGGATCTCGCCCCTGGTGCGCGGGACCAGGCGGATGCCGAACCAGGTCTTGCCGTCCCACCGGCGGTGCCGGGCGAGCGTCCGCAGCGGCTCCTTGCCCTTGACGCGGGTGACCGGATCGATGACCGTCACCGCGCACCGGTCGCACAGCTCCGATACCCGGAAGTCGACCGCGCCGATCCGCACCTCGCGCCAGCCGTCCTCCTCGAACGGCTCCCCGCCGTCGATGATCACGCTCGGCCTGAAGCGCAGCGGCGACAGCAGGCCCGGTGGCGGCTCGCCCCGCACGCGCGCGCCGTCCTCGATCCATTCGTCCAGCCTGCGCGCGGAGGCGGCGGACGTGAGCAGGAGCGGCGCGTCCCACGCGAAGCTCACCACCTCGCCGGGCAGCCCGCCGTGGGCGGGGTCGACGGAACGGCGGGCGGGGTCGTCGAGCCACACCAGCCTGGCGGGCACGCCGAGCAGATCGGTGAACCAGGAGTGGGCGGCGTCGGCGGCGAGCACGGCGCTGTCGAGCCCCGAGAAGCCCACGCGGACACTCGGCCCGGACGCGGGCGGTACCGCCAGGTCGGGCATGCCGTCCGCGGACAGCAGCAGGCCGCCGCCGGGTCGCTCCTGCGCGGTGACGGCCAGCATGCGCGGGTACTCGCCGAGCCACAGGTTGTCGCCCTGGTGGTCGACCACGGCCCATCGGCGATCGCCGTCCAGTCCCCACGGGTGGACATACGCCGCGTCAACCGCCCGCCCCGTGATGGATTTGACGGGATATACACAGATCTGCGTGATCAGCACCACCTCACTGTAGCTCGCGAGAGAGCGCTCTCTCAGCTGGCGCTCCGCCGGTCCGCAACGCGGTTTTGTCGGCACCAACCGCTACCGTCTGAACACCATGCGAACGCACGACGCCCAGGCACTCATCGGCAGGGAGCACCCTGCCGCGTTGCTGCGTGCCGAGATCAGCAGGACGACCGCCAGCCACGGCGGGCTCGTGCTGGTGACGGGCGAGGCGGGCATCGGCAAGACCACGCTGGTGACCAGCGCGGCCGAGCGCGCCAGGCATGATGGCGCGCTGGTGCTGAGCGGTTCCTGCTGGGACTCCGAGGCCGCGCCCGGCTACTGGCCGTGGGTGCAGGTCATCCGCGGGCTGCGCCGTACCACGGAATGGCCCGTCGTCGAGGAGGCAGCGGACGGGAGCCTGGC
This sequence comes from Nonomuraea sp. NPDC003754, assembly GCF_053605785.1. Lineage (NCBI taxonomy): Bacteria > Bacillati > Actinomycetota > Actinomycetes > Streptosporangiales > Streptosporangiaceae > Nonomuraea > Nonomuraea sp. NPDC003754. The sequence goes on from NZ_JBSGJX010000006.1 coordinate 262,129, forward strand.
GGCGCTGCTCGGCGACGGCGGCGCGAGCGAGGGCGGCGACGCGTTCCGGGTCTACGACGCGGTGACCACCGCGCTGGTCGCGGTGTCGCAGACGCGTCCCGTCGTGGTCGTGCTCGACGATCTCCACTGGGCCGACGGGGCGTCGTTGCGGCTGCTGGAGTTCGCCGCGCAGCACACCTGGTTCGAACGGCTCCTGCTGGTCGGCACCTATCGCGACGTCGAGGTCGAGCAGGGTGAGCACCCACTGCGGCCGCAGCTGAGCTCGCTGTCGTCACGCGCCACGGTGATCACGCTCACCGGCCTCGACCGGGCGCAGGTGGCCGCGCTCGTCGCCCGCACGATCGGCAGCGCGCCCGGCGCCGACGTGGTGGAGGAGATCCACCTGCGCACGGGCGGCAATCCGTTCTTCGTCGAGCAGACCGCCCGGCTGTGGCGCACCAACGGCTCGGTGACGGCGATCCCGCCGGGCGTGCGCGACACGCTGTGGCGCCGCCTGTCGTTGCTACCCGCCACCGTGGTCAGGTTGCTGACCGACGCGGCGGTGCTCGGGCGGGCGTTCCACCGGCGGGTGCTCGCGGCCGTCGCCGCCGAGCCCGTCGCCCACGTCGACCGGCTGCTCACCCAGGCCGCCGCCGCCCGGCTGGTGGTCTCGCAGGGGGGCGGCATGTTCGCCTTCGCCCACGACCTGGTCAGGGAGACGCTCTACGACTCGCTCGACGAGGCGGACCTGCGGGCCAGGCATGCCGCCACCGTCCACGCGCTGCGCGACGCGCACGAGGCACTGCCGGGCGACCTGGCCCGCCACGCCTACCTCGCGGGCGACGCCCTCGACCCGGTGGCGGCGTGCGAGCTGCTGGTGTCCGCGGCAAGGCAGGCGCTGCACCGCCTGGCCAGGGACGAGTCGATGACCCACTGGCGCAGGGCCATGGAGCGGGCCGAGGCGGGGCCGCCCGAGTCGCTGATCAAGACAGGGCTGGAGTACGGCCGCCACCTTCACCACAACGGCGAGCAGGAGGAGGCCGCGAGGGTCTTCGACCGGACGATCACCGCCGCCCGCCGGCTCGACGATCCCGGCCTGCTGGCCCGCACCGCGCTGGCCTACCACGGCACCTGCGGTCCCCACGACCTCCGCACGAGCGTGGAACTGCTGCGCGACGCCCACCGCAAACTCATGCCCGACGCCGCCGCGCCCACCACCACCGACCCCGCTTTCGTCGCCGCCGACGCCGCCGCCGGGCTGTCCTCGGCAGCCGAGCCCTCCTCGGATCGGTTCTCGGCAACCCGACCCTCCGCAGGAGGGCCCGCTGCCGGCCGGCCCGTCTCCCGTCCGCCGTCAGCCGATGCGCCGTCCCGTGATCTGTCCGCTCCAGAGCTGCCCTCCCCCCTTCTGCCGTCCGCCGCGCCGTCGAGCGGCGACGCGTCCTGGCCGGAACCGCCCTCGCCGCCATCCGGTGCCGCGCCGTCGGGCGGTCCGCTCCCCGTGGATCCGCGCTCGGCCGATCGGCTCGCGCAGGATCTGGCGGTGCGCATCACCTTCCTGGCGAGAAACAGCGACGACGACGAGGCGCTGACGTTCGGCCTGTGGGCGCTGCACGACACGATCTGGGGCCCTGGCACCGCCGGCCAGCGGGTGGAGCTGACCGCCGAGCTGCGCGAGCTCGCCCGCCGCGGCGGCGACGCCGACATGGAGCACTTCACCTCCTCCCTCCACTGGGTGGCGCTGCTGGAGCTCGGCGATCCCCGCTTCCTCGACGAGTTCGATCGCTACGTCACGATGGGCAGACGTAGTCAGCACGCCCACGTCGACCTGTCCACATCGATCGACATGAGCATCATCAAGCTCCTCTTCGGCGACTTCGCCGAGGCCGAGTCGCTGCTGGAGGAAGTCGTCGCGATAGGCGACGACCACGGTCACACCCACTACGGCTACATGATCGACCACCATCGCTGGGCGTTGCTGCTGGCCCAGGGCCGGTTCGAGGAACTGGCGCCCGTGCTCGAACGGCTGCGCTCCGGCCACCATCACCACCACGCGGCCATGCTGGAGACGCTCACCGACCTGCGGCGCGGGCGAGCCCATACGCCGTCGCCACAGGTTGGCGACGAGCCTGCCGACGGGTTCATCCGCCCGCTGTGGCTGCGCCACCTGGCAGAGGTGGCGGCTGCCTCCCGTGATCCCTACCTGTGCGCCAAGGCCAGGCGACTCCTGCGGCCGCATCTGGGCGAGTGGGCGGTCTCCCTCTACGGCTGGGACGTCAGCGGCCCCATGACCCTGTGGCACGGCCTGGTGGAGGCGGCCGAACAGCGCTGGGACGAGGCGATCGCCGCCTTCACCGCCGCCCGGCGCGCGGCCGAACTGCTGCGCGCACGCCCCTGGTCGGTGGAGGCCGGCCTGCGGCTCGGCGCCGCACTGCTCGGCCGCGCCGGCCCCGGCGACGCGGAGACCGCCGAGCGGCTGCTCGGCGAGGTGACAGCCGAGGCGGCCACGCTGGGCATGCGCCACATCCCGGCCGATGTCGAACGCGTACGGCAGGCGCACAACACGCGCGCCCCCGCCCCAGCCGCCCGGGTGGCACAGGTGGCCGAGACGCGGGTGGCTCGGCCAGGCGACCCGCAGGCTTCCCGGCCGATCGGGCCGGATGGCGACGAGGCATCCAGGATGCCGTCACGGGCGGCGGCTCCCTCGGCGGACGGGCCAGGGGTGTCCGCGAGGGCGGGTCAGGCCGATTCCGGGTACGAGTTCCGGAGGCAGGGGTCGGTGTGGTCCCTGTCGTTCGGCGGGCGCAGGGTGCACGTTCCTGACGCGAAGGGCCTTCGGGATCTCCACCACCTGCTGAGCCGACCGGGCACGGACCTGCCCGCCGTACAGCTGCTCGCCCCTGAGGGCGGCGAGGCGGTGGTGGCCGCGCGCCGGATGGGCGGCGACGCGATCCTCGACGAGGAAGCCAAGGCTCGCTACCGACGCCATCTGTCCAGGCTCGACGAGGAGACCGAGCGTGCCCTGCGGATGGGCGACGACGCGCGGGCGGCGGACCTCGACAGGGAACGCGAGGCGCTGCTGGCCGAGCTACGGGCCGCGGTGGGGCTCGGCGGGCGTTCGCGCAGGCTCGGGGACGAGGCGGAACGGGCGCGCAAGACCGTCAGCGCCAGGATCCGCGACGTGCTGCGGAAGCTCGACACGCTCCATCCGGAGCTCGCCGCCCACCTGCGCGCCGCCGTCTCCACGGGAACCCTCTGCCGTTACGATCCGAGCGGCGACATCCCCTGGCGGCTGTGAAGTGTCGCGGTCGCCTGGCGGTTGTGAGGTGTCACGGTCGCCTGGCGGTTGTGAGGTGTCGCGGTCGCCCGACGGTCGTCAAGGGTCGCGGAGAATCCCGGTATGAGGATCAGCATCCATCACGTCCGGCTGGGAGCGGCGGAGTTCCGGATCGTCCGCGCGGGCGATCCGCTCACCCACGCGCTGCTGGTCGACCAGGACCACTATCTGCAGATGAACATGGACGCGGGCGCCGCCCGGTACGTCGGCATGCTGTGGCTGCTGGCCGCGCGCTCGCGACGTTCGATCGTCTACCTGCCACTCCGCGGCGGCGCGATTCCTTCGGGCGGGCCGTTGACCGGGGAGGGCCCACTGGACCTGGTGCTGCTCCACCATTCGCTGCGGTTCAAGCCGCATCTTTGGAAACGGCTGCGCGCACGTCTCGGGCGAGGCGCGGTCGGCAGGGTGGGCATCCTTCCGCCGGACCCGGCGGACGACGATGGGATCGATGCCGCCGCCCGGCGTCACCGGGAGTACCGCGATGTGTTCCACCAGCGTGTGCAGGCCGAAACGCTGTTCATGGTCGGCAGCGCGAAGGCGTTCCGTGGGACCGCGGACCTCTTCTTCGACCTCGTCCGCCACGGCCCGGGACATCGCAGTGCGGCGCCGTGGGACTCGCATTACTGCACCGAGCTCACAGGGGACGGCGTGCTGGGCAGAGCGCGTGAGCTCCACGTCGAGTACACCCCACGGTGGATCGGGTGACCCGGCACGCGCACGCAGCCGGCCGTGCGCGGCTTCGTCAGGCCTTGCCCCCACGCGGCGGAACGGCGGGGAAGACGGCGGCGAGCTTCATCACGAACGGTCCACCCACGCCGCCGACCAGCAGGAAAGACGGGTAGCCGGCTTCATCACGAACGGTCCACCCACGCGGCGGACCGGCGGGGAAGACGGCGGCGAGCTTCATCGCGAACGATGCACCCACGCCGACCAGCGGGGAAGACGGGTAGCCGGCTTCATCACGAACGGTCCACCCACGCGGCGGACCGGCGGGGAAGACGGCGGCGAGCTTCATCGCGAACGATGCAGGCAGTTACGGGCCGGGCACCGGCGGCGGCCGGCGCTGTCCGATCTCACGAGAACGGGCGGGGGCTTCAGGGAGGTCGTGACCTCCTACCCTTGTACGCGTGGAGATCCGCGACCGAACCGCCGCAGATATGGACGCCTGCATACAGACCCTCTCCGAGGTCCAGGCCGCAGATCGCTACCCGGTGGACTGGCCCACCGATCCTGGCGCCTGGTTGACGCCAGAACGCCTGCTCAGAGCATGGATAGCGGTCGAGGCGGAAGCGGTGCTCGGCCATGTCGCTCTCAGCAGGGACATGGAGGTCACCCGGCTGTTCGTCGCCCCGACCGCCCGCGGCCGTGGCGTGGCCGCCCAGCTCCTCGGCTTCGTGCGCACCGCCGTCCGGGCTCCACTCACGCTGCAGGTTTCCTCCGAGGGCACAGCCGCCATCAGGTTCTACGAACGGTCGGGTTGGCGCAGGGTGGGCAGCACCCGTGCCGCCTGGCTCAACGCGGCCGGTGAGCCGGCCCTGCTTCACCACTACGTGAGCCCGCCGGTCGGCTCCCCGCTCGATCCGCCGAGCAGCGGCCTGCCGTCCGAAACGGCATCCTCGAACGCGCCCACGAGCCGTCGTTGAGCGGGGCACTCATGCGTGGTCGCTGATCCTGACCCGCCAGATCAGCGCGATGGACCTCGCGTATGCGATCCGAGCCACCTGGCAGCAGGCATTCCACGATCATCGGCCGAGAGCTCTGTGAGACGGTTGGTTGCCGTCCACCTCGCCACGCCAGACCGGATGGGATCGATGCCATCGCACGTGTCGTTCGGGCCGGCGCGCCGTCAAGCTCACGGAGACAAGCGCCCCGCCGTGATCAACGAGACACAACGGGTCCACGTCGTGCGCGCACGACGTGGACCTCGCTCCTCGCCGACACGCAGCACTCGAGTGGCACGGAAGACCGCGCGCTGACCGATCGCGAGGCGGGCCGGTGGACCGGGTGCGGTAGTGGGCCGGATGCGGGAGGGCGGCTGACCCGGCACGGAAGCGGACCGGATGCGGGAGGGCAGTGGGCGCCTTTGTCGCGGCCGGTGGCATGTGGGTGGACCGGGCGGGGGAAGGCGGTCGCTGCCTTCCCCCGTCCGATCCGCGTGCGGGACAGGGTTGCGCCGTGATGGAAGGTCCGCTACTTGCGGTTGTACAGGCGCATGGTGAGCGTGCCGAACACGGCGACGAGCAGGATGCTCGCCACCAGCACCCAGCCCAGCTCGGAGACGTTCGCCGAGCCGTCCATCAGGGAGCGGACCGCCGCCACCAGGTGGCTGATCGGGTTGATGTGGACGACGAACACCTGCAGCCAGCCCGGCATCGTGGCAGGGTCGACGAAGACGTTGCTGAGGAAGGTGAGCGGGAACAGGACCAGCATGCTCCACCCCATCACCGACTTCTCGCTGCGCAGGAGCAGGCCGAGCATCGTCCACAACCACGAGAACGCGAACGAGAAACCGACCAGCACCGCTATCGCCGCGACGGTGCCGGCCACGCCGCCATCCGGCCGGAACCCGAGGATCAGGCCGACGACGAGGATGACGGTCGAGGCCAGTACGTAGCGGAGCATGTCGCCCATGAGGTAGCCGACCATGGGGGCGGGCCGCCACATGGGCAGAGTTCTGAAGCGGTCGAAAACGCCTCGCTCGATGTCCTTGTTGACCTCGACGCCGGTGTACATCGTGATCATCACCACGCTCTGCACCATGATGCCGGGCAGCAGGAACTGCAGGTACTCCCCTGGCGAGCCGGCGAGCGCGCCACCGAACAGGAACGTGAACATCAACGTCATCATGATCGGGAACGCGGTGACGTCGAAGAGCTGCTCGGGCACGTGCTTGATCTTCAGCAGCGACCGCCAGCCGAACGTCATCGACGCCGACAGCGCGCTCGGCCGGTCGGGGCGGGCGGCCGGGGCGAGCACGGCCCTGAGCGTCTCGGCCACGGGGACGTAGGTGGTGCTGGTGGAGGTGTCGGTGGTCACGCTGCGATCTCCTTGTCGGTGATGGAGGTGTCGGTGGTCACGCCGCAGTCCCCTTGCCGGTGACAGGGGGTGTCGGTGGTCACGCGGCGGTCTCCTTCTCGGTGGCGGGGCGGTCGGTGAGGGCGAGGAAGACCTCGTCCAGGCTGGGCTGGCCGAGGGAGAAGTCGTCGACGACGATGCCGGCGCGCGCCAGCTCGCCCAGTGCCAGCGAGGCCTGCTCGGCGGCCGCACGCTCGCCGTCGTCGCCGGCGACCCGCGCGGTCAGCGCCACGGGGTCGGCCTCGCGATAGACGTGCGTGGCGAGCGCCGCCGACAGCAGCCGCTCGGCCTCGGCGCGCTGGGCGGCGTCGCGCAGCCGTACGTGGATCGCGCCTGCGCCGACGGAGGACTTCAGCCGGCCGGGGGTGCCCTCGGCGATGACCTTGCCGTGGTCGATCACCGCGATGCGGCCGGCGAGCCTGTCGGCCTCCTCGAGGTACTGGGTGGTCAGCAGCACCGTGGTGCCGTGGGCGACGACGACGCGGATGATGTCCCAGACCTGGTTGCGGCTGCGCGGGTCGAGCCCGGTCGTGGGCTCGTCGAGGAAGAGCAGGTCGGGAGTGTTGAGGATGCTGGCGGCGATGTCGAGCCTGCGGCGCATGCCGCCCGAGTAGTTCTTGACCAGGCGGTCGGCGGCCTCGGTGAGGCCGAACGCCTCCAGCAGCTCGCGCGCCCGGTCGCCGGCGGCGGGCTTGCGGTGGCCGAGCAGCCGGGCGAGCAGGACGAGGTTCTCCATGCCGGTGAGGTCCTCGTCGACGGAGGCGTACTGGCCGGTCAGGCTCACCCTGGCGCGGACGGCGTCGGCCTCGCGCCTGACGTCGTGGCCGAAGACCCTGGCCTGGCCGCCGTCGGGACGCAGCAGCGTGGCGAGCATGCGAACGGCGGTGGTCTTGCCGGCTCCGTTGGGGCCGAGCACGCCGTACACGATGCCCGCGGGCACGGCCAGGTCAAGACCGTCGACGGCGCGGTTGTCGCCGAAGGTCTTGACCAGACCGGAGGTTTCGATGGCTAGCTGTGTCATGATGTGTCGCTTTCTGTCGGGAGTTCAGGAGGCGAAGGGCCGGATGGCGCGGGCCTCGCGCAACGCGAGCCCCCACCACAGGAGCTGGTCGAGCAAGGTGGCGACGGCCTGCTCGCGTGCGTCGCTGCCGTACGGCCTGCCGCGGTCGTCCACGCCGTCGCCGAGCAGGTCGATCCCCACGCCGTCACGCACGGTGACGGCGTGCAGGCCGATGAAGACGGTCCGGAGCTGCTCCATGGCGTAGAGCCCGCAGGACCCCGAGCCGTAGGAGACGAACCCGACCGGTTTGGCCTGCCACTCGTCGTAGGCGAAGTCGATCGCCTGCTTGAGCGAGGCGGGGAAGCTGCGGTTGTACTCGGGCGTGACCACGGCGAACGCCTCCGCCGCCGCCACCGCGGCCGAGAAGGCCCGCATGGCGGGGGTCGGCACGGCGGGGAAGGCGGAGGGAAAGGCGTAGCCGGCCAGATCGAGGAGCGAGACCTCGAGGTCGTCGCGGAGCGCTGCGCGGGCGGCGAACCAGCGGCCGATGCCGTCACCGACTCTGCCCTCGCGTGTGCTGCCGATGATCACAGCCAGCCGCAGCGGGTCCGTCGCCTTCATCCCGCACCTCCCTTCAGGAAGGAGGCGCTAGATCGTCGCTAGATGGGATCTAGCGGAGCCGCCTGGCCAGGCCGCGGGTCATCCCGCGGAGCAGGGCGGGCCGGGGCGCGGCGATGGCCGACCCGCTGGAGGGGGTGAACCAGGTCGCGGGCGACGGCCGACCCGACGGAGCAGGCCGACCAGGGCGCCGGGTGATCGAGGCGACGGCAGGGCGAGGGAGGCATGCCACGCACGCGAGCGCGCGAGGCCGGCGGGGTATGCGGGGTCTGTCGGATCCGGGTTGCCAGCCGGGCGCATCGGGCGCGGGGTGAGGCGGTACGAGCGCGGCGGTAGGAGGTGCGTTGCCGCCGGTCGCGAGCTAGTGCCTTATCAGGCACCGATTGCCCGGTAGCTTGCGACGCGCCGGTCGGGATCCGTTCCCGGCTGGCGCGTTCTCCATCCCCTGCGCCTCACACCGCAACGCTCTCCCGCGTAGGTGGAGTGGCACCAGCGACCACCCACGCCGCCTCGATCATGCGGAAGATCTCGTCCACCGCGGTTCGCGGGTCGTCCGTTTCGCGGGCGACCGAGAAGGCGTCGACCACGAAGCGTGCGATCGCGCTGCAGGTCGGCGTGGTCTGCGGCAAGTCCAGGTCGGCGGCGATGGCCGTTGCCAGCGACCGGGCGTGGCGCTGTCTCATCGACTCCTCGTACTGCCGCAGCGCCGGTGATTCCTCGATCATGCGCCACAGCGGGGCGGCGCCGTCCGCCGTGCAGTGCTGCACCATGGCGTGGATCTCGCGGCGCAGGGCGGGGATGAGCGCCTCGTGCGGCCGGCGGTCGGTGACCGCCCGCACGAGGCGCTGCTCGAATTCCTCGTCCTGCTCGAAGACCAGGGCTTCCTTCGAGCTGAAGTGGGAGAAGAGCGTGGTCACGGCCACGTCGGCCGCGGCGGCCACCTCGCGGATGCCCACCGCGTCGTAGCCGCGCTCGGCGAACAGGCGCAGGGCGGTGTCGGCGATCTTCTGGCGGGTCGCGGCCTTCTTTCGCTCGCGGCGTCCTGGCTGCTCGGTCATGCGGTAACACTACCAGATGCGAAAACACAACCGTTTCAAAAAGCTAACCGTTAGTGTTACGGTCTGCCGCATGAAGAAAGTGAACTTCACCGAGTTCGGCGGTCCGGACGTCCTGCACATCATTGAGGCCGAGGAACCCCACGCGGGCCCCGGCCAGGTACGCATAGCGGTCCGGGCAGCAGGCGTGAACCCCGTCGACTGGAGAATCCGTGAAGGCCAGATCCTGAAGGCCCATCCGATCCGGCTGCCCGCCGGAGTCGGACTGGACGCCTCAGGAGTGGTCGACGAGATCGGGGAGGGCGTCGAAGGGTTCGACATCGGCGACCGCGTGTTCGGCGAAGGCGCTGACACCTACGCCGAGTTCGCCGTGCTCTCGGCCTGGGCTCGGATGCCCGACGGCCTGTCCTTCGCGGAGGCGGCCGGGTATCCCTCCGTGGTCGAGACCGCGCTGCGCATCATCGGCCAGGTCGGCGTCCAGCCCGGGCAGACGCTCCTTGTCAGTGGCGCCTCCGGCGGAGTCGGGTCCGCGGTGCTGCAGATCGCCCGCGACCGTGGCATCACGGTGATCGGCACGGCCGGTGCGGCGAACCAGGACTATCTGCGCAGCCTCGGTGCCCTCGCCACGACATACGGCCCCGGCTGGGTCGACAGAGTGCGCCGGCTCGGTCCCGTCGACGCAGCCCTCGATCTGGCCGGCTCCGGCGTGATTCCCGAACTCGTGGAGCTGACCCGGGACCCGCGGAAGGTCGTCTCCATCGCCGACCTCAGCGCGCCGCAGTTCGGCGTCCGGTTCTCCGGCGAGGCCGGAAGCGTGCCGGAAGCACTCGCCGAGGCCACCGCGCTCATCGCGCGGGGGAAGCTCCACATCCCGGTCGACAAGACATACACGTTGGCCGAAGCCGCGAAGGCGCACATCGACAGCCGCGCCGGCCACACACGCGGCCGCCGCGTCATCCTCGTCTAGTGCCGCCTCAGGCGACGTTCGCCCTGGTGACGATCTGACGGAGGCAGACGTTGTCTGCATGCCGGTTCCGCCAGGTGATGTGGCGGCGGATCATGCCGCCCTGCTCCTTCTGGCCTGCATGGTCGGTCCCGTCCAGCGCGAAGTAGCGCGAGGCGGTGAACTGCGCCTGGATGCGGTTGAGCCACGAGGAGTCGGTCGGGGTGTAGGCGATCTCGACGTTGTCGGCCTCGGCCCAGTCCGCCACCCGGCGGCATCGCTTGATGGTCAGATGCGGGGAGTAGTCGTCGCAGACGATCGCGATCCGCACGTAGCGTGGTCACCCCGACCCCGACCCCGTGCCCGCCGCACCATCCGCAGCAGCCGACGACCCTCGTCGTCATCGATCTGCCGAACCTGGACCCGTTCCGCCATCGCTCAAGTCTGATATATCCGCCCCGTCGGCGGGACCCACCACACCGACAACGGCACTAGGAGAGCTTCCACCGCTCCAGGGTGGGGCGCTTGGGGTCGAGGCCGTCGCCCGAGGAGGTGCCGCGCAGGCGCCGGCTCATCCACGGCACCAGGAACTCCCGCACCCAGCGGGCGTCCTCCCGCCGCTTGACCCTGGGGTCGACGGTGCGGGCCGGCCACTGCCTGAGCCATGAGTCGTCGCACGGTACCTCGAGCACGTCGAGCACCCTGGCGGCGACCAGGCGGTGGCCCTCCTCGTTCATGTGGAGCCGGTCGTCGCTCCACGCCCGCCAGTCGCGGATCGACTGCAGGGACCACTGGTCGACGACGCGGCAGCCGTACCGGTCGGCGATGGAGCGCACGTGCAGGTAGAAGACGGCGAACTTGCCGCGCATGCGCCGCATGAGCGGCGTGTCGCGCGGGTCGACGCCGGTGAACAACAGCACCTCGGCGCCCGTCGCGCGCAGCTCGGCGACGGCGCCGGCGAGCTTCTTGGCCATCCTGTCGGGGTCGCTGCCGGGCCGGAGCAGGTCGTTGCCGCCCGCGCAGAAGCTGACCAGGTCGGGCCGCATCGCGACGGCCGCCGGGACCTGCTCGGCGACGATCTGGTCGAGGAGCTTGCCCCGCACGGCGAGGTTCGCGTAGTGGAAGTCGGGCTCGAGTTGTGCCAGCCGTTCGGCGACCCGGTCGGCCCAGCCGCGGAAGCGGCCGTTCGCGCCGGGGTCGTTCAGCCCCTCGGTGAAGCTGTCGCCCAGCGCGACGAAGGAGCGGTAGCGGGTCATCGCACCAGGTCCGCGATGGCCCGCAGGGCCAGCACGTAGGACTGGAGCCCGAAGCCGGCGATGGTGCCGGTGGCGACGGCCGCCACGACCGAGGTGTGGCGGAACTCCTCACGCGCGGCGGGGTTGGAGATGTGCACCTCGATCAGCGGCGCGGTGCGCTGGGCGATGGCGTCGCGCAGGGCGTAGGAGTAGTGGGTGAAGGCAGCGGGGTTGAGGACGACGGGGATCTTGCCGTCGGCCGCCTCGTGGATCCAGCCGATCAGCTCGGCCTCGTCGTCGGTCTGCCGCACCTCGACGTGGAGGCCGAGCTCGCGTCCTGTCGCGACGCACAGCGCGCGCAGGTCCTCGAAGGTGGCGGCGCCGTAGACGTCGGGCTCGCGGGTGCCGAGGCGCGACAGGTTGGGGCCGTTGAGCACGTAGATCATCGAGCCACCTCGCGGTAGGCGGCCTCCAGCAGCTCCTCCGGCGGGTCCTCGAGCCGGCCGGGCCTGGCCAGGCCGTCGAGGACGACGAAGCGCTGCTTGGCGCCGCGGTTCTTCTTGTCGAGCCGCATGTGGTCGCGCAGCTCGGGCCAGGCGTCCTTGCGGTAGGCGGTGGGCAGACCCACCGAGGTGAGGATGGAGCGGGTGCGCTCCACCAGGTCGGCGCGGCCCGCCAGGCGGGACAGCTCGGCGGCGTAGACCATGCCGATCGCGACGGCCTCGCCGTGGCGGATCTGGTAGTGCTCGGCACGCTCGATGGCGTGGGCGAGGGTGTGGCCGTAGTTGAGGATCTCGCGCAGGCCCGCCTCGCGCAGGTCGGCGCCGACGACGTCGGCCTTGACCTGGATCTTGCGCTCGATGAGCTGGCGGGTGTGCTCGCCCTCCGGCCTGGTGGCCCCTTCGGGGTCGTCCTCGACCAGCATGAGGATCGTCGGGTCGGCGATGAAGCCGCCCTTGATGATCTCGGCGAGGCCGGCGACGTAGTCGGCGCGCGGCATCGAGGGCAGCGTCGCCAGGTCGCACAGCACGCCGGCCGGCGGCAGGAAGGTGCCGACCAGGTTCTTGCCCTCGGGGGTGTCGATGCCGTTCTTGCCGCCGACGGCGGCGTCGACCATGGCCAGGAGCGTGGTGGGGACCATGACGACCTTGACGCCGCGCAGCCAGGTGCCGGCGACGAAGCCCGCCAGGTCGGTGGTGGCGCCGCCGCCCACGCCGACGACGGCGTCGGAGCGGCTGATGCCGTAGCGGCCGAAAGCCGACCACAGCTGGGCGGCGACCTCGACGGTCTTGGCCGACTCACCGTCGGGAACGGGCAGCGCGACCACGTCGTAGCCGGCCGCCTCCAGGGCCCCGCACACGGGACGGGAGATCTCGGGCAGCGTGGCGGGGTGGACGACGGCGACGGTGCGCACGCCCTCGCCGAGCAGGCCGGGCAGCTCGCCCAGCACGCCGGTGCCGACGACGACGTCGTAGGGGCTGTCGCCGCGCACGGTGATGCGCGTGGCGCTCATGCGGGCAGCCCCTTCACGATCTCCTCGACCAGGTCGCCCGGATCGCGCTTGTCGGTGGCCACGGTGAGCACGGCGAGCCGTTCGTAGACAGGACGGCGCTCGTCCATCAGCTTCTTCAGCTGGCTGCGCGGGTTGAGCACCAGCAGCGGACGGGCCGAGCCGAGGCCGACCCGCTGGACCGCGTCGGCGAGCCCCACCTGGAGGTAGACGACGGTGTGCCCGTCGAGCAACGCCTGGGTGCCTTCGTGCAGGATCGCGCCGCCGCCGAGGGCGAGGACGCCGTCGTGCTCGGCCAGGGCCGTACGGACGGCGTCGTGCTCGAGCTCGCGGAAGCGCGCCTCGCCGTCCTCGATGAAGATGTCGCTCACGGGCTTGCCCGCGACCGACTCGACGTCGGCGTCGGTGTCACGGAAGGCGACGCCGAGCCGCTCCGCCAGCAGGCGGCCGACCGTCGTCTTGCCCGACCCGGGAGGGCCGATCAGCACGGCCTTGGTCATTTGATCACCATGGATGAGAGGTAGCCGGACAGGTTGCGGGCGACTTCCTCGACGGAGTCGCCGCCGAACTTCTCCAGGGCCGCGTCGGCCAGCACCAGCGCCACCATGGCCTCGGCCACGATGCCGGCGGCGGGCACCGCGCACACGTCGGAGCGTTCGTGGTGGGCCTTGGCCGCCTCGCCGGTCTTGACGTCGATGGTGGCCAGCGCCCTCGGGACGGTGGAGATCGGCTTCATCGCGGCGCTGACCCGCAGCACCTCGCCGTTGGTCATGCCGCCCTCGACGCCGCCGGCCCGGTTGGTGATGCGCCTGACGCCGTCGTCGGTGGTGTACTCGATCTCGTCGTGGGCCTGCGAGCCGGGACGCCTGGCGGTCTCGAAGCCGTCGCCGACCGCCACGCCCTTGATGGCCTGGATGCCCATGAGCGCGGCGGCCAGGCGGGAGTCGAGGCGGCGGTCCCAGTGGGTGTAGCTGCCGAGGCCCGGCGGCAGGCCGTAGGCGAGGACCTCGACGACGCCGCCGAGGGTGTCGCCGTCCTTGTGCGCCTTGTCGATCTCGGCGACCATGGCCGCGCTGCCCTCGGGGTCGATGCAGCGCACCGGGTCGCCGTCGATGGCCTCGAGGTCGCCGGGGACCGGGAAGACGTTGCCCGGCGACTGGGCGGCGCCGATCGAGACCACGTGGCTGAGGATCTCGACGCCGAGCGCCTGCTTGAGGAAGCGCCTGGCGACCTCGCCGAGCGCCACCCTGGCCGCGGTCTCGCGGGCGCTGGCCCTGTCGAGCACCGGGCGGGCGTCGTCGAAGCCGTACTTCTGCATGCCGGCCAGGTCGGCGTGGCCGGGCCTGGGGCGCGAGCGGGGCGCGTTGCGGGCCAGGCCCTCCAGCTCGGCGGGGTCGACGGGGTCGGCCGCCATGACCTTCTCCCACTTGGGCCACTCGGTGTTGCCGACGCGGACGGCGACGGGGCTGCCGAGCGTGCGACCGTGGCGCAGGCCGCCGACGATGGAGACCTTGTCCTCCTCGAACTTCATCCGCGCACCGCGGCCGTAGCCGAGACGGCGCCGGCGCAGCGCCTCGTCGATGGCGGCCGTGGTCACCTCCACGCCCGCGGGCAGGCCTTCGAGGATGGCGACGAGTTCGGGGCCGTGGGACTCTCCGGCGGTCAACCAGCGCAACATGCTGACAAGTCTTCCATGTACGGAGCGGTGGGATCGCCATGGCTCACCAGGCGAGACAGAGCGCCCCGACGATCATGAAGGGCCCGAATGGAAATTCGGTCGACTTATCCGCCCTTTTCGTGACAAGGAGGGTGAGGGCGTAGAGCGCGCCGAGCAACTGGCCCGCGAGCGCCGCGGCGACCCAGGCGTTCCAGCCCACCGCGCCGGCGGCCATGCCGATGAGGCCGGCCAGCTTCACGTCGCCGAGGCCCATGGCGGTGGGCCGGACGAACCACAGCACGCCGTACAGGACCAGCAGGGCGAGGCCGCCGAGCAGCGCCTCGGGGAGCCGCCCGGTGGGCAGCAGGAGGAGGGCGAGGATCGGGTAGGACGGCAGGGTGATCAGGTCGGGCAGCCGCTGGGTGCGCCAGTCGATCAGGGCGAGCAGGACGCCCGCCGCTGCCGCGTAGAGCAGCGCGGGCAGGTACGCCGCCGGCATCCGCCAGATGAGCAGCGCGAACACCGCCGCCGTGGCCAGTTCGACGGTCGGGAACCGCAGGGACGGCCGGCGGCGCAGGCCGCGCAGCACCCGCCGCGCCTCGGCGCGGGTGTCCACGGGGTCGGCCTCGAAGCCCTCGGCCAGCGCGCGCACGACGTACCCCACGACGAAGCCGGCCACCGCCGCCCAGACCACCACCCGCTCATCCTCGCGGGTGCGGCGGCGGCTGTCAGGTCCTTCCGTCACGGCCGTCGCGCGGAACGCCCCCCGCTGTCACGATGGCGTTGGACTCGCCCGTCGCGGACGCCCGCGGTCACGGCCGTCGCGCGGAACGCCGGCCGCGGTCACCCCTGCTGTCCCGCGCGCGGTCAGGACCGGCGGGACCAGGGAAAGCGGCGGCGCCTGGGAGCGGGCGCGGGGGCGAAGCGGGCCACCGTCACCGACGGGCCCACGTCGTCGAGCCTGCCGGACTCGACCGCGGCCATCGCCTCCAGCACGCCGCCCTCGATGACGAACGGCACCGGCCCCGCCACGTCGACCACCACGGCCGCCGCCCCCTCGTGGACGGCCGCCTGGCAGACCTGCGGCGTCGTGGCCTGGATGGGCCGCGCGTCGGGCCGCCACCTGGTGAGCGCCTCGACGCCGGTGAAGGCGAGCACCGCCTCCCTGCCGTCCTTGCCGATCAGCTTGGGGAGCGCCATCTCGCTCTCCTTCTCCTGCTTGAGCCCGTGCTCGCCGACCTCGGACGAGGTCAGCAGCGCCACGACGGGCACCAGCAGCCTGGTGCCGCTGAGGGCCGACAGGACGGCGGTGGCGTCGGCCGTGCCGGAGGAGAAGGCGGTCAGCGCGGCGGCGACGGAGGCGTCGGCGCCGCCGTCGTCGCTGGGCACCAGGGGTTGCGGAATGCTCGGCACAAACGACCAGACTACCGGCGCATCACGTGTGGTCGCGGTGGACGGTCACCGGGCGGCGCCGCGTACAGTGAAGCACATGGGCATGATCGGAACGGTTGGCCTGGTCCTGCACCCCAGGCGTGACTCCGAGACGGCGATCCAGACGATCATCTCGTGGGCGGTCTCCAGGGGCGTCACGGTGCTCGGCCTGCCCGACGAGGTGGACCGCATCCACTGCAGCGCGATCGCGGTCGAACCCGAGGAGCTGTGCAAGCGCGCCGACCTGCTGGTCAGCCTGGGCGGCGACGGCACGATGCTGCGCACGATGCGGCTGATCGCGGGCCTGGAGACGCCCGTCCTCGGCGTGAACCTCGGCAAGCTCGGCTTCCTCGCCGAGATCGACGTCGACGAGCTGCCCGAGGCGCTGTCGGCCATCGACGAGCACCGCTACACGGTGGAGCCGCGCATGGCGGTGCGGACGACGCTGACCGACGGGCACGAGGTCACCGCCTTCAACGACATCGCGCTGGTGCGGGTGCCTGGCGACGGGATCGCCGCGGTCGCCGTCGCCGTGCAGGGACACCCGTTCGTGCGCTACGCGGCCGACGCGGTCATCCTCGCCACCTCGACCGGCTCGACCGCCTACAGCTTCTCGGCGGGAGGGCCGATCGTCTCGCCGCTGGTCGAAGGGTTCCTCGTGGTGCCCGCCGCGGCGCACTCGACGTTCAACAGGGCGGTGATGCTGTCGGCCAACGAGCGGGTCACCCTGGAGCTGCTGCCCTCCAGCGGCACGCTGGCCGTGGAGGTCGACGGCATGGTGATGGGCCGGCTGTCCCCCGGCGACCGCGTGACCGCGACCGCCGTCTCGGGCGCCGCCCGGGTGGTACGGCTGGGCACGACGACCTTCTACGAGCGCGCCCGCCGTAAGCTCCGGGTCAACGGCAGCGCGGAAGTGGACTGAGCCATGCGGATCGCGGTGGCGGCCGACAGCCTCGACGGAGTGGCCGCGAAACTGGTGCGGGAGCTGCGCGAGCGGGGCCACGAGGTGATCGCCCACGGGGCGCTCGACCCCGCCGAGCGTGACGACTGGGCGTGGGCCAGCGAGGCGGCGGCGCGCGACGTGGCCGAGGGAAGGGCCGACCAGGCGGTGGTGTGCTGCTGGACGGGCACCGGCGCCTCGATCGCGGCCAACAAGGTGCGCGGGGTGCGGGCTGCGCTGTGCGCCGACGCCTACACCGCCGACGGCGCGCGCAGGTGGAACGACGCCAACGTGCTGGCGCTGAGCCTGCGCGCGGTCTCCGAGCCGCTGCTGGTGGAGATCCTCGACGCGTGGTTCGCGGGCGAGCCCAGCGCCGATCCCGCCGACAGGGCCAACGTCGAGCACCTCGAGGCGCGATAGCGGCGCGGCCACCGCGCCCTGCCGGTGGTGGAGGGCGTCGGCCGCCGCGCCGTACGGGGTCAGGACAGGTCGGCGATCGCGGCGACCGGGCCGCCGCCCGAGGGTCCCTGGTGGACGGCGGCGACGGAGACGAACACCGCCGGATCGCCGGTGACCGAGGCGGCGACGCCGCCGACCGTGGCCTTGATCTGGCGGTGCCAGTGCACGTCGGAGTCGTCGAGCATGATGTTGCGCCGCCCGCGCACCCGGCCCGACGGGTCGGCCTCGCACTTCATGAACACGTTGACGAGACGGCCGCCCAGGTCGGAGGGGTGCGGCCGCTCGGGCAGTGGGATGCCGGAGTCGCGGATGGCCGCCCAGATGCCGTCGGCGTCGAGGGCGTCCTTCATGACGCTGTGCCCGATGCGGTAGCGGCCGCCGATCCCGCGCACGTTGCCGACGACGACGATCTGCGCCCGGTCCAGCTCGACGCCGCTGGAGCAGGAGGCGACGCTGCTGTAGAGCGAAAGGTCGCGGTGGATCTGGTCGGCGCCGGGCATCTCGATCTCGCCGAGCGCGACGGCGATGCCGAGCGCGGTGGTGGAGTTCGACAGGTCCATGGACGGCCCCGTCTCCTCGATGGCGGTGTCCTTGCCGCGGTTCTTGGCGTCGGTGATGGTGGCCAGCGTGAGCAGCGGCGTCTTGGTCTGGACGTAGTGGACGTCGCGCGGGTCGTCGATGCCGGCCACCTTCATGGCCTCGCGCACGCCCGCGGCGACCTTCTCCACCATGGCCGGGCGGCCGATGTCCTCCGGCAGGATGACCTCGCTCATCGCGACGCCGACCGACACCCTGGGCTCGTCGGTGGCGGGCGCGTTCGCGGTGGTGGCGAAGATGGTGGCGTGCGGGCTCAGCACCCCGTCGGTGCCGCCCGACCAGACCAGCGGCACGCTCTCGGGCGCGGGATGCCCCTTCCTGGCCAGCACCTCGCGGAAGGCCGTGTCGGCCAGGATGCGGGTGTAGTCGTTCACGCCGCCGTTGCCCTCGGTCTTGCCGATCACCGCGAGCACCCTGTGCGCCTCGATGACCCCGTCGTCGATGAGCTTCTCCAGCCCTGAGGCGTCGGTCACGCTCTCGATGGCGACCTTGCGCACTTCGATCGGTTCCGGCATCTATCTCTCCACTCTCGTACCGACATCGGCGTTCGCGATGTGCTCCAAGGAGGTGATCACGGCCTGCCTGCCCCCGCCTGCGACGAAACGCAGGGCCGCCTCCACCTTCGGTCCCATGCTCCCTCCGGCGAAGTGCCCGGCGGCGTGCAGGACACGCAGCTCGCCGGCGGAGATCCGGCCGACGGGCCGCGGGTCAGGCCCGCTGTACCCGACGACGGCGTTCGGCACGTCGGTCGCGATGATCAGCACCTCGGCCTGTACGGCACGCGCCAGCAGCGCGGCCGCCAGATCCTTGTCGACGACGGCCTCCACGCCGGTCAGCCGCCCGTCGGCCTGCCGCACGACGGGCACTCCCCCGCCGCCGGCGGCCACGACGGTGAACCCCGCGGCGATCAGCGCGGTCGCGGCGCCCGCGTCGAGGATCTCCAGCGGCTCGGGCGAGGCGACCACGCGCCGCCAGCCGCGCTCGAAGCGCCGCCAGCTCTGGCCGAGCTTCTCGAACCTGCGCGCCTCCGCCTCGCTGAAGTAGCGCCCGATCGGTTTGACCGGCTCCTCGAAGGCGGGGTCACGCGCATCGACCAGGGTGCGGGTGACGACGGTGGCGCTGCGGGTGACGAGCGCGTTCATGATGAGCGTGCCGATGGTGGCCTGGGTCTGGGCGCCGCACCAGTCGAGCGGCACCGGCGGCACGACGGAGGCGGCCAGCTGGTTCTTCAGCAGCAGGTTGCCGACCTGCGGGCCGTTGCCGTGGGTCAGCACCACCTGGTGTCCCGCGTCGATGAGCGCCCTGACCTGGAGCATGGCCGCCTCGACCGCGGCCCGCTGCTCGCCCGGCGCGGCGCTGCCGTCCGGGCCGGTCATGGCGTTGCCGCCGAGCGCGACGAGTACCCGTTCACCCACGGTCGCGACGCTACCCACGCCGGGGAGGGCGTTCATTGGCAACCTTTGCCCATGATGGGGCGGGTGGCATGGCGGACGCGCCCGGCAGGAGGACCGGAGGCGCCGCCTCACGGTCGTTTCTCACGAAGGTAGCCTCACGGACGTGATTCGCATCGCACACGTCAACGGCGTCGAGCTCGCCTACCGGGAGGAAGGCGATCCGGCCGCGCCCGCCCTGGTCCTGCTGCACGGCCGTACCGCCGACCACAACCACTGGAACCCGCACACCCGCCGCTTCGCCGAGCGCTTCCACGTGATCGCGCCCGACCTGCGCGGCCACGGCGCCAGCGAGCGGCCGGACGGCTACGCGCTGCCCGAGATGGCCGAGGACGTGGCGGCGCTGCTCAGGATGCTCGGCGTGGAGCGGGCGGCGCTGATCGGGCACTCGCTGGGCGGCGCGGTCGCCTACCACCTGGCCATGAGGTACCCCGACCTGGTCTCGGTCCTGGTGCTGGAGGATCCGCCGGCGCCGCTGCCGCTGGACCGGCCGCCGCTGGAGGACGACTCCCCCATGATGGTCGAGACCGAGCGCCAGTTCGTCTCGCCCGACCCGGCGTGGGCCGAGGGGCTGGCCCGCATCACCGCTCCCACGCTGGTGCTGTCGGGCGGGCCGTCCAGCCATGTCGACGCCACGCCGCTGGCCGGCCTCATCCCGGGCGCCAAGCTCGTCACCATCGACGTGGGGCACCTGATCCACTCGGCGGCGCCCGGGGAGTTCGCGGCGGCCGTGGAGGAGTTCCTGGACAGCTGACCGGCCTCAGGACAGCACGAAGGGCGCCCCCCGGAATGGGGGCGCCCTTCGCCCAGGCGGGTCAGACCGTCACGAGGGCGGCCTCGGCCTCCAGGGTCGCGGCCGTCGCGTTGACGACGGCGGCGATCCGCAGCGCCTCCTGGATCTGCTCGCGCGGCATGCCCGAGCCGCGCAGCACCTGCTCGTGCGACTCCAGGCAGCGCCCGCAGCCGTTGACCGCGGAGACCGCCAGGCACCACAGCTCGAAGTCGACCTTGTCGACGCCGGGATTGCCGATGACGGTCATGCGCAGCTTGGCCGGCATGGTGCTGTACTGCTCGTCGCCGATCAGGTGGGTGGCGCGGTAGTAGACGTTGTTCATCGCCATGATCGAGGCGGCGGCCTTGGCCGCCTTGAACGCCTCGGCCGACAGGATGGCCGACGCCTCCTCGGCGACCTCGGCGATGACCCGCGCGGACCTGGTGGCCAGCGCGCACGCCAGGACCGCGCCCCACAGCTGCTGGTCGGTCAGCGACGACGTCGTCGTGACCGAGCCCAGGTTGAGCTTGGTGTCCTTGGCGTAGTCGGGCAGCGCCGACTTCAGGTTGTCGATGCTCATGCGCCGAGCAGCGCCTTGGCGTCGAGGCCCTTGTCGCCCTTGTTCCAGTTACAGGGGCACAGCTCGTCGGACTGCAGGGCGTCGAGGACCCGCAGGACCTCCTTGACGTTGCGGCCGACCGAGCCCGCGGTCACCATCGAGAACTGGATCTCGTTGTTGGGGTCGACGATGAAGGTGGCGCGCTGGGCGACGCCGTCCTCGCCGAGGACGCCGAGCGCCGACGACAGCTCGCGCTTGATGTCGCTCAGCATCGGGAAAGGCAGGTCGCGCAGGTCCTCGTGGTCCTTGCGCCAGGCGTGGTGGACGAACTCCGAGTCGACGGAGACGCCGAGCACCTGGGCGTCGCGGTCGGCGAAGTCCTCGTTGAGCCGGCCGAACTCGGCGATCTCGGTGGGGCACACGAAGGTGAAGTCCTTGGGCCAGAAGAACACCACGCGCCACTTGCCCTCGTAGGTCTTGTGGTTGATCTCCGCGAACGCCTTCTCGGGGTCGAGGTCGACGCAGGCGGTGAGCTCGTACTCGGGGAACTTGTCACCAACGGTGAGCACGTCTATGTCTCCTTGCAGGACGTCGTTGTCAGTGCCTCCAGGTTGCCGCATCTAACATTGATCCGAGAAATCGAGCAGTCGGACCAATCTGAGAGGTGATTCCTATCAGTGAGCCCATACCCACCCTCGCTCAGCTGCGGGCGTTCCTTGCCGTGGCCGACCATCTGCACTTCCGGGAGGCCGCCACCGCGCTCAGGATGAGCCAGCCCGCGCTGTCGGGGTCGGTGTCCGCGCTGGAGGAGATCCTCGACACCCAGCTGCTGGAGCGGACCACCCGCAAGGTGCTGCTGACCCCGGCCGGCGAGCGGGTGGCGGTGCACGCGACGCGGGTGCTGGCCGCGGTCGACGACCTGGTCGGGGAGGTGGCCAGGAACCGCGAGCCGTTCAGCGGTCCCGCGCACCTGGGCGTGATCCCGACGGTCGCGCCGTACGTGCTGCCCGCCCTGCTGCCGATGTTCGCCAAGCGCTTCCCGCTGCTGAAGCTGACCGTCCACGAGGCCAAGACCGAGACGATCGTCGAGGAGGTCCGGGAGGGCAGGCTCGACCTGGTGCTGCTGGCGCTGCCGACCGAGACGAGCGGGCTGGTGGAGGAGCCGCTCTACGACGAGGACTTCCTGCTGGCCGTACCGGAGGGCCATCCGCTGGCCGCCGAGGAGGGGCCGCTGCGCAGGTCGGCGCTGAAGGGGCTCGACATCGTGCTGCTCAACCAGGGCCACTGCCTGCGCGAGCAGGCGATCGACGTGTGCAGGGAGGTGGGCGCGCGGGCCACCGCGACCACCTACGCCACCAGCCTGCCGACCCTGGTCCAGCTGGTGGCGGGCGGCCTCGGGGTGACCCTGCTGCCGGAGTCGGCGGTGCCGGTGGAGACCGGCAAGCGGGTACGGCTGGCGCTGCGCAGGTTCGCCCCTCCGGCGCCCGGCAGGACGATCGGCATGGCCTACCGGGCGAGCTCGGCCAGGGCCGCGGAGTACGCGCAGCTGGCCAAGGCGGTGCGCGGCGCGGTCAGGCAGCGCAAGCTGCCGGTGAAGGTGATCTCCTGACCGCCCCTACCCGCCGAGCCGCTTGAGCCTGGTCACCGCCTCGTCGATGACCTCGTCCTTCTTGCAGAAGGCGAACCTGACGAAGTGGCGGCCCCGGTCGGGGTGGTCGTAGAAGACCTGGGTGGGGATCGCCACCACCCCCGCCAGCTCGGGCAGCCGCCTGGTCAGCTCCAGGCCGTCGGTGAAGCCGAGCGGCCTGATGTCGGTCTGCACGAAGTAGGTGCCGGCCGGTCTGAGCACCTCGAACCCGGCCGCCGCCAGCCCGCTCAGCAGCCGGTCACGTTTGCCCTCCAGGCCGGCGCGCAGCCCGGCGACCCAGTCGAGCTCCTCGCGCAGGCCGTGGGCCACGGCGAGCTGCCAGGGCCCGTTGGCGGTGAAGGTCAGGAACTGCTTGACGGTCTGGACGGCCCGCACCAGCTCGGGCGGCGCGCAGACCCAGCCGGTCTTCCACCCGGTCACCGAGAACGTCTTGCCCGCCGAGGAGATCATCACGGTGCGCTCGCGCATGCCGGGCAGCGTCGCCATGGGCACGTGCTCGACGCCGTCGAAGGTCAGGTGCTCGTACACCTCGTCGGTGATCGCCAGCAGGTCGCGTTCGGCGCACAGCTCGGCGATGACCGCCAGCTCCTCGCGATCGAACACGGTGCCCGTCGGATTGTGCGGTGAGTTGACCAGGATCGCCCTGGTGCGCGGCGTCACGGCGGCGCGCAGCTCGTCGGGGTCGAAGGTGAAGCGCCCCGCCACCGGGCGCAGGGTGACGGCGACCAGCCGGGCCCCGGCCAGCGCGATGGAGGCGGCGTAGGAGTCGTAGTAGGGCTCGAAGGCGATGACCTCGTCGCCCGGCTCGCACAGCGCCAGCACGGCGGCGGCGATCGCCTCGGTGGCGCCCACGGTGACCAGCACCTCGCCGTCGGGATCGTAGGCCAGGTCGTAGTGCCGCCGCCGATGCTCGGCCACCGCCTGCCGCAGCTCGGGCAGGCCCGGACCCGGCGGGTACTGGTTGGCACCCGACCTGATCGCCTCCACCGCGCGGTCGAGCATCGCGGGCGGGCCGTCGGTGTCGGGGAATCCCTGCCCCAGGTTGATCGCCCCGGTCCGTACGGCCAGCGCGCTCATCTCGGCGAAGATCGTGGTGCCGAACCGTCGCATGCGGGAAACAAGGGGATCGCTCACGAGACCACACTATTGGTCTCGAGGCGTGATCACCCGGGTCGCCCTCGATCGACCGCGCGTGTCCGCCCCGAGGCTCGTACACTTCCGAACATCCCGCCCCCGTGATCGCGGCCGGTTTCCCCGTATGGTGGTGGTCCTGGTTCCTGTGACGCGCATCAGAGAGCTCGACGCGCTCCGCGGCTTCGCGGTGTGCGGCATCATGCTGGTCAACACCTGGCAGCACGCCCAGGCGCCGGACAGCGAGTGGTGGGTCGAGACGTTCCTCCAGGGCCGCTTCTACCCGATCTTCTCGCTGCTGTTCGGCGTCAGCTTCGCGCTGGTGCTGCGCGGCGCCGGCCGGTGGGTGCTGCTGCGCAGGCTGCTGTGGCTGCTGGTGTTCGGGCTGGTCCAGCACACCTGGTACGAGGGTGAGGTGCTGACCAACTACGCGCTGTTCGGCATCGGCGTGCTGCTGCCGGCCTCGTTCCTGTCGGGCGGCTGGCCCGTCCTGGTGCTCGGGGTGGCGGCCACCGCGTGGGGCGTGTGGGTGGGCGGCGGCATCCTGATCATCCCCGGGCTGTTCCTGATCGGCATGGCGCTGATGGACCTGCGGCCGGGCCGCGGATGGCTGCTGCCGGGGTTCGGCGTGTCGGCGGTCGTCTCGGCGGCGCTCGGCTCGCTCTACCTGCGGACCGACGAGTGGTGGGTCTACGTGACGGCGGCGCTCGCGGGCGCCGCCGCCTACTCCACGCTCGTGCTGTTCCTGCGGCCACGCTGGCTGGAGCCGATGGGCAGGATGGCGCTGACCAACTACGTCTCGGGCACCGTGGTCATCGTGCTGACCGCGCCGATGCGCTGGCCGGTGCTCGCCGTGGCGGGCGTGACGGTGCTCGCGCAGCTGCTGTTCAGCTGGTGGTGGCTGTCGGTGTTCAGATACGGCCCGCTCGAATGGGTGTGGCGGATGCTCACCTGGTGGAAACCGGTGCCGAACCGGCTCATACTCCGTTCGTGACGCTGAGCGCTCTCCTTAGCCTGCTGGACGACGAGTTGCCTGACGCGATCCGCCTGCGTCACCGGCTGCATGCCGTACCCGAACCGGGGGGCGCGGAGGTGGAGACCTGCGGCGTCATCGCCGAGCACCTGCCGCTGCCCCACCGGGTCGTGGCGGGCACCGGGATGATCGTCAGGGTGGGGCCGGAGGGCGAACCCGCGATCGGCGTCCGCGCCGAGCTCGACGGGCTGCCGCTGGCCGAGCTGACCGGCGCGGCCTTCGCCTCGGCCAACGGGCACATGCACGCCTGCGGCCACGACGTGCACCTGGCCGCGCTGGTCGCGCTGGTGCGGGCGGCGCGCAGGACGGAACTGCCCGCGCCGCTGGTGGCCGTCTTCCAGCCGTGCGAGGAGCGGCACCCGTCGGGCGCCGTGGCCCTGCTGCGCGAGGGCGAGCTGGCGGCGGAGGGGGTGGAGTCGGTGGTCGCCGTGCACGTCCACCCCGACCTGCCGTGGGGCACGATCGGCGTCGACCCCGGCACGGTCAACGCGGCGGCCGACGCGATCAGGATCGACGTCGAGGGGCTCGGCGGGCACGCCGCCTACCCGCACCGCACGAGGGACCCGGTGCTGGCGCTCTCGCACCTGGTGGTGGCGCTGCACGGGCTGGTGGGGCGGCGGATCGACCCGGTCCACGGCGCCACGCTCACCGTGGGGGCCGTCCACGCGGGCACCGCGGAGAACGTGATCCCCGGCGCCGGCCACGCGCTGGTCACGCTCCGCGCGCTGGACACCGCCGACCAGCGCGCGCTGCTGTCGGCCGTCAGGGAGTGCGCCGAGCACGTGGCCGCCGCCCACGGGTGCGCCGCGAGGCTGACCGTCACCAAGAGCGAGCCGCCGCTGGTCAACGACCCCGCGCTGGCCGAGGCGGCCAGGCGTGGGGCGGCGACGGCCGGGTTCGTGCCGGCCCCGGCCTGGCACTCGTGCGGCGGCGACGACTTCGCCCATTACGGCACCGCGTGGCCGACGCTGATGGCCTTCGTCGGGCTGGGCGGCGCGCCCGGGTTCGTCCACGCCGGCCTGCACGATCCGCGGTTCCTGCCGCCCGACGAGGCCGTGGGCGCCTGCGCGCGGGCGCAGGCGCTGGCCTACGCCGCGGCGCTCAGCGCGCGGAGCGGAACACCAGCAGGCGGAACATCTGCGTGGAGCCGACCAGCTTCTCCTTGACCAGGCGCAGGCCGTGTCGCTCGGCGCCCGCCGCGACGCGGGGCACGGACACGGCGTTGACCATGTCCTGGTTGCCGGCCAGGTAGGCCTCCGCGTAGTCCTCCGAGAGGCCGTTGTCGATCATCCAGGTCCGCCAGGCGGCCACCGCCGACGTGCGCTCGTGGTCGTCGTCGGGGGCGAAGCAGTCGGAGAAGACGAGGCTGCCGCCGGGTTCGAGGCGCCTGGCGCACTCGGCGAAGAAGGAGTCGATCGACTCGTCGGTGGGGTTCTGGCCGAACAGGAAGTGGGTGACGAGCGAGCCGAAGATGACGTTGTAGGTGATGTTGTCCTCGACGTCGTCCCACGCGGTCTTGTTGAGCAGGCGCACCCAGCGGTTCAGGTCGTCGCCGATCTTCTTGTGGGCGAGCTTGCGCATCTGCACCGCGCGGTCCATCGCGCGGTACCGGTCGACCGGGTAGAGCTGGCCGAGCTGCTCGAACGGCTCGCACAGGGTGCGGATCCACGGGACGATCGCGGAGGTGAGGCTGCCGGTGCCGTACCCGATCTCCAGGACCGAGACCGACATGTCGATCTCCTGGAAGATGCGCAGGATCTCGCTGGCGACGGTGGCCGAGCAGTCCTGGATCAGGTCGTCGTACATCGGGATCCAGGTGCGGATGTGCTGGTCGTAGCGGTCGAAGTAGGCCGGGGAGCGGTGCTCGGTGCGCAGCGTCCAGTGCTCGTCCCACCTGCCGATCTCCAGCTTGCGCAGCCACTCGCGCTTGAGGGTGTGGAAGTCGTGGTTGGGGTCGAACCGCACCGCCCGCGCCTTGACCGCGTCGTAGTAGCGGTTGGCCAGGTTGAAACGGTGGCGGTCGCGCTCGATGTGGAGCATGCGCCGCTCGCCGAAGTCGCTGTCGAGCCTGCGCCGGTAGCCGCCGATGCAGTCGGGGTTGAGCAGCAGCAGGTGGGCGCCGACGGCGGTGTCGCCGAAGGGGTGGCGCACGCCGAGCCCCACGTCGTCGACGGCGGCCACGTAGATCTCGTAGCTGCTGTCGGCCAGGCTGCCGATGTGGTCGCGCCACATCGACATGTGCCGTGACAGCTCCGCCTCGCCCTGGAAGAACAGCTTCCAGTCGATGAGGAAGATCCGCTCGGTGACCTGGGAGCTCATCAGCTCGGGGTGCTCGAGGTCGGTCTGCCAGAAGGTCTCGGTGTTGTCGGTCAGGTCGGCGATGGCCCTGATCGGGCCGTCGTTCCAGTCGCGCAGCTCGGCGAAGCAGTGGGAGTAGTAGTCGGCGTCGGTGACGAGGTTGGACGGGCCGGAGTTGCGCACCTCGGAGGCGAGCGCCTCCAGCCAGCCGCTGCGCAGGTGCAGCTGCGGGTGGTCGCTGTCGTGGTTGCTGAGCACCGACTGCAGGCCGCCGTGCAGCTGGGTCAGCTTGCGGCGCAGCGCCCGGTGGCCGGGGCTGAGCGACTCCAGCTCCAGACGGTCGAGCAACCTGCCGAAATCGGTCTCGAATTTGCTGAACCCGGCGTCGTTGCTGGCACTCGGATAGTTGAGGTATCGCGGCGCGCCGAAGTCTTCGGGCAGCTCGCTGGTGCCCTCCTGCTTGATGACGACGACAGGCAAATCCAACGCTCGCGCAAAACCGACTTCAAATGCCAAATTGGGGCGAACCGTACTTCCTTCCAGGATGAGAATGTCCGACCTGCGGATCTGCTCCTGGATCTCGATGCCGATGTTGCGGCTATGGGGTTGCTCGCTCCAGTCGTAGACGTCGAAATGACGTTCGGCCAGCTGGCTCTTCACCGACTGGACCGCCCTGATGACCGACTCGGAGCCCTCAGCCTCGGTGGACCAGGCGAGAAACGCATTGACGGGGTCCATGCAGACATGAATACACGACGAGCAACTGGACTTTCAAAGGCGACACAAAATATCGTGACGTAATGGCTTTGCGGCTTTCATTCGCCGTACTGGTGCTCGCGTCTTTCGTTCTCGGCCTGGTGGGATTCGCCGCGTATCTCGAGCCCGGGGCCTCGGCCTTCGATCTGGTCTATTACTCGCTGCAGCTGTTCGTCCTCGATCCGGCTCCGTTCGACGTCGATCACAAGCCGCTGGGATGGGCGCTGGAGGTGGCCCGCTTCACCGCCCCCGCCGCGACGATCTACGCCCTGGTCGCCGGTCTGCTGCTGCTTTTCTCCACCGAGATCCGCCGCCTGCGCGCCCGCGGCTCGCGCGGCCACGCGGTCATCTGCGGCACCGGGCCGATCGCGGGCGTGCTGACCACGCGCCTGCGGGCGGCCGGCCGCGGCGTGGTGCGGATCTCCCCCACGCCCCACGCCGACCGCGGGGTGCTGCACGTGGAGGGCGACCCGCGCGATCCCGCCGTGCTGCGCGCGGCGGGCATCGAACGCGCCGCCGTCCTGTACGCCTGCGAGGCCGACAGCGCGACCAACACCGCGATCGCGCTGGCCGCACACGCCCTGCCGCGGCCGAAGGCCCGCCCGCTGGCCGCCTACGGGCTCATCTCCGACCCCGACATGTGCGCCGCGCTGCGCGCCCGGCGGCTCGGGCTCACCCGGCCGACGGGACTGCACCTGGACTTCTTCAACCCCGACACGCTCGCGGCCCGCGTACTGCTGGACAACGACCCGATCACCACACCGGACCCGGTCATGGTCATCGGCCTCGGCACGTTCGGCCGGACGCTGCTGCTGGAGCTGGCCAGGCACTGGCGCCCGCGGGCGCGGGAGGCCGGGCCGCTGCCGGTCACCGTCGTCGACGCGGACGCGACCGGCGCGACGGCGGCCCTGTGCGCCCGGCACGACCTGCTGCTGACCGCCTGCGACCTCGAGGCGATCGACCTGGAGCCGGAGCAGGTGAGCCTGCCCGAGGTGCTGCCGCACGCCTCGCGCCGCGTCTACGTCTGCTATCCCGACCAGGACCTCGCGCTGAAGGTCGCGCTCACGTCGCTGCGGCTGTGGGGCGGCGGCCCCGGCTCGCTGGTCGTCCGCGTCGACCACGCGGCGGCCTTCGACTCCACGCTGCTGGAGGGCCTGGACGGCGCGCTCAGGGTCTTCCCGGTGACCGACGCGGCGGGCGACCCGCGGCTGATCGCCGAGGACCTGGTGGAGACCCTGGCCAAGGCGACGCACAACCACTACCTGGCCGACCAGCGCGGCAGGGGCGGCAGGTTCGCGGTCAACTCCTCGCTGGTGCCGTGGGAGGAGCTCGAGGAGGACAAGCGGGAGTCCAACCGGCTGCTGGCCGAGGACATCGGCAGGAAGCTGAAGGAGGTCGGGTGCGCGCTCGGCCCGCGCGTCGACCCGGACCTCGGCTTCTCCTTCGCCGAGGAGGAGATCGAGCTCCTGGCGGAGATGGAGCACGTGCGCTGGGTACGCATGATGGTGACCCGCGGTTGGTCCCACGGCCCCTTGCGGGATGATGAGAACAAAACACATCCCGATATAGGAGACTGGTCCACTTTGTCAGCATCGGCGAAGGAAAAGGACCGCGACACGATCAGGAACCTGCCGGGCATCCTGGCCCTGGCGGGCTTCCAGGTGGTGAGGACGCGATGACGAGGTTCGCCGTGACGGGACACCGCGAGCTCACGCCGCACACGGTCGAGCTGGTCGGCCAGGCCCTGCGCGACGAGCTGGCCAGCGCGGGCCCCGGCCTGGTCGGCGTGTCGTGCCTGGCGGAAGGGTCCGACCAGATCTTCGCGGCCGAGACCATCGCGGCGGGCGGCGAGCTGCACGCCGTCCTGCCCGCCCGCCGCTACCGGGAGAGCCTGCCCGCCGACGCCCGTCACACCTACGACATGCTGCTCGGCAAGGCCACCCACGTCCTCGAGCTGCCCTTCGAGGAGGCGGGCGTGCCCGCCTACCTGGCCGCGGCGCAGGCCATGCTGTCCGAGGCCGACGAGCTGGTCGCCGTATGGGACGGCACCGCGCCGCGCGGCCCGGGCGGCACCGCCGACGTGGTGGCCATGGCCAGACAGGCCGGGATGCCGGTACGGGTGATCTGGCCGCCGGGTTCCAGCCGGGCATAGTCTCGAGACGTGACCAGAATCGCCCTCTGCCAGCTGCCCGTCTCCCCCGACCCCGCCACCAACCTCAAGCGGGCCACCGAGGCCGTCGCCAGGGCCGAGGGCGCCGACCTCGCGATCTTCCCCGAGGCCACCCTGACCAGGTACGGCAGGCGCATCGCCGAGCTGGCCGAGCCGCTGGACGGCCCCTTCGTGACCGGCCTGGCCGAGGCGGCCCGCGACCACGGCGTCGCGGTGATCGCCGGCGTCTTCGAGCCGGGCGAGGGCCGCGTCCACAACACCGCGGTCGCGATCGACGCCTCGGGCGCCATCAGGGCCGCCTACCGGAAGATCCACCTGTTCGACTCCTTCGGCTCGCGCGAGTCGGAGCTGGTGGCCCCCGGCTCCGAGCCCACGGTGGTCGAGCTGGCCGGGCTGCGCATCGGGCTCATCACCTGCTACGACCTGCGCTTCCCCGAGCTGGCCAGGGCGCTGGTCGACAGGGGCGCCGACATGTTCGCCGTCATCGCGGCCTGGAGCTCGGGCCCCCTCAAGGAGGACCACTGGATCACGCTCGTGCGGGCGAGGGCGCTGGAGAACACAATGTGGACCGCCGCCGTCGACCAGGCGCCCAATCCCGCCGAGGCGAGCGACGGGTTCGGCGTCGGGCGCAGCATGCTGGTCGACCCGCTGGGCGTGGTGCGCGCCGATCTGGGTAGCGCACCGGGCGTGCAGGTGGTCGAGCTCGACGCCGAGCTGACCGCCTCCGCCCGCGCCACGCTGCCGTGCCTCGAGCACCGGGTGCTGGGTGTGGGCCGGCTGCCCTGACCAGGGGCCGCCGCGATTGGCGGGGTTCTTGGATCGTGACGGCCAAGAGATCGTAAAGTGGTGTCGTGAACGAGCGTAGGACGCAGATGCAGAAGGTGGTGCCGCCCCGGCTGCTCGTGCCCTACCTCTCGGGCAAGCGCACGGTCATCTCCGGCTACGTCTACCGCGTGCAGGACTGCGTGCGGCTGACCACGCCCCGGGCGTTATTCCTGGGGCTCGACCTGTCCTTCGAGGGATCGGAGCTGAGCGCCCACGTGCCCGAGCTTTACCTGATGCGGTGGTACGCGCGCGACGTGGACACCTACGCGGTGCCGTACGGGCCGCACATGGGCGGCGACTGGAGCGACGCGCCGCCGTTCGCGGGCAACGGGTTCACCACCTCGCGCGAGCACGTGGTGCCCCAGTTCCACACCACGCCCATGCCCATCCCGGCGGGAGCGGAGATCGTGCACGTCAGCGGCGCGGGCGAGCGGCCGTTCGCCGCCTACGACGGGCTCACCTGGCGGCCGTCGTCATGAGCGACGAGATCGTGCCCGTGGCGTCGGGTTTCGTCGCCCGCCACCGGGGCCGCACCCACCCGGCGGCGATCGGGCCCGACAGCGACGAGGTCGTGCTGTTCAGCGAGGAGGAGCTGGACGGCTTCGAGGCGGCCTCCGGCTACTGGCGGCGCACCGTGGACCGCTCCGAGCTGGAGTGGCTGGTGCTCGTGCGCACGGTCGGGGCGTTCGGCGGCGAGCCGTGCGTGGTCCTCGACGAGGACGACGACGGCCTCCACATCGCCTACACCGGCCACAGTGGCATGAAAGCGGAGGCGCTCGGCTACTGGATGGTCGACCATGGGGCCTATGAGGTGGTCGTGCCCCGCGAGGAGGTCTTCTCGATCAGGGTGGAACGCCTGCCGGTCGGCTGACCCCGGTCAACCGGCCGCCCGGTCGAGCGTCTCTCCTGGCATGCGATGGTTATGCGCCCTCGTGCCCTTCGTCCTGGTGGGGTGCGGCGAGGCTCCGGAGACGTCGGAGATCTACCAGCGGGTCATGCAGGGCAAGGCGCCGGTCGGCCAGGTGCTGACCGTCTCGGACCCGCCGGTGCGGCTGTGGTTCGCCCGCACCACCGACGAGGACGGCGACCTGCGGCTGTGCGGGCCCCGCTCCTGCGGCCACGACGTGTCCGACCGGCCGGAGCCGGCGTGGGCGGAGGACCGCGAGGGCGACCTCTACTACGGCGCCGCCCGGCCCGGCGTGGCCGGCGTGCGCGCGCGCACCGTGGAAGGCGCCACGGTCAGCGGCACCGTCCACCGGCCCGCGGGGGCGCCGCTTTCCATCTGGACGGTGACCGTCCCCGGTGCGCGGGTACGCGGTTTCGATTTCCTCGACTCCTCCGGTCAACCGGTCGCCACGGCGGGTGTCTCTGGTACGTGATGGAAACACCCACCATGGCGCCCGCGGCCCCCACCTTCGCGGAGCTGTTCGCCGCGCAGTACCAGTCCCTGGTACGGCTGGCGGGACTGCTGGGCGCCGACGACCCCGAGGACATCGCCCAGGAGGCGTTCGCCAGGCTGCACGGCCGCCGCCTGCGCGACGACGCGGCGGCACTCGGCTACCTGCGCGCGACCGTCTGCAACCTGACCCGTAACCGGCTGCGGCACCTGCGCCTCAGCCGGCTGCGCCGTCCCGAACCCCCCGAGCCGGCCCGCAGCAGCGAGCACGCCGTCATCGTGGCCGAGGAGCACCGGGAGCTGCTGGCCGCCCTCGACACGCTGCCGCGCCGCCAGCGGGAGGCGCTGATCCTGCGCTACTGGCTCGACCTGTCCGAGCGAGAGATCGCCGACGCCATGGGCGTGTCGCCCGGTTCGGTCAAGACACACGCCAGCCGGGGGCTGGCGGCACTGAGGGGGAAGCTGTGAACGACCTGGAAGAGCGGCTGCGTGCCGCGCTCGACGCCCGCGCCATGACCTTCGAGGCCGGTCCGACGGCCTGGATCGAGGTCCAGCGGCGGGCCCGGCGGGGCCGGTGGGTCTGGCCGGTCCTGCTGGCCGCCCTGCCGGTCGCGCTGGTGGCCCTGCTCGTGCCTTTCCTGCTCAACGGGGGCCAGGACAGGCAGACGACCATGGGCCCGCCGAAGGACCCGAAGCCGGTGGGCGAGGCGCTCGTCATCGACAACCCGACCGAGGACCGCCCGATGCGCCTGTGGTACGGCAAGAACGACGCGGGCCTGCTCGCGCTCTGCCGGGACGTGCAGTACGCGGGGAGCGCCTCCTCGAGCATGTGCGGCGAGAACGCCGGCGCCAAGGCGATGCGGAACGCCGGCTGGTTCGAGGGGACGACCCAGTCCGTGCCGCTGCGTGAGACCATCCTCGACTACGGTGGCGCGCGCCAGGAGGTGGCGACGGTGACGGCGGTCACCGCGAAGGGGGCCCGTTTCACCGGCACCCTCCACCAGCCCTCGGGGGCCCCGATGAAGATCTGGACGGTCGCCTACCCCAGCACGGATCAGGTCACCTCCTACGAGTTCGCCGACGCCGGCGGCCGCGTCCTCTCCCAGCGGCTGCGGGGCATCACGATGCTCCCCGAGTCCGCGCAGGGCAAGCCCGCGGGCGCCGCCGTGAAGCTCGGCGACCTCAGCGTGCGGCCCTACGACACCCCCGACCGCAATCTCATCTGGACCCTGGAGGGCCGCGAGGTCGGGCTCCACCTGGTCAGGGTCGACAACCTGACGCTCGACGACCTGGGCGGCAAGCCCATGGCGGTCCAGCTGCGGGTCAACAGCGGCCACTGGTTCGGCATCGCCCGCCGGGGCACCGCGAAGGTGGAGCTGGTCCGCAAGGACGGCAAGGCGCTGACGGCGGCGGTGAAGCCGGACCCGTGGAAGGTGGGGGTGAGCCTGTTCGCGGGTGGGCGGGCCGTCACCGGCGACCTCTACCTCGAAGGCTTCACCCTGGTGGGCTACGACGCGGCGGGCAGGCAGCTGTGGCGCGACGACCATCCCGCCGACAAGCCCGCCTGGGACCCGCACCCGCCGATCGGCGAGGTGGTCACCGTCGGCGAGGCGAAGGTGTGGTTCAGCAAGGTGACGCTCGCCGACGGCAGGACCTGGGACGGCCTGTGCCGCTCCACCCCCGGGACCAAGACCACGTGCGACGCCTTCGAGCCGGTCGGGCCCGATGACGCCCGCCGCCTGCTCGACCTCGGCAAGAGCGCGATCGGGGTGGCCGGATCCGAGGCCACCCAGGTCGAGGCGGTGAAGTCGGGTGCTCGCGGCACCATGTACGCGCCCGCCGGCGCGCCGCTGAAGATCTGGGCCGTCCCCTACCCCGGCGGCAGCGAGCAGTTCGTGCTGAGCGACGCCAGGGGAAACACGGTGGCCTCGGTCGGCGGCGACGCGCCCGACGCGTGCACGGTCTCCCCGCCCGTCGGCCCGGCCGCCGTCCTGGAGGGCGGAGCGAGCATCACCCACCAGAACGGCTGCATGATCATCTGGGGGGCCGGGGGGCGCTTCGCCGTCGAACCGCACAGGATCGAGGACGCCACCTACAGCCACAGCCAGAACGTCCTCGCCGGATGGACGGTCAAGAAGACGGCCAAGGTCGAGCTCGTCTACCCGGACGGCGCCCGCCTGACCGCGACGCTGCGGTCCGACCTCTGGGGTCTCGGTTTCACCCTGTTCTCCGCCCGCACGACGAAGGACAACCTGGACGTGCACGTGGTCGGCTACGACCAGGCAGGCAAGGAGATCTGGCGGCGCTAGATCCCGAGCGAGCGGTAACGCGCCAGGCGGGCAGGCAACCTGTCCGCCTTCGGCGTCGCCAGCAACCGCGCGATCTCGTACTCCAGCGCCCGCGCCACCCGCTCGCAGAAGGCCTGTGGCTCGTAGGCGGCGTCGGGCCGCTCGGGGATGACGCGGTCCACGATCCCGTCGCGGCGCAGGTCGGTGGCGCGCACGCCCTGCGCCTGGGCGATCTCGGGGGCGAAGTCGACGCTGCGGTAGAGGATGGCCGAGGCGCCCTCGGGCGGCAGCGGCGACAGCCAGGCGTGCTGGGCGGCCAGCACCCTGTCGGCGGGCAGCAGGGCCAGCGCGCCGCCGCCCGCCCCCTCACCGAGCAGCAGGCAGACCGTCGGCGCGTCGAGCATGACCAGGTCGGCCAGCGAGCGGGCGATCTCGGCGGCCAGGCCGCCCTCCTCTGCCGACTTCGACAGGGCGGCGCCCGCCGTGTCGATCACGGTGACCAGGGGCAGGCCGAGCTCGGCGGCCAGTCGCATGCCGCGCCTGGCCACGCGCAGCCCGGCGGGCCCGAACGGTCCCGTCGCCCGCTGCGTGCGCCGGTCCTGGCCGAGCACGACGGCCGGCGCCGTGCCGAACCTGGCCAGGGCCAGCAGCAGCCCCGGGTCGGCCTCGCCCTCGCCGGTGCCGTTCAGCGGGGTGACGTCGGTGGCGGCGAGCTTGAGCAGCGTGCGGATGCCCGGCCGGTCGTCGCGGCGCGAGCGGGTGATGGCCTCCCACGCCTCCACCGGACGCAGGTCCTCCTCGGGGGCGGCCCCCGCCTCGAGCCCGCTCCTGCCGGCCGTCAGCACGGTCAGCGCGCTGATGGCCATGGCGCGGGCGTCCTCGGCCGAGACGACCGCGTCCACCAGGCCGTGCGTGAACAGGTTCTCGGCCACCTGGACGCCCTCGGGGAAGGCGTAGCCGTGCAGCGACTCGAACACGCGCGGGCCGAGGAACCCGATGAGCGCCCCCGGCTCGGCCGCCGTCACGTGCCCGAGCGAGCCCCAGCTGGCGAAGACGCCACCGGTGGTCGGATGCCGCAGGTAGACGATGTACGGCAGGCCCGCGTCACGATGCCGTTGCACCGCCGCCGCGATCTTGATCATCTGGGTGAAGGCGAGCGCGCCCTCCTGCATGCGGGTGCCGCCGGAAGCGGGCGAGGCCAGCAGCGGCAGCCCCTCCCTGGTGGCCCGCTCGACCGCCAGCACCAGCCGCTCGGCCGCCGCCACGCCGATCGAGCCGGCCATGAACGAGAACTCGCAGGCCATGACGGCCACCCGGTGCCCGCCGAGGAACCCCTCACCGGTGATCACCGACTCGTCGTAGCCGCTCTTCGCGCGGGCGGCGGCCAGCTCTTCGGCATAGGAGGAGCCCGGCTGCGAGGGGTCGGCGGGCGGCGTGTCCCATGACTTCCACGATCCCTTGTCCAGGACCGTCTCGATGAGAGTGCGCGCGTCCGGCCGGCTCACCACTGCTCCCCTGCTGTCGTCGAGTGCTGCAGAATTGACGCGCCGGTCACCGTTCCCGTTCCGCCAACCAGGAAAGTACGTTCTCGCCGTCCTGATCGAGCGCCGGCGGCGCGGTGTGCTCGACCGGCTCGGCGCCGTCGAAACGCAGCGGCGGCCCCGGCAGTTCGATGCGGCCCAGCACGGGATGGTCCACCTCGACGACCAGCCCCTGGGAGCGGGTCTGGTCCCACGCGTAGACCTCGTCCAGCGTGCGGATGGCGCCCGCGGGCACGCCCAACTTGGCGAGCGCGGCCAGCCAGTGCGCCCGGTCGTGACGGGCCAGGGCCTTCTCCATCTCGACGATCAGCTCATCCCTGTGCGCGAACCTCTGCCTGTTCGTCGCATACTTCGCGTCATCGGGGTCGATGTCCAGCAAGGCGGCCACCTTGCGCCACTGCACGTCGTTGGCGACGGCGATCTGCAGCATCCCGTCGGCGCAGTGGAAGGCGCCGTAGGGGGCGATGGAGGCGTGGTGGTTGCCGCCCGCGACGGGCACCTGGCCGCCGACCGTCCAGGCGGTGCCGTGGTAGGCGTGCACGCCGGTCACCGCGGCCAGCAGCGAGGTGCGCACCACCTCGCCCCTGCCGGTGCGCTCGCGCGCGTAGAGGGCGGCGACGACGCCGTAGGCGCCGTGGATGCCCGCCAGCAGGTCGGCGATGGAGGCGCCCACCCGGTACGGCTCGTCCGGCGAGGGCCCGGTCAGCGACATCAGGCCGGCCTCGCCCTGGGCGATCTGGTCGTAGCCTGGCCTGCCGCCTTCGGGGCCGTCGTGGCCGAAGCCGGTGATGGACAGCACCACCAGGCGGGGGTTGAGCTCGTGCAGGCGCTCGACGGGGAAGCCGAGGCGGTCGAGCACTCCGGTGCGGAAGTTCTCGATCAGCACGTCGCTGTGCCGTACCAGGCGCTCGATGAGCCGCCTGCCCTCCTCCGACTTCAGGTCGACCGCGATGGACTGCTTGTTGCGGTTGGCGGACAGGAAGTAGGTGGAGATGTCGTGCTCGGGGCCGACGAAGGGCGGCCCCCAGCCGCGTGACTCGTCGCCGCCCCGGGGATGCTCGACCTTGATCACCTTGGCGCCGAGGTCGCCGAGCATCTGGGCGGCGTGCGGGCCCGCCAGGGCCCGCGACAGATCGAGGACGACGATGTCGCCGAGGAGTCCGCGCAAGATCAACCTCCAGTGGTGGTCGCCGAGCTTACGGCCTTACCAGCCTCGCAGGCGAGAGGCAGCGCTCGACAGTCAGGTCCCTGTTCCACCATGGCAGGATCGGTCGGATGAATCACCTGGTGAGACGCATCATGGCAAGGCCACCGTCCTGCGGTCGCACCCGTGTCGTCGCGGTCGACGGACCGGCCGGCTCGGGCAAGACGACGTTCGCCGACCGGCTGGGGCCCGCCCTCGGTGCGCAGGTGGTGCACAGCGACGACTTCCCCGTGCCGTGGGAGGAGGGGCCTGGGCCGTGGTTCGCCGCGCTGGAGGAGCGGGTGCTGCGCCCGCTGGGCGAGGGACGGCCGGGCTCCTTCCGCCGCTACGACTGGGTCCGCGGCGTCCACGCCGAGGAGGTGATCGTGCCCGCCGCGCCCGTGCTGGTCATCGAGGGCGTCGGTACGGCCCGCCGCGGCGCTCCGGTGTCCTTCACGGTGTGGGTGGAGGCGCCGCGGGAGGTGCGCATGGCCAGGGTGCTGAAGCGCGACG
This sequence comes from Nonomuraea sp. NPDC003754, assembly GCF_053605785.1. Classification (NCBI taxonomy): domain Bacteria; kingdom Bacillati; phylum Actinomycetota; class Actinomycetes; order Streptosporangiales; family Streptosporangiaceae; genus Nonomuraea; species Nonomuraea sp. NPDC003754. Next base: position 299,529 of record NZ_JBSGJX010000006.1, read on the forward strand.
GTCCCGGCCTCGAACAGCGGTGGGTGGAGTGGTTCGCGGCCGAGGAACGATGGTTCGCCGAGGACGGCACCAGGCGGCGCGCCGACGCCGTCCTCGACCTCTCCTAGCTCCCGGCTCGACGCTCCCGCGGCCACGGCCCTCCGCCTGGTCCCTTCCGTTGGGGCAAGCGAACCTGCAAAATTACGGCCATGACCGTATCTTGGCGCACGCTGGCGATGGCCCTCCTCCTCGCCCTCCCCACCGCATCTCCGGTCCAGGCCGAATCCGTGGCACCCCCGAGCGGGTGCGGGTTCAAGAACCTGGGCGCACTCCCCCTGACCGGCGCCACCACCGCGGGCACCGCCATGGACGCCTCCCATCCCGACGGCCCCCGCGTCTACTCCGTCACCTCCAGCGCCTCGGGCCCCGCCATCCTCGCCATCAGGAACGCCAAGGACGGCACGCTCGTCGCCGAACGCCCGCTGCCGCTCGCGCTCGGCTCCTGGGCGGTCACGGTCGCCCCCGACCACTCCGTCTACGTCGGCGGCTACAACGCCACCCCGGGCGCCATGGGCAGGCTGTTCCGCTACGAGCCGGCCACTGACAAGGTGACCGAGCTGGGCATCGCCGCGCCCACCGAGACCTTCGTGTGGACGGTCGCCGCCAGCCCCGACGGCGCCTCCGTCTACGGCGGAACCTCCCCGCACGGCAAGCTCGTCCGCTACGACACCGCCGGCGGGCAGATCACCGACCTCGGCAGCCCCGTCCCCGGCGAGCAGTTCGTCAGGGACCTGGCCGTCGCCGAGGACGGCACGATCTACGCGGGCGTCGGCGCGCAGAGCATGAAGGTCGCGGTCGTCGGCGGCGACGGGGTGACCAAGGAGGTCATCGAGCCGCCCATCGAGGGCCACGGCTACGCCTACGACATCGACGTGGCCGGCCGCTACCTGCTGGTCAGGTTCGCCACCTCCACCAACAGCAACCCCATGGGCGTCTACGACCTCGAACGCCGCGCCTGGAAGGACGTCGTCGAGGACGTCGACAGCCTGACCGTCGGCGGCGGCAGGCACGGCAACCGGCTCTACGTCTTCCAGGGCGACGAGCTGGTCACCTACGACCTCGACACCGAGAAGATCACCAAGACCGGTTTCACGGACTTCGGCGGCGGCGCGGCCAGGCCGCTCGGCTGGGTCGGCCACACCCTGGTCGGCACCGGCTCGACCGGCCGTATCTGGCACTTCGACCGCAAGACCGGCCAGGGCCGGCTGCTCGACGGCACCCTCACGGGCCAGCCGGTCAGCATCCGCTCGATGGGCGTCGGCCCCGACGGCCGCGTCTACGGCGGCGGCTTCTTCACCGGCGGCCTGGCCGCCTTCGACCCCGCCACCGGCGAGACCCGGTTCTGGCCCAACGTCGGGCAGAGCGAAGGCATGGTCACCCACAAGGGCAAGCTCTACCTGGGCGTCTACCCGTGGGCCCGGATCTACGAGTGGACGGGCAGCGAGCCCAGGCTCCTGCTCAACCTGGCCGACCAGGAGCAGGACCGGCCGTTCGCGATGATCTCGGCCGGCGACCGGCTGGCCTTCGGCACCGTCCCCAAGGTCGGCACCGTCGGCGGCGCCCTCGGCCTCCTCGACCCCGCGACCGGCGAGACGATCGTCAAGCGTAACCTCATCCCCGGCCACAGCATCATCGGCCTGGCCTACCGCGACGGCGTCATCTACGGCACCACCAGCGCCTTCGGCGGCATCAGCACCCCGCAGGACGACGCGGCCGTGGCCTTCGCCTACGACATGGCGACCGACACGCTCAAGTGGCAGACCAAGCCCGTCGCCGGCGACCTGGCGCTCGGCTCGATCACCTTCGACGACGAGGGCAAGCTGTGGGGGCTGAGCCCCGACGCGCTGTACGAGCTCGACCCGGCCACCGGCCGGACCCTGCGCGTCACCAGGCACCAGACCTACCCCTGGTCCACCGCCACCCAGGTCTGGCTCGACACCAACATCGAGCTCGGCTCGGACGGCAAGCTCTACGGCAAGGTCCAGGGCAAGGTGTACAAGATCGACCGGGCGACGATGGGGCTGACGCTCATCACGCGGCCCATCTCGATCCTGCTGAAGGGACCGGACGGGCACATGTACCTGTCCAGGAACGAGAACTTCTACACCTACCGCCTCTGCTGACCTCCGCGCCTCCTCTCCGGCGTGACCGGAGAGGAGGCGTCGGCGCGTCCGGGGTGCGAGCGTCAGCGGTCCCGCTGCGCCTTGAGCCTGAACAGCCGCGACCCCTCGGCGAAGTACACCTCGCCCGACCGGTGGACGGCCAGCTGGTGCACGGCGCCCTGCTTCAGCACGTCGTGCGTCCGCGTGCGCGGGTCCAGCCAGAACACCTCGGCCCCGGCGTGCGCGCCGTACAGCAGCCGGTCGGCGGGGTTGAAGGCGAGCTGCCCGCCGGCGCTCCTGCTGCCGGACAGGGTGACGGTCTTGACGACCTTGCGCTCGGCGGTGTCCACGCCGAACACGGTGCCGCCCGCGATGCCCCACAGCCTGCCGCGGTCGTCGAAGGTCAGCGCGGGGATGGCCGGCTTGCCGGGCGCGGGCGTGATCTGCCACAGCAGCCTGTCGTCGGCCACCGACCAGGCGAACAGCCTGGCCTCGGGCTGGGTCGGCGGGGTCGCCGACTGGCCGCCGTAGATGGAGGTGCCGCCGTAGACGACGCCGTCGCGGTAGGCCAGCGAGACGATCGACTGGTCGGTGATCACGTTGCGCCGGGCGTGCTTCAACCTCCCCTCGACCGGGTCCCAGATGGCCAGCACGCCGCCGAGGTGGCCGAGGTCGGGCATGGTGCCGACGGCGAGGTAGCGACCGGCCGAGACCATGGCGCGCGGGCGGATCTGCTTGTCGGCGGCGAAGTCGAAGAGCCTGGCGGGGTTGGGCGCGGGTCCCGGCTCGGGGCTCGGGGAGTACTCGGTGCTGTTCCACAGCAGCTTCGGGTCGTAGGAGTAGACCCTGGCCTCGGGGTAGGCGCCGACGTACAGCTTGCCGGCGTGCGTGGTCATGTCCTCGCTCTGCGAGAAGGTGTGGAACTCCTCCCGCCGCCCCGTCGCGGGGTCGAGCGCGGCGAAGCCGCCGTTGAGGAACCCGCCGGTGTAGACGCGGCCGTCGGGGCCCTCGGAGATCGCGGTGATGTCGATCGGCTCGCCGCGCACGCCGGTCTGCACGAACGAGCGCGCGCCGGTCTGCGGGTTGTAGCGGAACATCAGGCCGCGCCACAGCAGGCCGACCACGCTCTTGCCCGGGTAGTCGGGCAGGCCGAGCTCGGCCCAGCCGATGCCGCGGGTGTTGGCGACCCTGCCGAGGAACGGCATGCCGGTCGGCGTGAGGGTCTTCGTGCGGGGATCGTAGCGGACGAGCTCGCCCGCCTTTACAAAGTAGATCCGGCCTTCGTCGTCGGGAGGGGACACGTCGAGGCCGTGGGCCTGGTCGAGCGCGTCGGTCCAGGTCCTGGCGGCGATGTCCCAGACGTGCAGGGGGCCGGGGCCGGCGCCGCCGTAGCGGACGTAGAGATATCCGCCGGCGACGTTGACGTCGTAGGCCCACCTGCCCGCCGGGTCGAGCCCGGGCGGGGTGGGCAGCCGGGTGGCCGCCCCGGTGGCGGCGTCGACCTCGAAGACGGCGGCGGGCGCCTCGGTGCCGGCGTAGATCTTCCCGCCGGCGTAGGAGACGCTGCGGACGTAGGCGTGGGCGGCCGACAGCTTGCCGTAGTCGCGGAAGCCGGTGGCGGGGTCGTAGCCGAACAGCCGCCCGCCGGGGGAGGTGCCGCCGTAGACGGTCGCGCCCTCGCCGGCGGCCACCGACCAGACGAAGTCGTCGGCGGGCACCGGGCGGCCGAGGTCCTTCACGCCGCCCTGTTCGGTCCAGCGGTATAGCCGGCCGTCGCCGTACGTGCCGACGTAGAGGCTGCCGTCGGGGGTGGCGTCGACCGCCCACGAGCCCGCCGCGCCCGGCAGGTCGAGGCGGGCGACCTCCGCGCCGGTGGCGGGGTCGACGGCGTTGAGGTGGGCGGGCGCGCCGGAGGAGGCGCCCCAGAGCACGGTCCCGCCGCCGGGCCCGGGGGCGACGGTGCCGCCGATGAGCAGGACGTCCTGGAGCGGGACGCCCAGGTCCTGGACGCGATCGTCCGCGCCGGCCGGGGCGGCGCTCAGTGCGGTGGTCAGCGCCAGTCCCGCGGCGACCAGTTTATGGATAAGGGTCATGACCGGAATCTAAATCGCTTGCTGATTCCGGTAAAGACCGAAATGTCGAGAGGTGGCTGAGTGTCAGGCGGCGAGGACCTTGGCGAGGGCCTCGGCGAGGTCGGCGGCGCGCGCGGGATCGTCCATCAGCATCGCCTGGCGCACCCACACGACGCTCTCCGCGGCCGCTCGCGTGGCGGGGCACTCCTCGGCGCGGGCGCCCGCCTCGGTGAGGGCGCCCATCGTGCCCAGCGGCGGGTACCCGCCCTCCAGGGGCACGCCTTCGGCGGCCATGGCCGCGAGCACGAAGGACCGGTCGACCGGCTGCTCGAAGCGGAGCATCAGCAGGTGGCGGGAGTCGCGGGTGGTGCCCTCCGGCCGCGGTACGGCGCGCACCGGCAGGTCACCGAGGTCGAGGGCGGCGCAGAAGGCCTCCCTGCGGTCGATCTCGGCGTCGAGCCGGTCGAGCCACGGCGTCAGCAGGGCCGCCTGGATCTCGGTGAGGCGCAGGTTCCAGCCGACGCTCGGGTGACCGTACCAGTGACCGCCGAGCTTGCGGCCGACGTTGCACACCGACCAGATCGCCTCATAGGCCGACTCGTCGCGGCAGACGATCAGCCCGCCCTCGCCGGCGGTCATCGCCTTGCCGGCCTGGAAGCTGTAGACGCCGGCGTCGCCGAGGCCGCCGATCGGGCGGCCGCGGTAGGTGGCGCCGTGCGCCTGGGCGGCGTCCTCCACCACCACCAGGCCGTAGCGCGCGGCCAGCTCGTTGACCGCGTCCATGTCGGCGGGGCTGCCCGCCAGGTGGACCGGCATGACGGCCACGGTCCTGGCGGTGATCGCCGCCTCGGCGGCCGGCACGGACAGGTGCAGGTCCACCGGGTCGACGTCGACGATGACCGGGGTGGCGCCGGTCAGCAGCACCGAGGTGGCCGAGGCGACGAAAGTGTAGGCGGGCACGATGACCTCGTCGCCGGGCCCGACGCCGAGGCCGCGCAGCGCGGCGAACAGGCCGAGGGTGGCGTTGCCCACCGCCACGCCGTACGGCACGCCCGAGCGGGCGGCGAAGGCGGCGGTCAGGTCGGCGACGGCGCCGCCGCCCTGCGTGGCGCCCCACAGCCCGCTCTCCAGCACGTCGGTGACCAGTTTGCGCTGGGCGTCGTCCAGGGGCGGCGGCCACGAGGGCCAGGGGGTGGAGCGGACCGGGGTGCCGCCGTGCAGGGCGAGGGTCATGGGTGTCCTCCTGATGATCGGGCGAGTAGGCGGGCCAGGTTGCCGCCCTGGATGAGCGCCCTGTCGGCGTCGCCGAGCGGCGCGAGGGCGACGCGGCCGTATCCGGCTCGCAGGTCGAGGAAGCAGGAGTCGGAGCCGTAGACGACCCGGTCGGCGCCCACCAGTTCGGCCAGGCGGGCGATCCACCGGCCCGTCATCTTCGAGCCACAGGTCTCCAGGTAGAGGTTCGGGTGGTCGGCCGCCAGGCGGGCGGCGCGGGCGAAGCCGTACGGCCAGAGCCCGGTGTGCCCCATCAGCAGCGGGACGTCGGGGTGGCGGCCGGCCACGACGGCGAACAGGGCCGGATCGCTCCACGGCGAGTCGCTCTGCCCGTGGGACAGCACCGGCAGGCCGAGCTCCCACACCGGCGCGTAGCGCGGGTCGTCGAGCGGGCACTGGTGCACGTCAGGATGGATCTTGACGCCCCACACGCCCTCGGTGACGAGCGGGGTGCGGTGGTGGGGGTTGTAGACCTGCCAGACACCGAACCTGCCGGGATGGCGGCCGGCGACCTCGAAGGCCAGACGGTTGCCCTGCGCCGCGTCGGGCCCGACGCCGAGCAGGTGGCTGATGCCCATGGCGTCGATGCCGAGCCGGTCCATGAGGCTGACCAGGCCCTCGGCGGTGGGGTCGGGGATGAGGAAGTCCGGCCAGGTGCCGACGTGGCCGTGCGCGTCGAGGATCACAGCAGGTCGCCCCCCGTCGCGATGAGCTCGATGTCCTTGTCGGGCAGTTCGAGGTGGTCGAGCAGGAAGCGGGGCCCGCAGTCGTCGAGGACGGGGGCGCCCGTGCCGAAGACCAGGCGGCGGGCGCCGAAGCGCGCGGCCAGCCACTCGACGGCGCGCTGGGTGTTGACCGTGCCCATCTCCAGCCAGACGTTGGGCGCCTCGGACATCAGCTCGGCGACCGCGCGCAGCCTGCGGTAGCCGGGGTTGAGCAGCAGGATCCGCTGACCGGGAAGCTGCCTGGCCAGGGAGAGCAGCTGGGCGGGCGAGGTCTCGTCCAGGTCGACGGCGGCGATGGTGTCGAGCGCGGCCAGCCAGCGCAGCGCGACGGGCCCGGTCAGGTCGAACCTGTGCCGTTCGGGGCAGAGCCGTACCATCGGGACCCGCCAGTCGGGGATGTCGGCGAACGCCTCGGGGACCACCACGGGGACGGGGATCAGCCGAGGGTCGTCGAGCGCGAAGAGCGCCTGGTTGCCCGCCTGGGCGTCGGAGTAGAGGCTCAGCGTGTGTGTCACGCAGGCCGCTTCGATGCCCAGGCGGTCCATCTCGGGCCGCGGGTCCTCCGGCAGGTCGTCGAAGGGCACGGGCCCGATGAGGCGGTGCGCGTCGATCAATTTCGGCACAGACCGGAACCTAGCTCTGCGGGCACCTCGGGTCAAGCCTGACTCTGGCCAGCTCCCTTCCCGACAGCGCCCATGCCTGCCACGAACCCGGCTCGAAGTGCAGCTGAGGGTTGGTGTACCACTCGTCGCCCAGCCCGGTGGCCAGCAGCCCGGCCCGCGTGTCGAGCACGTAGGCGTTCCCGCCGCCGAAGAAGGTGGCGGCGAAGACCCTGCCCCTGTGCACGGTCAGCTCGCCGTAACCCGACAGCGTGCCCTGGCGCACGACCGTCCTGGTGGCCAGGTCCAGCGCGATCCACGCGCCCGAGTCGCGCTTGTAGACGCCGTAGAGCAGGCCGTCGTGGACCTTGATGTCCTGGAAGGTGCGGTAGCCGGCGACCGGGTCGGTCTGCCAGAGCACCGTGCGGGTCGCCAGGTCGAAGGCCGCGACCGAGGCCGAGATCCTCGTCGGCGGGGTGCCGCCGCCGCCCAGCACGTCGCCGCCCAGGTAGACGATGCCGTTGGCGGAGTCGAGCGACAGGCTCATCAGGCTCTGGCCGGGGATGACGCCCTCGTGGACGTCGATCTGCCCGGTGTCGGGGTCGACGATCGACAGCGCGCCGTCGAGCCTGGCGCCCAGCGGGGCCGAGGCGACCAGGAGCTTGTCGGTGCGGGGGTCGTACTCGATGTCCCACGGGCGCTGCTGGCCGTGGCCGAGGAAGCCGACGCTCTCCACCTCGTCGGTCCTGATGTCGATGGAGACGATCTGGCCGCTGGGATAGATGGCGGCGTAGATCTTGTCGCCGCGCCGTACGAGGTCCTTCGGCTCGCCCGGCACGCGGAAGCGGCGGTGCCCGCCGGTGCGCAGGTCGCGCACGTCCATCGAGAAGTGGCCGCCGATGTAGACCGCCCTGTTGGGCACCAGGAGCATGCTCTGCACCCGCTCGGCGCCCGCGGGCAGGCCCGCGTCGATCAGCTCGACGAACTGCGAGGTGGCCGAGGCCAGGTCGAGCGACCACATGCCGCCGCTGCCGGAGAAGCCGACCAGCGTGCCCGGCGAAGTGAGCTCGAGGCGCCTGGTCTCGTCGCCCGGCGAGGGCGCGTCGGCGACCTTGGTGAGCGCGGTGTCGCCCGTGCGGTACCGGTAGACGGTGCCGTCGGGCCTGCTGGTGGCGTAGACGGTGCCGTCCGGCGTGGACACGAGCGCGTCGAGGCCGGCCCCGGTGTCGACGCGCCTGGCGTCGGCGCCGTCCTTGCGGACGTCGATCAGCGTCGTGCCGCTGACGGCCAGGATCCGCTCGCCGTGGTCGGCCACCACCGCGATGCCGGTGGAACCCTGGGCCAGCTCGCGTACGGCACCGCTCTGCCGGTCGATCGCGACGAGCTTGCCCTTGTCGAGCAGGCCCGCGTACACGTTCCGCGCGTCGGCGGCGACCGACCGGACGTAGCGCTCGCCGGCCGCCAGCACGCCGAAGTCGCGGACGGCGCCGGTGCCGGGCCTGTACTCCCACACCCGGCCGTCGGGGTAGGTGCCGGCGTAGAGGGTGCCGTCGGGCGCGGCGGCCAGGCTCCAGACGAAGCCGCCGTTCCTGCCGAAGGAGTGCAGATGCTTCACCTCGCCGGTGGCCAGGTCGAAGCTGTAGAGGTCGGGCACCGGGTAGGTGCCCGCGTAGACCTTGCCGCCGGAGACCGCGGTGGCCCACGCGCCCTCGGGCTCGCCGGTCGCGGGCCCGTCGGGCGGGGTGGCGGTCCTGACGACCTTGCGGGTGGCCAGGTCGAACTCGGCGAGCACGGGCGGTTTCTGGCCTCTGGTCACCAGGTAGGCCTTGCCCTCGTGGACGGAGGCGCCCACGATGGCGCCGGTCACCGAGGCGGGGCCGAACTTCTCCACGGTGGGCGGCCGGCAGTCGGCCGCCTGCGCGGGCGCGGCGGTGAGCAGCGCGGCGGCCAGCGCCACGACGAGTGTTCTCACGGCATCACTTCCGGGGTCGGGGGGTCGGGGGGTCGGGGGGTCGAAGGGCCGGGGTCCGGGGGTCGTGACGCGGGAGCGGGGGCGGGGAGTGTGCGGAGCGGTCCCGGCACGACCGTGGGCCGCCACCTGTTGCTCGATTTTGGCCCAGACCGTAATGTTCTGAGCGCGAATAGTCAATGGAGGCGGTTGTGACGGCGTTCGACGCGCGCGGGTTGATCGGCGAACTCACGGTGACGCTCGATGTGGACGTGCTGGTCGGCGCCTACGCCGACAGGGACGGGCCACCCGGCACGCCGTCGGCGGTGCTCGGCCGGCTGGCCGAGCAC